>CAZZDO010000477.1:0-3964 GCA_964653205.1 uncultured Armatimonadia bacterium | reverse complement strand
CAGGGCGGCGTGACCGTGGGCTTCTAAGCTCACTCGCACCAGACGCAACCCCAAAGGCTCCGGCTTCGGCCGGAGCCTTTCTTTTGCGCCGATGGTTTGGAGTCGAGGGGAAACGGAACGGCCACCGACCTCAGGGGGTCGGTGGCCGTCAGTGTCTGATGTGGAGTTGGGGCGATGACGTAGGCCTAGCCGATGCCGGGGCCGTCCTCGTCGTAGGAGAGGGGGAACTCGACCGTCGCGCCGCCCTGGCGGGAGGACTTGTAGATGGCCTTGATGACCTCGACCGCGCGCCGGGCCTCGCGACCGGGGATCTCGGGCTCGCGGTCCTCCTTGATGGCGCCGCACAGGTCAATGACATGGGCGGCGTGGCCGGTGGCCGTCAGGGCCGTGGGGTCGGAGGCGGTGTTCGGGCCGCCCGTCTCGCCCTCCGCCTGGTCCTCGTCGCCGGGGATGTCCCACTTGGAGATGCGGTCGCTGTTCAGGACGATCGTGCCCTTGTCACCGCTGATCTCGATCTGGCAGTCGTAGCCCGGCGTAACGGAGGTGGTGCCCTCGATCACGCCGACCGCGCCGTTGACGAACTCGACGATGGCCACGGCTGTATCCTCGACCTCGATGTTGCGCACCAGGCGGCGGGCGTAGGCGCTCAGGCGCTTGACATCGCCCATCAGGAAGAGCAGCAGGTCAATGCCGTGGACGCCCTGGTTCATGAGGGCGCCGCCGCCGTCGAGGGCCCAGGTGGCGCGCCAGGCCCCACTGGCATAGTACTCGTGGGAGCGGAAGTACTTCTGGTAGGCGTCGCCGAGGACCAGCTTGCCCAGCTTGCCGGACTTGACGGCCTCGCGGACCTTCTTGGACTGCGGCGTGGTGCGGCGTTGGAAGACGCCCGACAGCTTTACGTTGGCGTCCGCGCAGGCCTTGATGGCCGCGTCAATGGCGCACAGGTTGATGTCCAGGGGCTTTTCGCACAGCACGTGCCGCCCGGCGGCCGCCGCGGTGATGCAGCCTTCGGCGTGCAGGCCACTGGGGGTGCAGATGGACACGGCCCGCACCTCGTCGTCCTTGAGCATCGCGTCCATCGAGTCGTAGGCGCGCAGCCCGTACTTCTCGGCGAAGGCCCTGGCGCGCTCCGGCACGATGTCGCAGCACGCGACCAGGTTGGCCGTGCCGGAGGCGTTGACCGCGCCGGCGTGAGTCGGGGCAATGACACCACACCCGACGATGCCCCAGCCGATGCGGTCGTCGGGCTTCTTTGCAGCCGATTTCTTGGTGGTACTGCTCTTGGTCGCCATGCAGGTATGCCTCCATGAGGGGTGAACGGTGAACGGCTTATGCCAGGCGGGGAGTTCGGGCGGCGCCCGGCGCCGCTCGCCCGCAACCTTCCGTCAATCGCGCCGCGCTATTCGCCGGCCACGAGTGCCTGCAGCATCTCGGTCAGGCAGATGATGGCCTCGGCGGTGGCGTCAATGATCGGCGCGGGGGGCTCATAGCCCATGGTGCCCGCGGCCCAGGTGCCGCTGGACATCTGACTCTCGACGATCTGATCACACACGGACTCCACGATGTTGCGGTGGGTCGCCACGCCGCTGACGGCGTAGACCATGGCCGCGCCCCAGCCGAACCACCAACCGTTGGGCGTGTCGTAGCGGCCCGAGCCGGCCGAGTCCGCGAACTGGATGTAGCCCTGGGCCGCGCGCAGATGCTCGTCGTTGGCGGTCACCTCGTAGAGCTTGGCCAAAAAGCCGCCGGCCAGGCCCGGCACGAAGTACCACTGATCGGACTCGCGCAGCGTCAGCGCGAAGGCCACGGCCTGCGCCTCGTCCCATTCGTTGACCATATGGTCGCCGCGCTGCTGGACGAACAGCATCTGGCTGCCGAGCTTGGGCTGTCGGTCATACATCGAGACCAGGAAGTCGCCGGTCGCCTCGGCCTCGGCCACGTGGCCGGTGGTCAGCATGGCCAGGCCGGCGAGGGCGCTGGTCATGATGTCCTGCATGCCTTCGAGGCTGGAGTTGGGGCCGGTGGTCAGAAAGCCGCCGGTCTGGGGGTGCTGCAACGTCGAGAGGAAATCGGCGCCGCGGAGCGACATGCCGAACTGGCCCAGGCGGTGGGCCCCCATGATGAGCCACGAGTTGGCATAGTGGTAAAAGACGCCCAACGGCCCCTCACGGTCGAAGCGGAGAGTGAAGTCGCCCTCCTCGTCCATGACCTGCTGCTGGACCCAACTGCAGAGGCGGGCGCCGCGCTCCAATTGGCCGGTGACGGCCAGGGCATAGGGGATCTTGTGGAAGGTGTTCAGGCCATGCTCGATCGGGCGGAATGAGCCGTCCGGCTCTTGCTGGGCCAGTAGCCACTTCAGTCCCTTGACCACAGCCTGCCGGTAGGTGCGGATCTCCATGCGCTTCTCCTCAAACCTCGCGGAATCTCAAGAACGGACAGGACCAATCAGGCCAGACACGCCGCAGCGTCCCTGTGCAGGTCGCCATCGGCTCCGGGCTCTTCGCCGCGGAGGCGACGTGACCTCTAGCGTCGACAGTATATTGCAACGCGCCGGTTACGGCAAGGGCGGGATGGCCTGGGGACGGGAGGACATGGGCCGAAGAGCAGAGAAGGGAGAGGCATGAAGAACAGCGCCCTGATCGAGCCGGGGAACGAGTACGAGGCGTGGCTGCGGGAGTTCGACCAGCGCGAGATCGATGCCTCCGACGCGCGCAGCATGTGGGCGCTGCGGTACCGCAGCCGGCTGGGCCGGGTCCTGGGGGCGCTGGGGGACCTGCCGCCCGGCGCGACGGTGCTGGAAGTGGGCTGCTCCCAGGCCAACGCCAGCCTGCTGGCCGCCGAGCGGGGGCTACGAGCGGTGGGCCTGGACCGTGACGTGCGGGCGCTGGCGTACGCGCGTAGGAAGCACGAGCAGGGGGATCTCGCGGTCGTGTGCGGGCAGGCCGAGGCGTTGCCCCTGGCCGACGGCAGTTGCGACGCCGTGCTGGCGACGGAGATCCTGGAGCATCTGCCCGACCCGGCGGCGGCGCTGTGGGAGATGCGGCGCGTGCTGAAGCCGGGGGGGCGGCTCGTGGTGACGACGCCGAACGCCGACTTCATCCACGAGCGGCTCCCCAGCTATGCCGAGCACGCGCCCGGCGCCACGGCCAGCCCGCAGGCGGACGCCGCCGGGCACCTTTTCGCCTTCACGCTGGCGGAGCTGCGGGCGCTGATCCGGGGGGTGGGGTTCACCGTCCGCGCCGCCGGCTATGAGGGCTCGGTGCTCATGGCTGATCGGCTGCGGCTCAACCGCCTGCTACCACCGGTGGCCACGCAAGGGTTGAGCCGGCTGACCAACAGGCTGCCGGGCGGGCGGCGGCTGTCCTACGCCTGCGTCGTCGTCGCGGCCCGGACCGACGCACCCGGTTAGGGGTGCATCCACGCGGTGCGGCTGAGCGTGGTCCAACTCACCAGGACGTCGTTCTTGACCCATTTGGCATGGCCGTCGCAAAAGCCTACGTTGGCGCCTTCGTTGTGGCGGTTGCCGATGTACCAGTTGCTGCCGTACGGGCCCTGGGCCGCCGGGTCGGGCCAGCACCACACGCAGTACACGCAGTGGGCATAGCCATCCATCAGCATGTAGTTCTCCGCGGGGGCCAGCAACTGGCCCAGCGTGATTCCGCCCCCCCAGCTATCCACGCGGGTGTGCCGGTAGTTGAAGCCGTAGCCCACCGGGCGGCTCCTGTCGCTGGGGCAGACCAGCACCTGCGTGTTCTTGATGTAGGGCTGGACGGTGATGTCCCACCACAGGTACGCCATGGAACCCGGGTCAGGTGTGAGCGGCAGTCGCTCGTCGTAGTCCTGGGCGTAGGACAGAATGCCCAGCAGAAGCTGCTTGACGTTGGCGAGGCACGAGGCCTGGCGGGCCTTCTCCCGGGCCTTGGCGAACACGGGGAAAAGGATGGCGGCCAGGATCGCGATGATG
>CAZZDO010000476.1:0-3983 GCA_964653205.1 uncultured Armatimonadia bacterium | reverse complement strand
CGGTTCCCCCCAGACCAGGTGAACTCCTGCAGCACCCCTTTTTCAGCAGTCAGATCATCGCGATCCTGGCGGCGATCCTGTTCCCGGTCTTCGCCAAGGCCCGTGAGAAGGCGAGGCAGACGAGCTGCCTCAACAACATCAAGCAGTTGGCCACATCGTCCCTCATGTATGTGCAGGACTACGACGAGACGTTCTTCGGGAACAACAACGTAGTGGGCAGCTATTACCTGCCGAGCGGGGCCCTGTCGCCCAGCCGCAACATGCTGTGGATGTACCAGTTGTACCCCTACGCCAAGAACGTGCAGATCTACGACTGCCCCTCCACCTATGGCGGGCAGCGCTGGGACGGGAATGCCTATGATGCCTCCTTCGGGTACGGGTTCAATGACCTCTACCTGAACCGCGCAGCCCTGGGCGGCTGCAAGGCGCCGGCCGAGCAGATCCTAATGGTGGACTGCGTCTACTACCTGGCCGACTGGGACTGGATAGGTTCGCCCAGCGACAACCACTACTACCCGAACATCGTCCACAACGACGGGGCGAACTGCAGCTTCGTGGATGGCCACGGCAAGTGGCAGAAGGGCGAGACTATCGGCTACTACGACAATGTGGATCACGCGACCCCGCCCCTGCCCAACCTGTGGGACAATCTGCCGGGCTAGCCAGCCCGGGCCGAGGCAAACCCCTTGCGACAACTCAGGCAAGAACGCCCCGGGGCCGCTTCCGGGGCGTTTTCTCTTGATCCCGACGCTCCTGTCCGCGTCACTTGCCCTTGATCGCGTCGAGGCTGGCCTGCGCCTGCTTTGCCAGTCGGCGCAGGGCGCCGCGGGCCCGGATGTACTCGAAGGTGGCCTCCGCCGAGGCTGACTGCCCGGCATCGAGGTCGGCGATCGCTGTCCGCACCGCTGCCAGGACCTGCTGGTAACAGCGGCGGGCGGGGGCGAAGCGGCCATGGTCGCGCAGGAAGTCGCCGATGGCCAGGAGGGTCTCCGGGTCGGCGTCGGCGGACATGGCCTGCAGGGCCGTCTCGGCAGCCACCACCGCCTCCTCCAGCCGACCGCTCTGCGCGTAGTAGGCCATCATCTTCTGGGCAGCCTGCGCAGCCACCGGCTGGCCGGGGTAGGTGTTCACCAGCAGGCCATAGGCCGCTTTCACCTGCGCCTCATCGCCCAGCGTTTGGGCCAGCGCCAGCATCTTCTCGGCCACCAACGGCCCGTAGGGGCTGTCGCGGTAGTCGCGCAAGAACTCGCGGCAGTACTCCAGCGCGGCGCGGCGGTCAATGACCTCGTCTTTCGCGCCGCCCCTCGGCGCGCTCGTCTCATCGGCCACGGCCCCGGCGACGCGGATCAGCTCATAGAAGGCGTTGTCGGCCCAGGGGCTGTCCGGGTGCCCGAAGACGACGGTGCGCAGTTGGTCCACCATCCGCTGCCGCTCCTGTCTCAGCTCTGCCATGCGTCTGTTGGCGGTGACGGGGTAGCCGATATAGTCGGCGTAGGCGCTCCCGAACAGGTACGCCACCGGCAGGCGGCCGTAGACCGCGAAGGCTGCCTGGTGGGCGGCGCGCAGGTCCGGCAGGGCCTTGGGGTCGGCCTCCAGGGCGGCTAGCTGCTGCACCTTGTAGGCCGCGCCTGAGACGATGTAGAGGACCGCCAGGAGGACAGCGGCCACGGCGGTCTTGGCCACGGCCCGCCACTTGATCGGCCCCGCCGGTCGGCCCACGGCCCGCGCCGCGATCCAGGCTAGCGCAAGTTTGACAGTTCTTTTGGGGCGGAGCCGCCAGAATGGCCCTGAGAGGCCCGGAGCGCGCTTTTGGCCTCTCCCGGGCCCAAAACCGTAGTGTAAAAAGAATCGCAAAATTCCCTTGACAACAGCGGCGATGCTGCAGTACAGTCAATGCCGAAATGTACTTCCGCATCGCCCCCCGCACCAGCGCCGGCAAGACCTACAAGTACCTGCAACTCGTCGAGTCCTACCGCGACCACGGCAAGAACGCCCAGCGCGTCTTGTACTCCTTCGGCAACATCGAGGCCCTGCGCCAGGAGGGCCAACTCGGACGCCTCCTGAAGAGCCTCGAACGCGCCAGCGGTCGCCGGCCCCGCGGCGCCGACACGGCCGAACTCCAGACCGGCCGCGTCCTGGAGTACGGCGGCGTACGCTTAGTCCAGGCCCTCTGGGAGCAATTCCACCTCAGCGAACTGCTGGCACGCCTCTTGGCCGGGCGAGGCTTCGATTTCGACCCGCTGGCCGCCATCGCCCTGATCGTCTTTAACCGCCTGCTGGCGCCCAAGAGCGAACTGGGCCTCTTCCAGTGGTCTGACCGCCTCTGGTGGCCCCCCTTCGCCCGCGCCCCCCTGGAACTGCACCACCTCTATCGGGCCCTGGATGCCCTCATCGAGGTCAAAGAGCCCCTGGAGGAGCACCTGTTCGCCCAACTGCGCCACCTGTTCAACCTGGAGGTGGACGTGGTCTTCTACGACCTGACCAGCAGCTACTTCGAGGGCCAGGGACCGCCCCTGGCGGCCTATGGCTACTCGCGGGACAAGCGCCCCGATCAGCGCCAGATCCTCTTGGCCCTGGCCTGCGACCGCCATGGCTTCCCCATCGCCCATGAGGTGCTGGCCGGCAACCGGGCCGATGTCAGCACGGTGCGACCGATGATCGAGGCCCTCCAGAAGCGCTTCGCCTTGCGCCGGGTCATCTTCGTCGCCGACAGCGGCATGGTCTCGCCGGCCAACCTCCAGGCCCTGGGGGAAGCCGGCTACGAGTACCTAGTGGCGGTCCGCCGGCAGCGGGTGCCTGCGGTCGAAACGCACGCTCCGGAGGACCTCGGCCTCTACGAAGAGGGGCCGCACCATGTGCGGCTGTATGTCACGCCGGCCGCCCAGCCGGGCAGCCGTTATGTCTGCTGCTGGTCGGCCGCCCGCGCGCGGGAGGAGCAGCAGATTCGCCAGGCCCGGCTGGAGCGCGGGCAGATAGCGCTGGAGAAGCTCGCCGCGCAAGTGGCAGCCGGCCGCCTGAAGCGAGAGACCAAGATCGTCGAGCGAGTGACGGCCCGCCTGCGGGCGGCCCAGGCCAGCAAGTACTTCCTCTGCGAGTTCGGCGAGGGCCGGCTGGAGTTCACCCGCCACGAAGAGCAGATTGCCAAAGAACGCCGCCTGGAGGGGCGCTATTTCCTGTTGACCAATGCGGCCGCCCTGGGTGCGCAGGAGACGGTGGAGGCCTACTTCACCTTGCAGGAGGTGGAGCGGGCTTTCCGCGAGTTGAAGGACTTCTTGCACCTGCGCCCGATCTTCCACCGCAAAGACCAGCGGGTGCGGGCTCACCTGTTCGCCTGTGTGCTGGCCTACCTGTTGGAGCGCAGCTTGAGTCATCAGTTACGGCAGGCCGGGTCGGAGCTGTCGCCGCGGGAGGCCCTGGAGTGGGCGACGCGGGTCCACGCCGTCGAGAACCGCTTGGACGGGCACACCTTCTGGACGGTCAGTCAGCCGCCGCCGCTGGCGAGCCAGGTCTTCCAGGCGGTGGGCGTGACACAGTTACCCAGGACGCTCAGCGACTTGACCCCGCCGGACTAGTAAAGGGCGCCAGCCAGGCTGCTGGCCGGACCGACGACCAGGCCAGAACAGTGGCGGAGGGCCTTTGTAGTGTAAAGGCCCCGCCCAGCGCCCCCTCAACGCTTCTCAGCACCAAGAACTGTCAAACTTGCGCTAGCAGGGCGGGTCGGCTCGTCGTTGCCTTTCCCCTTTAGTCTTTTTCACTCATGGGAGTCCTTGGCCTTTGCCGTTGCCGTTAGGCCGTGTCGTCTTTGGCCTTGTTGCTCTGACGGCGCTGGGCCTGGGCCTGCTCCATGCGGTAGCTGGGCAGGTTGAGTTCCAGGATGACGCTGTGGTGTACCAGCCGGTCAATCGCCGCGGCCGTGGTCATCGGGTCTTTGAAGATCGCTTCCCATTGCGAGAAGGGCAGATTGCTGGTGATCAGCACGCTGC
>CAZZDO010000475.1:0-3989 GCA_964653205.1 uncultured Armatimonadia bacterium | reverse complement strand
CTGGCGGAGTGGTTTGGTCGCATCGCCCGGACATTGCAGGAGGTGCGCACCGACGGCTACGACGGCGCGCGCGATCTATGCCTCGTTTTCACTTCGCCGCTCTACGGCGCCTGCAGCGAGGACGACGCCACCTGGCAGCAGGAGGTCGCCTGCTTCCGGCTGATGAGTGAACTGATCGGCCCGGTGCCGGGCGTCATGTTCGGCATCCGGGAGCAGTTCCTCAACACCGACGGCACCCCGCGGGTGCGGCAGCTTGGCGAGGCGCTCGACGCGGTGGGCCACGGGCACGGCGCTCATGTCGTCGCGTTTGCGGGCGGGGACAACTACACCAGCAACGACCTGTGCAACCTGTCCTCGGCGCTTTGCCCGCTCTATGTCGGCGCGGCGTCGGTGTGCCTGTCCAACGGCGGCGCGCACGAGGAGCCGGTGCAGGTCATCAACGCCGAGTGCCTGTGGAATGCCGCGCAGGCGCGCACCAGCGTCCCCCTCGACGACCCCGCGGCGGTGCAAGACCTCTACCGGCAACTGCAGCAGGGGCACTACCGCCCGGAGGCCGTGTTCGGCGAGGGAATGCTCTTCGAGCACGTCTGCCGCGGCCTGTGGGGGCCCGAGGCGGGGGAGGCGATGGTCCGGGCGTATCGGTGCGGCGGCGACACCGGCCGTGGCCCCGTCAGCCGCGTCTGGTGGGTCATCACGCGGGAGGTGCGCCGGTTGAAGGGCGACCCGGTCTCGCCTGCCGCGGGCTGGGAGGAGTTGGCCGAGGCGTGGCGCGAGCGAGTCGCCAACACGCGCGAGGCGTTGGGCTGGGCCCGGCAGGCGGCGGCGGCGTCTGACGACGCGGACCTCCGCTGGTTCGTGACGAGCCTGGGGGTGGGGCTGGGGTTCGCGGAGGTCGTCCGCTGCCTCATGGAGCACCGGCACGCGGGTGCTGAGGCCGCTCTGACCGAGGCTCGGGAAGCCCTGGCTGACCTCCGGGCGCACCTGGCGACGTTGCCACAGCAGCCGACGGACGTGCTGGGTGGCGACCCGGGGTGCTGGGGCGAAACGCTGGACGCGCTGGCGGAGTTGGCGCAGGCCGAAGCATAGACGGGCGAGGGGGGCGGGCATCGCTGCCCCTGGCCCCGGCGGGTGGATGGATTGACAGCCTGCCCCCGAGGGGCTACACTACATACCCGAGTGCAATCTGTCCTCCCCGGTGTAGTCTGGCGCCCTATGCAGATCTCAGGTATCATCTTCGACATCAAGGGCTTCGCCATCCACGATGGCCCCGGCATTCGCACCACTGTGTTCTTCAAGGGCTGCCCGTTGCGTTGCGACTGGTGCCACAACCCCGAGTCACAGTCGGCCGAGCCCGTGCTGGCCCAGTTCCCGAACAACTGCATCGGCTGCGGCAAGTGTCTGATCCGTTGCCCGCAGCAGGGCCTGACCTCCGGCGACACGCAGGTCATCGTTGACCGGGACAAGTGCCTGGTGTGCGGGACCTGCGCCGAGACGTGCTACGCCGAGGCGCTGGTGGTGCGGGGGCGGCGCATGACCGTCGAAGAAGTCATGGCCGAGGTGCTCAAGGACCGCCCCTTCTACGAGAACTCGGGCGGGGGCGTGACGCTGTCGGGCGGAGAGCCGCTGTTCCAGCCGGAGTTCGCCATCGCGCTACTTCAGGCCGCCAAGGCCGCGGGGCTGCACACGTGCCTGGACACGAGCGGGTACGTGTCCTGGGCGGTGCTTGAAGAGGCCATGCAGTATACTGACCTGGTACTGTATGACCTCAAGACGGTCAGCCCGCAACTGCACCGCGCGTGGACCGGGCGGAGCAACCAGCGCATCCTGGAGAACCTGCGGGCGCTGACGAGCGACGGGGCGGACGTGCAGTTGCGCATGCCGTTGGTGCCGGGCTTCAACGACCAGCCCGACGACATGGCGGCGGCGGCGCGGTTCATCATGGGTCTGCCGCATCCGCCGCCGCTGGAGATCCTGCCATACCACAAACTCGGCGAAGGCAAATATGCGGCCCTCGGCGTCAAGGGGGGCTTCCATGCCGAGCCGCCCGAGCGCGACGCGGTCGAGGCGCTGGCCGAGATCGCCCGCGAACAAGGTGTTGTGTGCGAGGTAGGAGGATAGGTTTGCTCCCACAATCCGCACATCCCACGGTGGCCCAAACGCAGGGGCCGCCGTTTTTTTGTGTCCAACGGTCTCTCCGCCCATAAGGAGCAGTGAATGCCCCGACGCGATGACCTCCAGAAGATCCTGATCATCGGTTCCGGCCCCATCGTCATCGGCCAGGCCTGCGAGTTTGACTACTCGGGCACGCAGGCGTGCAAGGCCCTGCGTGAAGAGGGCTACCAGGTGGTGCTCGTCAACTCCAACCCGGCCACGATCATGACCGATCCGGAGACGGCTGACACCACGTACGTCGAGCCGCTGACAGTGGACAGTGTTGCCGCCATCATCGCCCGCGAGCGCCCGGACGCACTGCTGCCCACGCTGGGCGGGCAGACGGGCCTGAACCTGGCCTTGGCATTGTCGGAGACCGGCGTGCTGTCCCGCTTCAATGTCGAGTTGATCGGCGCCAAGCGCAAGGCCATCAAGAAGGCCGAGGATCGCGAGCTGTTCAAGGACGCCATGCTGGCGGCGGGGCTCGAGCTGCCGCGCAGCGACTTCGCCCAGACGGTCCGTGACGCCCGGCACATCGCTGAGGAAATCGGCTTCCCGCTGATCATCCGCCCCTCGGGCACCCTCGGCGGCAGCGGCGCGGGCACGGCCCACAACTGGGAGGAACTCGACGAAGTCGTCGGCAAGGGCGTGGACGCCTCGCCCATGAATGAGGTGCTGGTCGAGGAGTCCGTCGTCGGCTGGAAGGAATACGAGCTGGAGGTCATGCGTGACCTCAAGGACAACGTCGTGATCATCTGCTCGATCGAGAACTTCGACCCGATGGGCATCCACACGGGCGACTCGATCACCGTGGCCCCGGCGCAGACGCTGTCCGACCAGGAGTACCAGCGGATGCGCGACCAGGCCATCCGCGTCATCCGCGAGATCGGCGTGGACACCGGCGGCAGCAACATCCAGTTCGCGGTCAACCCGCGTGACGGGCGCATGGTCGTCATCGAGATGAACCCGCGCGTGAGCCGGTCCTCGGCCCTGGCTTCCAAGGCCACGGGCTTCCCCATCGCCAAGATCGCCGCCAAGCTGGCCGTCGGGTACACGCTCGACGAGATCTCCAACGACATCACCCGCGAGACCCCCGCATGTTTCGAGCCGACCATTGACTACGTGGTCACGAAGATCCCGCGGTGGGCCTTCGAGAAGTTCCCCGGCGCCGACCCGACGCTGATGACGCAGATGAAGTCGGTCGGCGAGGCGATGAGCATCGGCCGGACCTTCAAGGAGTCCCTGCAGAAGGGCATCCGCTCCCTGGAGATCAGCCGCTTTGGCCTGGGCGCCGACGGCAAGGGCAGCCACTACGACGAGATGCCACGCGAGGACCTCACCGCCAAGCTGCGCATCCCGCATCCGGACCGGCTCTTCCAACTCCGCAGCGCCATCATGGTGGGCATGGATGTGGAAGAGCTCCATGAGGTCACCGGGATTGACCCGTGGTTCCTGCAGCACATCGAGGAGATCGTGCGGGAGCAGGACGCGTTGGCCGGGTTCCGGCGGGAGCGAGCGGGTGCGGGCTCGGCGCTCCCGGCTCTCGACGCCGACTACCTGCGCCACCTCAAGCGCAACGGCTTCTCCGACATGCAGATCGGCACCCTCCTGGGCGCCTCGGCCCAGGAAGTGCGGGATTACCGCAAGCAGCTTGGCGTCACGCCGGTCGTCAAGCTCGTGGACACCTGCGCGGCGGAGTTCGAGGCCTTCACGCCGTACTTCTACCTCACCTACGAGGAAGAGGACGAGTTCCGCGCCTCCGAGAAGCCCAACATCATCATCCTGGGCAGCGGCCCCAACCGCATCGGCCAGGGCATCGAGTTCGACTACTGCTGCGT
>CAZZDO010000474.1:0-4002 GCA_964653205.1 uncultured Armatimonadia bacterium | reverse complement strand
CATCTGTGGCGAGTGTAGCAGATTCCCCGCGGGATTTCCAGAACGCCGGCGCCCGACCGACGGGCCACCGCGGCAGAGGAACCCACTGCGCCCACGCCGAATGCCCACCTCCAACTCCCATGACCAACCGCGAACGCTTCCTCAAGCTCATGCGCGGCGAGCCGCTGGACCGCGCCCCGTTCTTCCCCTGCTTCGGGCCGTGGCCGGCCACGCTGGAGCGCTGGCACGCCGAGGGCCTGCCCCGCGACGCCGACTGGCGGGAAGTCTGCGGCTTCGACGGCGACCTGCGCCACATGCTGCCGATCAACGGCTTCCTGAACCCCCAGTTCCCCGAGCAGGTCATCGCGGAGACCGACGAGTTCCGCGTCTTCACCGACCGCTTCGGGGTGCGCAAGCGCGAGCGCAAGGACGGGGGCTCGATGCCCGAGTTCCTCGGCTACGCGGTGCAAAGCCGGGCCGATTGGGAGCGGCTGCGCGACGAGCGCCTCCAGCCGGAGATGGCCGGGCGCCTCGCGCCGCAGTGGGCGGACCTGTGCGCAACTCACGCCGACCGCACCGAGCCCTGGTACGCCGGCGACCTGCCCATCGGCTTCTTCGGCGGCCCGCGCGAACTCCTCGGCGTCGAACGCCTCTGTATGTGGTTCTACGACGAGCCGGCGCTGCTCGAGGAGATCCTGGACCACCTGTGCGAGCTGTGGATCGCGGTGTTCACGCACGCGCTGCGCGAGGCCCCGGTGGACTTCTTCTTCATCTGGGAAGACATGTGCTTCAAGAACGGCCCGCTGGTCAGCCCCGCGCTCTTCCGCCGGTTCCTCGTCCCCCGCTACCAGCGCTTCACCGCCGCGCTGCGCTCCGTCGGCGTGGACATCATCATGGTGGATAGCGACGGCGACGTGCGGCTGCTGCTCGACGGCTGGCTGGAGGGGGGCGTGACGTGCCTCTTCCCGTGGGAGACGCAGATGGGGGTGGACATCACGGCGGTGCGGCGGCAGTACCCCACACTGCAGATGATCGGCGGGGTGAACAAGGCGGCGCTGGCCCACGGGCGCGAGGCCATTGATGAGGCCCTCCGGCCGATGCCCTCCATGCTCGAGAGCGGGCGCTTCCTGCCCGCGGTGGACCACTTCGTGCCCCCGGACGTATCGTGGGACAACTACCGCTACTTCTGCGAGCAGCTACGGGGGATGATCGAGCGCCACCCGCCCGTGCCGTGACCCCAATCGCGGGTAGAGCGGGCGTCTCGCCCGCCCCGGCGACCATCGGCGGGCGAGACGCCCGCTCTACCCACCGGCTGGCCCGTCGGCTTTGACAAGGCTCGGGCGGCCTATGTATAATCCCCCCAAGTCGAGAGTCGAGAGGGGCCCATGACGGAGCACTTCGCCGACCGTCTGATGGATGCTGTCCGTCGGAAGGGCAGTCGCCTGTGCGTGGGTCTGGACCCGCGCGTGGACCTGCTGCCTCCCGACCTGCCCGGCAGCGCCTCCGACCCCGCCAAACGGGTCGAGAGCTTCTGCCTGAACCTGTGCCTGGGCACCGAGCCCTACGCTGTGGCCGTCAAGCCGCAGGCCGCGTACTTCGAGGCCCTCGGCGCCGAGGGCATGGTGTGCCTGGAGCGGGTGATGTGCTTCGCCCGCGAGTTGGGCCTCCTGGTTATCCTCGACGCCAAGCGCAACGACATCGGCTCGACCGCCCAGGCCTACGCGGACGCGTATCTGGGGGCCCGCCCGGAAGTCTGCGGGCCGTGCCTGCAGGTGGCCGACGCCATCACCATCAACGCCTACCTGGGCTACGACGGCGTCGAGCCGTTTGTCAACAAGGCCCACGAGCACGGCACCGGGCTGTTCATTCTGGTGAAGACCTCAAACCCGGGGTCGGGCCAGTTGCAGGACCTGCGGCTCGAGAGCGGGCTGACCGTCTACCAACACATGGCCGACCTGGTGGCGCAGTGGGGCCAGGACCTCGTGGGCGCCAGCGGCTACAGCTCGGTGGGGGCGGTGGTCGGGGCGACCTACCCCGAGCAGCTCAAGGAACTGCGCGCCCGGCTGCCCCAGACGCCCTTCCTCGTGCCCGGCTACGGCCACCAGGGCGCCTCAGCCGCCGATGTCGCCGCGGGCTTTGACAAACAGGGCCTGGGGGCGATAGTGAATTCAGCGCGGGGGATCATCTACGCCTACCGCAAGCGTGAGGGAACGTTCACGCAGGCGGCCGCCGAGGCGGCGCAAGAGGCGCGAGACGAACTGAACGCCGCGGCACAGTAGGGAAGATGCGAGATGGATAGGGATATCGTCTGGGTACGCGTGCCGAGTACCAAACTCGTCACACTGCGGGCGCGGCTAGATGACGATGATGACGAGCGCGTCGTCAACCGTGTCCTGGATGGCTGCCTTGAGACGGGCGATCCGCTGCAGGACCTTGTCGGCATCTGCCGGGGCCCCGGCCGTCGCCGCGTCGCGGGGGAGAGCTACGAGATTGGCCTCGGGCAGGAACTGAATGCCGACGAGTGCTGGCGCATCCTCTCACAACTGGTGGGCCTGGGCCAAAGCCTCGACGGCGCCAGCGCGGATGACCACGACAAGCACGGCATCGGCGTGATGGCGTGAGATGGAGCCCATCTTCTTCGACAGTTGGGCCTGGATCGCGCTGGTTGATCGGAACGATAGGTACCACGCCCTGGTCGTGGCGGCCTTCGAGGACATGCGCCGCCGGCGTGTCGCTATCGTCACGACCAACGTCGTTGTCTACGAAGCCTATGAGAACATGCGGCGCCGGCTGGGCCTGCCGGTGGCGACCAAGTACCGCGACGTCATGGGGGCCTGCCGCTTCTATGACATGTTCATGCTCTACTATGTCCGGCAGGAAGATGAAGACGAGGCGATGCGCCTGGCCGAACGCTACCCAGACCAGGACTTCTCGTTGACGGACTGCTTCAGTTTCGTCGTCATGAAGCGGCTCAACATCCGCACCGCCTTCACCGGCGACACGCACTTCACGCTGCTCGGCTTCAACATCATTCCCGACATCCCGCGCTGACCCGGAGGGCGCACTTGTCACTGAAGGGCAAAGACCTCGTATCCCTGTCCGACTTCAGCCGCGCGCAGATTCTGTGCGTGCTCGATGTCGCCGAGCAGATGGCCACCGCCATCGGCTTTGACGGCGGGCCGCGCAGCCCGCTCGACCCGCTCGACAGCATCCTGGCCACGCTCTTCTTTGAGCCCTCGACGCGCACCCGCCTGTCGTTCGAGTCGGCCATGCTGCGGCTCGGCGGCCAGACCCTCGGCTTCGCCGACCCGGGCACGAGTTCGGCCAAGAAGGGCGAGACGCTGGCCGACACGGCGCGCATGGTCAGCGCCTATGCCGACATCATCGTCGTCCGCCACCCACTCGCCGGCGCGGCAAAAGTCATGGCCGACTTCTCCGACAAGCCGGTCATCAACGCCGGCGACGGCGCCCGCGAGCACCCGACCCAAACGCTGACGGACCTGTTCACGATCCGCCGGGAGTTGGGAACGCTGGCGGGCCTCAAGGTCGGGCTGGCGGGCGACCTGAAGTACGGGCGCACGGTGCATTCGCTGGCCCCGGTCATGGCGCAGTTCGGCTCGGACATCGTCTGCATCTCCCCCGACGCCCTGCGCATGCCCGAGAGCGTGCTGCAGCAGGTGCGCGCGGCGGGCAAGCAGGCCACGGAGACCGACGACCTCGCGGCGGCCCTCGCCGACGTGGATGTGCTCTACATGACGCGCGTCCAGCGCGAGCGCTTCCCGAGCGAGGCAGACTACGAGGCGGTCAAGGGGAGCTGCAACTTGACGCCGGAGTTGATGGCCCAGGGGAAGGAGGGCTTGCGCGTGCTGCATCCACTGCCGCGGGTGGACGAGATCGCCCCCGGCGTGGATGCCGACAGGCGCGCGGCCTACTTCCGGCAGGCGGCCGGCGGCGTGCCGGTGCGGATGGCGCTGATCGCGCTGCTGCTGGGGCTCTATGGCGCGCGGCCCGGCGGCGAGCCCG
>CAZZDO010000473.1:0-4003 GCA_964653205.1 uncultured Armatimonadia bacterium | reverse complement strand
GCGCCCCGAAGGGGCCGCCGGCACGGCGCCCCCTTACCTCAGCGCCCCCTCCAGCTTCGCCGGGTCGCCCAGGTAGTACAGCGCCGTCGTGTAGGGCGGCACATCGAGCTTGATGCTGTCCGCCTTGGCCGACACCGGCTTCCCGCCGAACACGTCGTACACCGGCGACGCCTGCGGCAGGCGCAGCGTGTCCTGCGCGGGCTTGTCTCCCGTGTGTACGCACACGAAGTGCCGGTCGGCATACAGGATGTCGTTGGCGTCGCGGTACACGTGCACCCCCGCCATCTTCGCCAGGTTGCGCATCAGCTCAATCGAGAGATACGGGCAGGCCGAGTACACCGACGTCCATGTCGGCAGCTTGCGAAGGGCGAAGGCGCCCATGTGGGGAGGTAGCGGCGGGCGGGACGCCTGCTCTACCCCGCTCAGAACCCACTCACCGATGATCTTCGCGTTGCCGGCCTGCGCGGGGTCGAGATAGGGCAGCGGCTGGAGGGCGTTCCCGAAACGCTCCCAGGTCGCGCCGGGGCCGAAGCCACGCGGAGCGAACTCCGCCTGCGGCAGGCCCGCCGCCGGGGCGGCGCTCATGTCGGTGAAGCGCATCGTCGGCGCCACCGGCTCATTGAGCAGCTTCAGCCCCGTCATCCCGATGACTTGCTCCACGTTCGCCGGCGACAGGTGCTTGCCCGCCTGCGCCAGACCCGGCGCCCACAGCCACACCAGCGTCCGCCCGCCGCCCTTGGCCAGGTCCAACAGCCTGACTTCCTCCGGCTGCAGGTACAGCGGGTTCAGAAACAGGCAGAGCTTGTACTGGTCGAGCCTGCCCGACTGCTGCAGTTCCTTCAGGTCCGCCAGGTTGTACAGATCATACGGTGCGCCGATCCGCTGCACGCCGTTGATGAGCGTCTCGCGGCCGATGAGCAGGTTGAGCCCGAGCGTGGACATCAGGTCCTGTGCCGTCTGCGACTCGCCGTGGTAGAAGATGGCGATCTGCGCCGACGGCCCGCGGTCCGGCAGCGTCAGCGCAAAGTCGTAGAGCTGCTTGATCTGCGTGGCGAGCTTCTCGATGTCGGGGTCCATGAACCACTCGGCGGCCGCCGCCCCGCGCTGGCCCGAGGCGAACTCCAGCCACCACCAGCCCGACCCGCGCAGCATGGAGGCGCACGCGTCGCGCTTGAGCACCTCGAGCGTCTCGGGCAGGCTGTACTGCTTGGGGACGATGTCGGACAAGTAGGTCCGCGTGTCGGCCTCGTACACCCACAGCTTGTTGTGCAGGCGCAGGCTGTCAATGATGTTGTGGCCCCACAGGTGCCCGCCGGCGCGGCGGGAGTTGTCGTATTCGGCGGGGCTTACGAAGATGTCCACATAGGGCGTGCGCGCCGCGCGGTCTACCGCCGTGTGCCCATGGAAGCCCGGTACGGACGTGAAGAGCTGCGCCAGCGTGTAGCCATAGTAGCAGCCCGTCAGCAGCCGATTGTCCGAGGCGTCCTTGACGGCCTTGCCCCACTCACTGAACGAGTCGATCATGGCCTCGGAGAAGCACTGGAAGTAGTCCATCGGCATCGTGCCCACGCCCGGGGACAGCGGGTCGCGCATCACGCCCGCATTCTTGGGCTTGGGCGCCCACATGAGCGTGTCTACGACCTCGTCGCGCACGAAGCGCGCCGGCTCGAGAATGTCGTCGAAGTGGATGCTCGGGTTCTGCCAGGCCTGCTGCAACGCGGCGTCGGTCTTGTACTTGGCGATCAGGAAGTCGCGGAACGTGCGCCGGGCGGCGACGGAGAAGTCGCCCGTGTCCCACCGCTCACGCGGCTGCGCGTCGTACTGCCCCCGGTCGTTCATGAAGATGTTCAGCTCGTTGCCGCCCCAGTAGTTCTCCCCGGCGCGCCCGGCGAAGAAGATCAGCCCCATGATGCTCGGCGCATAGGGCTGGGCGCGCAGGTGCTTGACCAGCCGCGTGAGCGCCTCGGCCCCGGCCTTGCGCCATGCCTGTGACATGAAGGTCGGCCGCACCTGCGCCCGGTCGGGGAACTGGAACACGATCGGGATGAGGACCTGCCCGCGCCCGCTGAGGAACTGCTCGGAGTTGTTGACGAACAGCCAGTCGGGGTTGGGGTCCATGTCCACGGCCGGGATGAGCTTGATCTGCGGGTCCACACTCAACGCGGCATTGATCATGCGGTCTACTTGCTCGAACAGCCAGCGGTCGTAGACTTCCTGCTCGCCCGGCGCGGGGATGACGTCCTCCTCGATGTGCGGGCGGAAGATCTTCACACCGGTCGCGGCGTACTCCGCATAGCGGCGCAGGTTGCCGTAGGATGAGGCCCACATGACCGGCGCTTCGACCTTGCCATCAATCGTGAGGGTCGGGTTCCCCGCCAGCGTCTTGATCTTCACATCTGGGAAGTCAACCTTCCGTGGGGCCGTGTACGAGCGGTCACCGACCGCGACCCAACTGCGCTTCACCTCAAACGTTACATGCATCCCCCACGGATCGCACGTCGCGCCCGGCAAGCTACTGGTGAGGCCGACGGCGCCTTCGGGCCGTGAGAGCAGGAGCGTCGCCGGCGTACGCGCGGGAGCCTCCGGGGGGATGTCCACGTTCAGCGTGACGGTATGCTGCCCGGGCTGCCACGCGCTCGTCTTCAACTGCTCGGGCGTGGCCACGGCCCCGAACAGGTCGAAGTCATGGTCGCGCACCTGGCTGTCTTCGCCCAGGCGCAGGATGAGCGCGTAGTCCGCCGCCGGCTTCTCCTTCACATCGAGCGTCACGGTCAGCTTCGCCGGCGCGCCGGGGACGAGCGGCGACGGGTCGGTCCGCAGGTCGGTCACGGCGACGGTGTGCGCGGGGGCCACGAACGGGTAACGCACCGACCAGAACCAGTGCCACAGCCCGTTGGCCCCGGCGAAAGGCCGAGCGGCGACGAAGCGCGCGTCCTTCGCGCCGGGCTTCATCCAGTCCGGGTGCACCCCGGCGTCGGCCTGCCCGAGCCACTGGTCGTCGGTGGGGATGATCGTGCGGCTGCCGTCGCGGCCAATGAGCACCAACTCGGCAAGCAGCCCGTGGCTCCCCACCTCGTAGATGTCCTCGACCTGCGCCGCCAGCACGTTCTCGCCCGCCTGCAGCAGTTCGGTCGGCACTCTCACGAGCCGCGCCGGACGCTGAATGCCGCCGTTGTAGCTCACGTCTCGCCAGACTTCCCTCGCGTTCACGTACATGACGCCCCTGTCCGCCGCCACGGCCATCAGCCACGCTTCCCTGATCTGCGCCGGGTCGGCGACCTCGAAGCTGCGCCGCATGTACCGCCGTTCCGGCTCACGGTGGGGCAGGATGAGCGACGGCTCGACCCAGATCCACATCGCCTTCCAGGTGGGCGCGAAGGACATGGGCAGGACGGGCTTCTCGCCCAGCACCGTCGCCTCGCTGATACCGACGTAGTCCCCGGCGGCGCTCAGGACGTTGAAACGGAGGGCGTCGGTGCGCACCGGCTGGGCCAGGGCGACGTGGATCGGGGCCCCGTCTAGGCCGTTCCCTCTGGCGATCTCGCGCCACTGCGCACCCTCCTGTGTCTGGAGGGTCCAGTCGCCGATGGCTGCCGGCTTCTGCGGCGCGGCGGCGAACCCGGAGAGCGTGACCTCGGAGACAACCACCGGGAAGGGCCACGCCAGCCCCAGCCACAGCGGTCGCGCCGAGGTCGGGCTGACCCACCCCGTGTCGGCCTTGCCGTCGGTGACGAACCGGGGGCGGAAGCTCATGTCCGGCACGGCCGCGGAGGCCGTGGGCATGACGCCCCACTCGAAGGCGGTGAGGTCGGTGGGTTCAGCGGAACAGGCCATCGTGACGGCGAGCAGCAGAAGAGACAGCGCCAGTCGCATGAGGCACCTCGTTGGTCGTGCGAACTGTCACAACTTCCCTGAGCCGCCGGCCTGAACCTGCTCCGGGAGGTCCGCCCGACCCAGGCTGCCGTGAGAGCAGCCGGGAGCGCGCCTCGGGCTGCCTCCGAGC
>CAZZDO010000472.1:0-4008 GCA_964653205.1 uncultured Armatimonadia bacterium | reverse complement strand
AGGGCACGAACGTCATCTGCTTCTGGCTGGGTCCGGGTTGGGCCTTCTATCCGTGGAACAAGACGCCCGACAAGCCGCAGACCCCCATGGTCATCGCCCAGGCCGACATCGAGTTGGAAGGCGGGGAGCAGGTGCGCGTCGGCACGGATGAGTCGTGGAAGACGCATCCCAGCCCCAGCATGCTGCTGGGCTGGTGGGACAATGGGCACTACGGCGGTGAGTCCTATGATGCCGGGCGGGAGATTCCGAACTGGAATCTCCCGGACTATGACGATGCCTGCTGGGAGCCGGCGACCGTGTACCAACCGAAGGTTGAGCCCTCGGCGGCGCTGGTCGAGCCCAACCGCGGCGTGGAAGTCATGACCCCGGTGAGCACCCAGGAGGTGGAGCCCGGGGTCTGGCGGGCCGACTTCGGCCGCGTGTTCACGGGTATGCTGTACTGTGAGGTCCAGGGGGCACCCGGCAGCACCGTGGACTTCCAGATCGCGGAGGTCCCGCCTGAAGGGGCTGCCGGCCACTACTCCACCACTTCCTGCCACAACCGGTATGTCATCGGCCCAGATGGCAAGGGCGTGTTCCGCAGCCGCTTCAACTACTTCGTCGGACGCTGGGTAACGATCAGAGGCCTGGCGGCCGCCCCGCAGCCGGGCGCCCTGCGCGCCTGGCGGGTCCGGCCGGCCTATGACCGCGCCGCGCAGTTCGCGTGCTCCAGTCCTCTGCTCAACGACATCTTCGAGACCACCCTCTGGACCTTCGAGAACGTGTCAGTGGGTGGCTACGTGGGGGGCGACCAGAGCCGGGAACGCGTCGGAGCCACCTTTGGGTGTGCCGACTTCCTGTCCGGCCTGTGGGCCTTCCGCCTCGGCGGCTTTCTCTCCAAGTGGCTTAGGGACTTCCGCGACGCGCAGTTCGATGACGGATACCTCCCGGCCGGCGTTCCCTACAACCATGCAACGGGCGGGTGTCCCTCCGCCCAGTTCTCAGCGGCCAACATGCCCTGGGCAGTCTACCGCCAGTATGACGACAGGCGGCTGCTCGAGCGCAACCATGCCATGATGGTTGGCTGGCTGGACTGGATCGGGAAGCACGCCCAAGACGGCGTGATCTCGCGCTGGGACGAGAACCCCTGGAGGTTCCTCGGTGACTGGGTGGCACCGGGCATCCCGATGTCCTGGGAAGGGGCGATCGCGTATGCCGACATGCCCGAGACGCAGTTCTTTGTCAACTGCTTCCACGTCTATACGCTGCGCACGGCCGCCAGGCAAGCCACGGCCCTCGGGCGTGCCGATGAGGCCTCCCGCTGGGCGCGCCGGGCTGAAGACGTGGCAGCGGCGGTGCACCGGAAGTTCTTCAAGCCAGACGAGAACAGCTATGTCAACGGAGGGCAGTCGTCTCTCGCCATTGCTCTGGCCGCCGGCGTTCCGCCCCCGGAACTGGACGCGGCCGTCACCGCAAGACTCGCGGTGCAGATCGTGGAGCATGGCCAGGGCCGACTCGACGCGGGCCAACTGGGGCTGACTTTCCTGTTCATGGCGTTGCACGAACGCGGCCGTGACGACCTGGTGCTGAGGATGATGAACTCTCGCGAGTACCCCGGCTGGGGCAACATGCTGGACAGAGGAGCGACGTCCTGGTGGGAGGACTTCGAAGGCGACACCGGAATGCAGGCTTTCTCATACCTCCACCCGCCCTTCTGGTTGATGCAGGCGGTGGCCGGGCTGAGCCCGCATCCGGAGTCTCCTGGCTTCCAGCGCTTTGTGGTCAGACCCGGAGTGACAGATGACCCCTCGCTGACGTGGGCCAGATGCTCCTACGAGTCCGAGTGGGGCAGGATCGAGACCGGGTGGCGCAGAGAGGGCGGACACTTTGAACTCGACGTGACGGTGCCACCGAACACGACGGCCACCGTCCATGTCCCGGCGGCCGGCAGGTCGTCAGTGAGCGAGACCCGCGGTGCGCTCCAGCAAGAAGACATCGTCCGCTGGTTGCGCGAAGAGGCGGGCTTCGTCGTATTCGAAGTGAAGCCGGGCCGGCATCACTTTGTGGCCCCTGTCCTGGAGACATGACGCCCAGACTGGAGTGCTTGCCTTGGAGAACGGAGTGAGCAAATTGGGCAAACTGGAGACGCTGGTTCACGAGGTGGACGTGGCCGTCATCGGTGGGGGGATGGCCGGGCTGTGCGCGGCGCTGGCAGCAGCCCGGCACGGCGCGCGCACCGCGCTCATCCATGACCGGCCCGTGTTGGGCGGGGCCGCCTCGAGCGAGAGCCGCGTTCACATCTGCGGCGCGGATCGCTGCGGGGAGTTCCCCGAGCTTCGGGAGACCGGCCTCCTCGAGGAACTGCGCCTTGAGAACCTGCGCCGCAATCCGTTTGACAACTACTCCCTTTGGGACAGCGTACTCTATGAGAAGGCGCGTTTCCAGGACAACCTGTCGCTGTTTCTGAACACCACCTGCCTCGACGCCGAGATGGCCGCGCCCAATCGCATCGCTTCAGTCACCGCGTGGCAGTTGACGACCCAGACGTTCCATCGCATTCGTGCCCGCATCTTTATCGACTGCTCCGGAGACGCCATCCTGGCGCCGCTGACCGGCGCGGGGTCACGGGTGGGGCGTGAGGCACGGTCGGAGTTCAGCGAATCACTGGCCCCTGAACACGCCAACAGCAACACCATGGGGATGACCTGCCTCTTCGGTGTGACCGACACGGGGCAGCCTCAGGCGTTCGAGCCGCCCCCCTGCGCCTACGACTTCCCCAACGAAGAGGACATCCCCTACCCTCCGGGACTCAACGGCGGTCACGGACTGAGGCTGCACCGCGTCGGCATCTGGTGGATTGAGTTGGGAGGCGACGGCGATTGCATCCGCGACGCCGAAGCGGTGCGTGACGAACTCTACCGGGTGGTCTGGGGCGTCTGGGATCACATCAAGAACCATTGCGCCAACCGGGAGGCCTACCGCAACCACGTCCTCGACTGGATCCAGTTCCTGCCCACGAAGCGGGAGTCACGGCGCTACGAGGCGCTGCACATGCTCACCCAGAACGACATCGAGGCAGGTGGGACGTTCGAGGACGTTGTGGCCTACGGCGGGTGGACCATGGACGACCACCATTCGGGCGGCTTCCATTGTCCGGCCTTCAAGCGCCAGGCCACCACCTTCCACCCCGCGCCGACGCCCTACGGAATTCCCTTCCGTTCGTTGTGCGCTCGCGACTTGCGCAACCTGATGTTCGCCGGGCGCTGTGCCGGGTACACGCACATGGCCCTCAGTTCAGCCCGGGTCATGGGGACCTGCGCTCTGACGGGACAGGCGGCCGGCACGGCCGCGGCGCTTTCCGTGCAAGCGGACATGGACCCGGCCCGCCTTGGTGTGGAGCACATCGAACGACTCCAGCAGGCCCTCATCGCCGATGACGTGTGGCTGCCCGGGCGGCGGCAGAAACTCTCCCCGCTCATGACGACAGCCCGCCTGTTTGCTTCACAGGGGGACCCGGAGGTGCTGCGCAGCGGCTTGACCAGGCCGCTGGACGGGGTGTCGAACCGCTGGGAGTGCGAGATCGGTGACACGGTGGAACTGCACTTCGCTGCCGAGGCAGAGGTGGCGGGGCTGGACATCGTCTTCGACAGCGACTTCAGCCACTCCAACGCGCTGAGCCATCACCAGGCAGGAGCGGATGGGGCGTCCTCGATCCCGCCGCCGCGCCTGGTCAGGGCCTTCCACGTGGACGCCTGCGACGGCGTTCAATGGACACGGCTGGTGACCGAGACGGAGAACTGCCGGCGCCTGGTGCGCCTGCCGCTCCATGCCCGCGTTAGCGGGCTTCGCCTCGGTATCGACGCAACCTGGGGTTCCACCGCGACCGGACTCTACTCAGTCCACGTGTACTGACCGGTCGAGACTGCAGGCTGCGGCACTGCTCGGCACATGGCAAGGATGCACAATGGCATGCGTGAAGTGATCATCGCAGATCTCATCCGGACCTGCTTCTCGCGGCGTGGCTCCTGG
>CAZZDO010000471.1:0-4009 GCA_964653205.1 uncultured Armatimonadia bacterium | reverse complement strand
CCTAGCTCTGGAAGGCGGCGCGGACGCGTGGGTGGAGGAGGTCGCCGTTGCGGACGTTGATACCGAGGGCGATGTCGGGGAACCGACGGGCGGCTTCGTCGAGGCCCAGGTTGGCGATCTTGACTGCGTAGGGGGTGGTGGCGTTGGTGAGGGCGAGGGTGGCGGTGCGCGGCACGGCGGCGGGGATGTTCGGCACGGCCCAGTGCAGGACGCCGTGCTTGACGATGAAGGGGTGATCGTGAGTCGTGACCTCGCTGGTCTCGATGCAGCCGCCCTGGTCGATGGCGACATCCATCAGCACCGAGCCGGGTTTCATCGTCTTCACCATGGCCTCGGTGACCAGCTTGGGGGCACGCGCGCCGGGGATCAGCACGGCGCCGATGAGGACATCCGCGTAGCTGACGGCGCGCGCGACGGTGACGCGGTCGGAGTAGACCGTGATGCAGCGGCCGTGCATCACCTCGTTGAGGTGACGCAGGCGGTCGAGGTTGATGTCGAGGATCGACACCTGCGCGCCGAGGCCGGCGGCGACCTCGACGGCGTTCACGCCGACCGTCCCGCAGCCGAGGACCACCACCTCGGCCGGCGGGACGCCGGGCACGCCGCCGATGAGGATTCCGCGTCCGCCGCGGTGCACGTTCAGCGCCGCGGCGGCTTCCTGCATGGCGAGCTTGCCCGCGATCTCGCTCATGGGCGTGAGCAGCGGGAGTTCCCCGTCGGGGCGCTCGATGGTCTCGTAGCCGACGCCGATGACGCGGGCGTCGAGGAGGGCCTGGGTGACTTCGCGGGAGCTGGCGAGGTGGAGGTAGGTGAAGATGATCTGCCCGGCGCGGAGAAGCGGCCACTCCTCGGGGAGAGGCTCTTTCACCTTGAGGATCATGTCAGCCCGCTCGAAGACGTCGGCGGCGGTCGGGCAGATCGACGCGCCGGCCTCCCGGAACTGGGCGTCGGAGAGGCCGCTGCCCTCGCCGGCGGCGGCCTCGACCAGCACCGTGTGGCCGTTGGCGACGAGCTGGTGCACGCCCGCGGGCGTCACCCCGCAGCGCCGCTCGCCGGGCTTGATCTCCTTCGGCACTCCGATGACCATGGCAGGGCCCCTCCTCACGTGGTGACGTTGAGCCCCGGAGCGGCTATGGGGAAAGATACGCGCCGTTGCCGTCCGTGCCTGCGGCTCACCAGAGCCGCGCCGTGCCGTAGCCGCGACGACGGAAGACAACGGCGCGGCTCTGGTGAGCCGCAGGCACGGACAACGAACGTCAACGGCACGGCCTGACCGGACCGTCGTAGCGTTCGCGCGAAGGGCCGTTCGGTGCGACTGTTCGCCGCGCGGGCAGTGGAACCTGCGTCACAGGCGGAGAGTTCTGCACGGTTGGGGTGTTGTACTACGATGGATAGTGAAGATGCGTGTGTTGGGGGAGATCAAGATGCGATTGAGGCGTAGGTTGAGCACGGGGGCGGCGATGGCTGCGCTGGCGTTCGCGTTGTCCGCGGGCGCTCGCAGCGCGTCGCTGAGCCCGGCGCCGACGTGGCGCAACGGCGTGCTGCTGGGCCCGGCGAGGCAGGCCTGCGACCTGGTGCAGGGGACGTTCACCTACAACGCGGAGACGCAGAAGCTGAGCTTCAAGCTGGGCGACAAGCGCGTTGAGATGACCCGCGGCAGCAAGAGCGCGAAGATCGACGGCAAGTCGGTCACGCTGCCAGTCGCGCCGCAGGTCCTGAACGGCACCACCTATGTGCCGCTGAGGAAGCTGTTCGACGGGCTGGGGCTGGATGTGAAGCCGTACGGCACGACGTCGTGGATCGTCTGCACGGACAAGTTGTGCATCCGGCTGCAGGTTCCCGAGAAACCGAAGTAGAAGGGCCCCCCTGCTCATGGGCGAGGCGCCCATGACACAGGAGGCACTTTCAAAACCACGTCGGGCGGGGTCAGACCCGAGTTTTTGCCTACACGGCAGGCAAGAATCGGGTCAGACCCCTGGGTTTTGAAAGTGCCTCAGGGGGCCCTGGATGGAAGTCAGCACCCGCTTCGCCATTGAGGACGACCTGCAGACCCTCGCGATCTACGAGCGTGAGATCGCCATCGCCTCATTCCCCGAAGACCCCATCGTCGATTTGCAGTACCACTACGACAAGC
The DNA here is from genome assembly GCA_964653205.1 of uncultured Armatimonadia bacterium. Lineage (GTDB taxonomy): Bacteria > Armatimonadota > Zipacnadia > Zipacnadales > UBA11051 > JAJFUB01. The sequence goes on along the minus strand of CAZZDO010000471.1, from coordinate 1,875 downwards.
TCAAGCGCGCGATGCGCACCGAGCCGAACGGCCTGGTGGTGCTGACGCTGGAGGAGGATGTGGTGGGCTGGCTGTGGATGCGGACGAAGGTGTCGCTGGCGACGAAGGAGCGTTACGGGGTGCTGCAGAGCGTGTACGTGCGGGAGGACTTGCGGAAGCAGGGGCTCGCGAAGAGCCTGGTGCAGTATTGTCTTCGGTACTTCGAGTCGCGAGGCATCCATCGGGTGGTCGCCAAGGTGTACCACGAGAATGAGTCGGCCAAGGCGCTGCTGCAGCGGGTGGGGCTGCAGCCGACGCACCTGAACTACGAATACCGCACGCCGCTTCATCCGGCGCCGCCGGAGCTGGACGAGGAGGCGTGGGAGTACACGGGAGGTGAAGACGTTGTCTGAGGAACTCGCGATCCACGGCGGACCCAAGGCCCGGACGAGGGGTTTCCCGAGCGTGGGCGATTCGAGCGGGCGCGATCTGGGAGAGGAGGAGATCGCGCTGCTGACGGAGGTGATCCGGTCGGGGGCGCTGGGGCGACACGGCGGGAAGATGGTGCCGCAGTTCGAGCAGGAGTACGCCGCGCACCAGGGAGTGAAGCACTGCCTGGGCGTCACGAGCGGCACCGCGGCGCTGCACACGGCCGTCGGCGCGCTGCAACTGGACCCCGGCGACGAGATCATCACGACCACGGTCACCGACATGGGCACGGTGATCGCGATCCTGCAGCAGAATCAGATCCCCATCTTCTGCGACGTGGATCGGCGGACGATGAACCTCGATCCGGGGAAGCTGGAGCCGCTGATCAACGAGCGCACCCGTGCGATCATCGCGGTGCACCTGTTCGGGCAGGCGGTGGACATGGACGTGCTGATGCCCATCGCGCGGAAGCACAAGCTGTACGTGATCGAGGACTGCGCGCAAGCGCATGACGCGGAGTGGGACGGCCGGCGCGTCGGCACGATCGGCGACCTGGGCTGCTTCTCGCTGCAACAGAGCAAGCAGATCACCACCGGCGACGGCGGGATCGTCATCACCAATGACGACGACCTCGCCGACCGCGCGCGGATGTTCCACGACAAGTTCTACGACCGCTCGGGCGCGAACCGCGGCGTGCTGCGGCTCGGGGTGAACTACCGCATGACCGAGCTGCAGGGCGCGGTGGCCCTGGCGCAGACGCGGAAGCTGGACTCAATCCTGGGCCGGCGGCGACACACCGCGGAGCGGCTCACGGCTTGCCTGCAGGAGATCGAGGGGATCATCCCGCCGTGGATTCATCCGAAGGCCAGGCACTCATACTGGATCTACCCGTTCCAGATCGACGAGGCGAAGCTCGGGTGCACGGTGGCGGAGTTCCGGGCGGCGATCCAGGCGGAGGGGCTGCCGTGGGGCACGGGCTACGCGGGCGGCATCCCGATCTGCATGTACCCGGCCATCCGTGACCACAAGGCGTACGGCGAGTCCGCCTTCCCGTGGGAGCCGCCGTACGGTCGGAGCGTGGAGTACCGGGAGGAGGACTACCCGGAGACCGTTTGGGCGCAAGCGAATACCTTCGTGATGAACTGGAACGAGGGGATCACCGACGCCGACGTAGACGACATGGCGCACGGGTTCCGCAAGGTGGCGGCGTACTACAGAGGCAGGTGACAGAAATTAGGGACAGGCACCAATTTCTGACGTCGGAAATTGGTGCCTGTCCCTAATTTCACTGCGATGGGCCTGTTCGCCGGTGAGGATGTGGAGGCGAGACCGAGCCTGTGGCGGAACCCGTGGTTGCTGGCGTTGCTGGCTGGGGATCTGCCGGTGGATGCGGCGGTCGGGCTGATTGTCGGGCTGCCGAGGCTGGAGGCGGCGTGGGGGCAGACGGGCCTGGTCATGCCGCTGGCG
>CAZZDO010000470.1:0-4027 GCA_964653205.1 uncultured Armatimonadia bacterium | reverse complement strand
GTGCGGGTGCCGGCCGTCGTGACGGATTACTGCCTGTCCATCTGCTCGGGGGACTTCAACGAGTGGATCTGGAAGAACGCCTCGGCGCGCGCGCCGCTGAGCTACCTGCGCACCGGCGAATACGAGATGTTCGAGTTCGACCTGGGGATGACGTTCAACTATGCGGAGATGACGTATCTGATCTGTCCGCGGCCGTTCATGGTCGAACGCGGCCACTGGGACGGCGTCTCATGGGACGAGTGGGTCTCGTACGAGTTTGCCAAGACGCGCTATCGCTACGACCTATTGGGGATCGGCGAACGGACGGAGATCGAGTACTTCAACGGCCCGCATGAGATCAACGGGGTGGGGGCGTTCGCGTTCCTGGAGAAGCACCTGCGGGGATAGGGACCAGATAGGGCGGGGTGTCGGCGTAGCCGACGGGGACCCCGCCCTGGTTCCTCTCTGGGTACCGACAAGCTCGAACCACGCCCGATCAGGGGGCGCGCTTGACCGTGAAGCTCAGCGAACGGACCTGCTGGCCGTTCACGAGGATGTTCGTCTGGTACAGGCCGGTGGGCCAGCCCGCCTTGGGCGGGGTGAAATGGTAGCCGGCGATCGCGGTGTTACCGGTCGACTCGATGGCCGTCTTGGCCAACTGCTTGTTGCGGGCCTTGGCGCCGTTGGCGCCCGAGATGTTGACCCCGATGAGCTGCGCGGTGATCTCATCCCCCTTTTCCAGCCCCTTGAGCTTGGCCGTCACGAAGATGGTCGGCGTCCTCGTCGTGAAGACGGCGGTCATGTCAGTGATCTCGCCGGTCTTCGGGTCGCGCTTGTCGCCGGCCTTCAGTGACAAGACTGTGATGTGGGCCGGGGCGGCCGGCGCGGTCGTCGTGGTGGTGGTGGTCGGCGCCGTGGTCGTGGTCGGGGGTGCGGTCGTTGACGCCGACGGGGGCGTCGAGGTAGCGGGTGCGGATGACGCCTTGGTGGCGGCGGGCTTGTCGTCCGCCGAGTTCCCCAGCTTGATGGTGCACGACGACAGCGCGAGCAGCAACGTCAGCAGCACGACGGCGATACCGATGGTCCGCATGGCAAGCCCTTCCCTGTAGCGAGATGCACTGATCCGCTTCGTATCCGGGCCCCCTGGCTAACGACGGGAACAGTGTTCCGGAGACGGAGCGACGACTCCCTTCTCCTCTGCTCTCCCAATTCCTCCATAGAATCGCTCAACTAAGCCGCCTGCGGACAGGAAAGCGCCGCGCTCCGGTCAGGCCAGGGCGCGGCGCATTCATGCGACCGACGGCTTCAGTTGCCGGCCTTGCTGATGGTCAGGTCAATCGCGTCCACCTTCTCGCCGTTCACGGCGACCTCCACGCTGTAGCTGCCGGTCGGCCAGCCCTTGTCCGGCGGGCTGAAGTTGAAGTTGGCGGTGCTGCTTTCGCCGGGAGCCTCGACATCGGCTGAGGCGACCTTAGCGTCGCGCACCTTGGCGCCGCTGGCGGTGGTCACGTCTACGGCCATCATCGTGCCGGTGATGGTGTCACCCTTGGTCAGGCCGGTGATGCCGGCATTGACGTAGATCTCCTTGGCCGCGGTGGTGAACTCCGTGGTGACATGGGTGATGTCACGGCTGCTCTCGTCGCGCTCGTCGCCGGCTTCCAGAATCTTCACCTTGTACTTGGCGGCGGCTTCGCTGGCGGGCTTGGTGGCGTCCGCCGGTTTCCCGGTGTCGGTCGCAGCCGGCTTGTCCTCCGGTGGGTTGCCCACGCTGGCCTTGAAGCTGCACGACGACAGGGCGAACATGACGGCCAAGATCACAATGACAATCCCGATATTCCGCATGGCGGTCCTCACTTGCCTGGAATGGGTGCGGCAGGTGGTTGCAGCAGTCCCATGATACAGCAGAGCGGAAGGTGGCCGCAACCGACGCGGGGCTCAAGTCAGGAAGAAGTGGTGGCCGGGCTGGCCGCACAGGAAGTCAATGAGCAGCCACAGCCCGGCCGCCGAGAACTCCCCGACCACCAGCCCCAGGAAGAACGGCTTCGCTTCGCGGAAGCGCTTGAAGCCCCCGTAGCGCAGAATGACGGACTTGAGCGCCCAGCCGACCAGCACCGAAAACCAGAGCTGGATCATCGGCCAGCTCGGCCCCATGGCGTAGCCCAGCGGGTGGAACGGCCACCACGTGTACAGGGCGCGCATCACCGCCAGGAAGACCGTCGTGCCCGCCCCGCCGAGCATCAGCACCCAGTTGGCGGGGCTGGTCGGGTACGGCTGGTTGAGATAGCCCGTCACGAAACTCAGCGTCTGCTGGGGGGAGATGGTCAGGAACCAGTTGGTGAAGCGGATGCCGCCGAGGTGGTAGGCCATCAGGAGGAACGCGACGTAGGAGCTGACGACCGCCGCCACGATGGCCAGCCCCAGCCACGGCAACAGCTTCCGGGGGTTGAGGCCTGAGGCGTCGGCGAGCTTGTGGGCGTCCATCAGGCTGGGCATCAGGAAGCCGCGCAGGTCGAACATGAAGACTTTCTGGATGAAGCTGAGCACGGTGAGGCTGCGGGCGCCGATGACGTGCGTGCCGGCGCAGGCGATGATGACATCGGTGGGGCGGAAGCCCTGCACGAAGAGCAGCCCGCCCTCGGACACCAGCCGCGTCAGCACCAGGGCGAACATGAAGAACAGGACGATCACGAGGCCGACCAGACCGGCCCCGACGCCGGTGGCCAGGCACCACAGGGCAAACAGGCCGAGACCGATGGCGCCGCCGAAGAGCGCGGTGCGGAAGGGCAACGGCTCGTGGGCGTCATCGGCCGGCAGGCGGCCGACGGCCTGCTCCCAGATCTGCCCCAGGTGCCGCCGGCTCGTCCAGGCCATCGTCCCCGCGAGCGTCACGAACGCGCCGATCATTTGCAGGGCGCCGTGGGGCGGGGTCGGGTAGCCGGGCAGGGGCTTGAGCTGTACGCCGAAGCTGGCGAAGAGCGCGCCCTCGGCGATGAAGAACAGGAAGAAGAACCAGAAGCTGAAGGACAGCTCGGTGGAGATCAGGTAGGTGAAGCCGATGACGCTGAAGTGGATGAACATGGTGAAGATGCCCATGTTGCTCCACAGGCGGCCGGTGAAGTTCTGGCGGAGGGGGATGACCAGCTTGATCTCCGGCACGGCTGGGAAGTAGAAGTGCAGGCCGTTGATGGAATGGATCAGCAGGGGGATGGCACAGCCGATCCACATCCAGTGGTGGCGGAAGAACGGCGGGAGCGGCGAGGCCGGGGACTGATCGCGCGCCAGTTCCAGCGGGACCTGCACCAGCGGGAAGACAAGGCGTTCGTGGTCAATCCAGCGGCGCCGCAGGATGACGCTCAGGCAGATCATGCAGAAGAAGAGGACGAGGGCAGCGAGGGTCCAGGCGACGAGGGGCACGGCCCACGCGCCCCACGGCACGCTCTGCCCGGGCCGCAGGCCCTCGTAGAAGGCGGTCACGACCGAGCGGCCGCCGGGCTGGAGGCCCGCCGGTAGCAGCGTGTACAGGTCCGACGTGACGACCGACCCGCCGCCGGGCGCGGTCTCCATGGCGCTCTTGAGGTCGAAGGGGAAGAGCCACTGGGGCAGGTACTGAAAGAGCCGCTCGATCCAGTGGTTCTCGGGGGTGGCGAAGTAGTAGGCCCCGGCCAGTGTCGGGAAGAGGTATTCCGTCAGGCCGAAGGAGGGGATGCCCGCCCCCACGAGCATCATGGCGTAGACGGCGTACAGCTCGCGCGGCGAGAAGCCACGGTCGCGCAGCCAGTGCAACAGCGGCGTGTTGATCGCCAGCGTGATGAAGAAGAGCACCAGCACGCCGATGGGCAGGTGGCTGCAGGCGATCCACGTGCCGCGCAGGACGAGGTCGCAGTAGGGCGTGATGACGCCCAGGACGATGGTGCCCACCAGGCCGACGACGATGGCCCGGGGCGTGATGCCGCCGGCTCGGTGGGCGGCGCCGGGGGCGTCGCGGGGAGTGGCGTCCTGCGGACCGTGCATGGCGAGGCAGTTCGCAGTCTACGGTGGGGGCACCTGC
>CAZZDO010000469.1:0-4035 GCA_964653205.1 uncultured Armatimonadia bacterium | reverse complement strand
GCGCGCCCAGTAATCCACGCCGAAGCGTAGCACGGCGGCCTGGTCCCGGTCGCTCTCGATGGTCGTCGCCGCGTAGCTCACCCGCCAGTTGTACGCGCCGGTGAGTTGGTGCAGGTTGATGTATTCGTCGGAAGTGTCGGGGCGGAGCCACTGCAGCGCCTGCCCCTGATCGCCGGTGAAGTCACTGCCGCCGGGCTCGGGGCCGGAGGCGGTCGTCATGCCATGGCCGGGGCCGCCGGTGGGCCCGCGCTCGCTGGCGAAGGGCCCGATGACTCGCCAGTCGCTGGCGACCAGATCGCGATAGACGGGCTGCAGTTGCAGGAAGAGCAAGCCGGCGGGCGCGGCGCCGTGGGTGCGCAACTCCAGCCGCTGCGCCCCCTGCGGCAACGCCAGCGGCGGGCGCAGCGTGATCCGCCCCCACGTGCCGTTCTCTTCGCGCGCGGGGGTGTCCTGGCCGGGCACCTCCTGCCCGTTCAGCAGGCAGCGTGGCCGGGCATACGGCGGCCGGGCGACGTACGCCAGTGACAGGCGGTAGCGATTGGCGACCGGGGCCTCGACGGGCAGGCTCACCGCGCCCTGCCGCCAGGCCAGCATCTCCTCGCCGGCCAGTTCGGGCGCGGCCTGTGCCGCCGGGGCCACGCTCGCCGTCGCGCCCTGCACCTGCGGCAGCATCAGTTGCGGCGTCAGTGCCTGCTCGGGGACGGGCGGCGACTTGCGGTGGAACAGGTCCGGGGGATACGCCCCGAAGGCCTCGTAGACTTTCACGAGCGCCGGCTCCATCAGCAGCCGCCGGGCCGTGACGAGCCGCCCCTCGCGGCACGCCATCCGCGCCCGGGCGAGCGTGTCCTGCGCGCGCTGCTGGTCAATGAGCGAGAAGGGGACGATGGTGACAGCCGCGGCCGCCCCCTGACCGTTCAGCAGCGTCTCGACGAAGGCGCCTTGCTTGTCGAGCACGGCCATGACCTCCGGCGGCGCGGTGACCGCCAGGGCCTTCGGCGCTCCGCCGCCGAAAGCGAGCAGTTGGTAGCCCTGAAGCGACAGGCGTAGCTTCCCGCCCGCCGCGAGTGGCGCCGCCTGCCCGGTGGCCAGCCGCTTGAGGCTCGGCTTACCGGCGAACGACAGCTCCGCCGTCACGGCGAACGGCGCACGGTTCACGACATAGAAGACGGGCGCGGTCCCCTGCTTGCCGATCCACACCGCCACGGGGTCACCGGCGGCAGCATCGCCGCTGCCGGCCAGCTTGCTCATCCCCACCGCCGGGAGGGCGAGATACTCGCGCAGGAAGTCGCGCAGGACCTGCGGCTGCCCCTGGGCGTAGCCATGGCTGCCGTCGTGCATATAGGTCACATTGCCATCGGCCATCGCGCCAGCGTAGCGGGCCAGGAAGTGCCGCCCCGAGGGGTTCATGACCCCGGCCCCGTGCGCGGTCTCCTTGTTCTGCAGCATCATCTTGGTGGGCAAGCCGAGGGCGTCGGCGCGCACCATCTCGCCTTCCATGGACTGGGCGTCGAAATGGACGGCGCTGATGGTGCCCCCATCCTGTGGCCGCGCCACCCCGGCCACGATCTGCGGGTCGTAGTATTGCACGCGGTCGGCGGCGGCCTGCATGGGCTCGGAGGTGCGAATGGCCGGCGGATAGGCGCGGGTGTCGTTGAGCACCAGGCCGGGCACGTCACGCAGCAGCGCCGGGTCCAGCCCCGTTTCGCGCATGAAGCCCAGCCAGCCCTTGCTCTCGTATTCGCGGGCCGTGATGCGGGACGCGAAGACCGTGTCGAAGCTCTCCCCGTACGTCTCCAGGTGCAGGCGCAGATCGGGCCGGGCGTCGGTGAGGATCTTCGCCAGCCGCGCGTAGTGCGCCGCCATCTTCCGGCAGCGCCAGCTCACCCACGGCTCGTAGGCGTTGGCCATGATCCAGGCATGGCGCTTGCCGTAGCGCGCGGGGTCGTCGGCCGCGACCGGGACCTTCGTGCCCGTGTCCTGCTCGAACTGGCCGACGGTCCAGTCCTCATAGCCCCAGTGGATCGAGGGCAAGCCCTGCCAGGACGAGAACTGCCAGCCCATGAAGCGCAGGGCCACTCCCGCGAAGGACGGGGAGTCCTTGTACCGCTGGGCCAACTCCGTGATGACCGACGCGACCCAATCCTGCACGCCAGGATAGAGCGGGTTGTAGTGCGGGCACGTCCCGATCTTGCCTTCCTTCGAGACGATCAGCCACGGCTTCTGCGGGCCGTCGTCATCGGTCGTGCCGGCGCCGCCGAACTGCTCGTCCAGCGCGCGGGCCAGGACGGCGTTGACCGGCGTGTGCAACTCCCCGACGAACTTCATGCCGTACTTCTCGCTGATGAGTAGCATCAGCCGCACCAGGTCCTTGCGCAGCGGCTCTTTGGGCGTGGGGGGGCCGATGAGGCCATAGCCGTCCGTGTCCGACGGGCCATAGCCCGGCATGACGCGCCCGGGCCACATCATGGACTGGTAGACCGAGATGGTGGGGTGCCAGAGGTTCGCGCCCAGGTAGTTGCCCCACTGCCCCAGGCGGTCGGCCGCGGCGAACACCGTGGACCACTGGTTGCCCGTCGGCGGGGCGCCGAAGTAGCTGCCGAACCGCAGCGGCTCTTCCTGGTAGAAGCCGAACTGCCGCCCCGCGCCTCGCACGCCCGGCAGCACCGGGAACGGCGCCGTCAGCCGGTAAATGCGGATCTTCCCCACCGCCGCGCGCTGCCCGCGGTACCACGTCTGGAAGAACAGGCGCGGGTCCCTCTGGCGGGGGTAGAAGGCCAACTCGTGGGTCTGCATCTGTTGCGAGAGCGAGAACTCCCCGCCGCTGGCGACGCCCAGCGTCGGGGCATAGGGGTTGATGGCTTCCTCGACCAGCGAGATCAGGAAGGCGCGCTGGTCGTCGTCGGGGTAGTCCACCTCGACGAGGTACGGCTGCTGCACTTCCGGCAGGTCGAGCTTGTAGGCGAACCAGTCGGCCTGCTCGAGGTCCTCAACGCGGCCTTTCGGGCCGGACTCGATGTAAGGGCCGAACGCCGCCTTGACGACATGCGTGCCGCTGGCGGAGGCGTAGTCGGGCGCTTGCTGGGTACAGTCAATGGTCGCGAGGAGTTGCTTGTCGAGCGCAGCTGAAGGCGTGTCTCCTCGCCGCTTCCCAACGACGCAGATCTGGATGACCCGGTCCACCGCCCGGCCCTGCGCATCTACGGGCGCAACGTCGAAGATGCCCTCACGGTCGGTCGGGATGGTGACGGTCTGCCGGTGCAGCCCCTCCCCCGCCGGCACATTCACCGGCAGCGAAGTAACCAGCGCGGCGCTCTGCGGGTCCTGCACGCGGAGGGTAAGCGTGTACTCTTCGGGCAGCTTCCCGGCGGTCACTTCGACGCTGAAGGGCTGCCCTTGCCGCACCGCGAGGGTGTCCAGCATGGGCCGCATCCGCACCATGCCGGTCACGTCGCGGGCGGGGCGCAGGCTGAACTTCTCCATCCACGGCAGGCCGAAGGGCCAGGGGCGGCTGAAGCGCAGGATGTGCTCCCCGCCCGTCAGGTAGAGGTTAACGGTCTTCTCCTCACCGTTCTCGGGCTCCCAGACGCCGCTGGTGAACTGTGTGTAGATGACGAACTCGCCGTCGAGGTACAACTCGGTGGCCCACTGCGCGGCGGCGACCCACAACTCGTACCAGCCAGCCTTGGGGACAGTGAACCGGTACTCCGCCTCGCCGAACCCCGTCAGGCGGTGCCGCTCCTTAATCTTGGCGACCTCATCGGCAGTCAGGTACTTCGTGGACGCATAGTCGTCCGCCGCGACGGTGATCGTCCCCTCGGCTGTGGCATCGGCGGCGTGGCCGGCGGCAGTCAGCACGAGAGCGACAACGACACACGCCACGGTCAATGATGGCCACATCGGCATGATCCTCCGCAGGTCGCGCCGCGCTGGTTCGGCCGGCGCACAATCGCCCCAGGATGTCCCTGCATTCCTCGGGGAGGAAACCTTCGCCGCGAACCGAACGTATCCTACCACGGACGCGCCGGGATAGGCCAA
>CAZZDO010000468.1:1610-4048 GCA_964653205.1 uncultured Armatimonadia bacterium | reverse complement strand
GCCCTGGCTCCAGGTCGTGAACCACGTGCCGTCTTCGAGGAAGAGCGTGCAGTTCGACTCGTTCTTGCAGACGGCGGCGAGGGCGGGGTCGAGGCCTTCACGGGGGCCACCGCCCGGGCCAAAGGCGGGTCCGTCAGTGGGCGGGTGGAGGAAGACCTCGCTGTAGGCGAAGGGGCGCTGCTTGAGCAGGGGGGCGATGTCGGTCACTATCCCCCACCCGCCGGCTTGGCCCGGGTGGCCTGCATCTCCTGCAGCAGGCGCGGCGCGCGGGGGTTCAGGAGCGTCCCCCGCAGGGCCTGGTGGAGCGCCGAGGGGTCGAACTCCAAGAGGACAGCCGACAGGTTGGCGCCCGGGGGGACGAGCGTGGCGGCCTCCGCCCCCAACTCCTTCTGCTTCTGCGCGAACTCGGCATCCGTCATGTCCCGGACGCGGTTGAGGAAGTCCAGACCCATCTGCAGGGCGTTGGCGCGGGCTGGGGTGCCCTCGGCCCCGGCCCCGGCGGCCAGGAGATTGGCGAGCTTGTCGCGCTTCTCCGGCCAGGCCGCCTGATCCAGGGTGCGAAGCTGCTTGAGGACCGACAGGGCGCTTCGCTCCATGGCGGCCGGGTCGGCGCCCCCGAGCAGCTTGCCCTGCTGCTCCGGGGCCAGCAGGCCCCAGACGAGCTTCTCTTCCGGGGTCAGTTCGGCCGTCTTGCCGGTGTCCGTGCCGCGGTTGAACTCCGCGAAGGCAGCCTGGATCAGCTTGCCCATCGCTTCCCAGTCGTCCGGTTTCTGCTGCCCGCCTGCCAACATGTCCCGGCGGAAGGCTTCGAGCTTGTCCGCCGCCTCCTGCACCACGGCCAGGTCAGGCTTCCCGGGCGGGTGTTGCTCATACAGCGCCGCGAACGCCTGCAACTGCGCGTCAGTCAGGTTGAGTTGCCCGACCTGCATCAGCAGAGCGATGTCCATCCACGCGTCCAGCGCGCGCGTGACGCACTGCATGCGCGCCGTACGGTCCGTGTCCTGGGCCAGGGCAGTGGTGGCGAACAGTAGTCCGATCAGCAGACATGTCGTGAACCGGCGCATGGTTCGTCGCTCCCCTGTTCCCTGGCTCGCGCTCCCGCCGTCAGTCCCCCGTCAGCACCATGTTGTCGCGGTGGATGACCTCTTCGGCGCCGGCGTGGCCGAGGGTGAGGCCGATCTCACGGCTGTGCTTGCCGGCGATGCGGCGCACGTCGTCCACGGAATAGTTGACCAGCCCCCGGGCGACCTCGTGTCCCTCGGGGTCTACCACCGAGACCAGATCGCCCGCCTCGTAGTCGCCCTGGCTGCTCGTGATGCCGCTGGGGAGCAGGCTGGCGCCGTCGGGCTGGCAGAGCGCGCGGCAGGCGCCCGCATCAATCCAGATCGCGCCCCGCGGCTCGCGCACGGCCGCCAGCCAGGGCTTCTTGCCCCCCGCGCCCTGCCGGCCGGCCACGAACAGCGTCCCGAGTTGCTGGCCCTCGCACAGCTTCAGCAGCACATTGTCCTGCCGGCCGTCGGCCATGACGACCTGCACGCCACAGTTGGCCGCCACGCGGGCCGCGGCGATCTTGGCCTTCATCCCCCCGCGCGACTCCGGGCCGCCGGCGCTCCCGACTTCCGCCTCCAGCGCCATGCCGGGCTGCACCGTCGGGATGAGCTGGGCCTCCGGGTTCTGCGTCGGATTGTCGGTGAAGAGCCCCGGCTGGTCGGACAGGAAGACCAGCAGGTCCACCCGCATCTTCGTGGCCACGATGGCGGCGAGGCGGTCGTTCTCGACGAATGTCACGCCCTCGACCGACACGCTGTCGTTCTCGTTGATGATGGGGATGATGTGGCTCTTGAGGAGCAGCTCCAGCTCATTGCGCACGTTCAGGTAGCGCTGCCGGTCGTTCATGTCGTCCATCGTCAGCAGCACTTGCGCGCCGATGAGCCCGTGGGCGGACAGCGCCTCGGAGTAGCTGCGCATCAGTTCCGGCTGGCCGATGGCGGCGGCGGCCTGGCGGTACGTGAGCGTCTCCTTGGCCCGCGCGTGGCGGAGCACCTGGCGGCCCAGATGCACCGCCCCGGAGGTGACGACGATGCTCTCGACGTCGCGGTCCTTCAGGCGCGCGAGCTGCCGCGCCAGCCGGTCGAGGAAGATCATGTCCAGCCCGCCGTCCGGGTCCGTGACGACGCGCGTGCCGACCTTGACCAGCAGGCGGCGCACTTGCGGCAGGCAGCTTTCGACGGATTGCGGTTGTTCAGACACCTGATGGCTCACCCCTGGACGGCGACCTACCCCCGCCGCTCCGCGGCGACCCCTCCCCACGGGGGAGGGGTACGGCCAACGGCACTCCCGTCCCGGAGGGACGGTTCTCGCAGGCGGGGGTTTCAACCCCCGACTGATGGCTCACCCCTGGACGGCGACCTACCCCCGCCGCTCCGCGGCGACCCCTC
>CAZZDO010000468.1:0-1510 GCA_964653205.1 uncultured Armatimonadia bacterium | reverse complement strand
CACTCCCGTCCCGGAGGGACGGTTCTCGCAGGCGGGGGTTTCAACCCCCGACTGAACTGCGGCCCGTCCTATTCTCTTACCTGCCCGTTCCCGTGAATGACGTACTTGTAGCTCGTCAACTCGCGCACGCCGACCGGCCCGCGCGCGTGCATCTTGCCTGTCGAGATGCCGATCTCCGCGCCCATGCCGAACTGCCCGCCATCGGTGAAGCGCGTCGAGGCGTTGTGATAGACGCAGGCCGAGTCCACCTCGCGCAGGAAGCGCGCGGCGTGGGCTTCGTTGTCGGTGATGATGGCCTCGGTCAGCCCCGAGGTGTGGGCGGCGATGGCGTCGAGGGCCTCATCAAGCGACGAGACGAGGCCGACGGTGAGGATCAGGTCGAGGTATTCCGTGTCCCAGTCCTCGGGCGTGGCCTCGGTGCAGCCGTCGCAGACGGCCATGACGCCGGCGTCGGCGCGGATCTCGACCCCGGCGGCCTGCAAGTCGGCGACGATAGCCTTGAGGGCCTTCGTGTTGTGCTCGTGGACGTAGAGGTTCTCGACGGCGTTGCAGACGCCCGGGCGCTGGACCTTGGCGTTGTGGACGATGCTGACGGCCATGTTCACGTCGCACGTGGCATCCACATAGATCTGCGTCATGCCGCGCTCGTGTTCGAGCACCGGCACGGTAGCATTGTCCTTGACGGTGCGGATGAGCTGCGCGCCGCCGCGCGGGACGACGAGGCTCAGGTACTGGTCGAGCTTGACCAGCTCCAGCACGGCCTGGCGGTCGGTGACCGGGACGATCTCGACGCACGAGGCCGGGAGGCCGACTTCCGCCGCGGCTTCGGAAAGCAGCGCGGCGAGGCAGACGTTGGAGTTAATGGACTCCGAGCCGCCGCGCAGCACGACCGCATTGCCGGCCTTCAGGCACAGGCCGACGGAGTCGACCGTCACATTCGGGCGGGACTCGTAGACGATCCCGACCACGCCGATGGGCACGGCGACCTTCTCGATGCGCAGGCCGTTGGGCCGCTCCCATGCGGCCAGCACGCCGGCCAGCGGGTCGCCGAACTGCGCGATCTCCTCCAGCGCCACGGCCATGTCCTCGATGCGCTTGTCATCCAGGCGCAGGCGGTCGAGCATGGCCGACGACAGGCCCTTGTCCTCGCCGGCCGCCATGTCCTTAGCGTTCTCGGCCTTGATCGGCTCGGCGTTGGCGCGCAGCTTGGCGGCCATGGCGCGCAGGGCGGTGTCGCGCAAGGCGGCATCGGCCTTGATGAGTTCACGGGTGGCGGCGCGGGCGCGGGCGGCGCGCTCGACGACGGCTTCTCGAATATCCATCGGCTCCTCCGGGTTGGGATCATGTTTGCGCGTGGGCCGGGACATCCTGGACCGGCCAAGTGCGCTGCCGAACGACCGGCCGGTCCAGGATGTCCCGGCCCACGCGCTACCATACAATGTACTGCTTTGGGCGCGGTTTCTCAAGGGCCAGTGGCTATGGCGTGAACACCACCATGGCGTGGATGTCC
>CAZZDO010000467.1:0-4056 GCA_964653205.1 uncultured Armatimonadia bacterium | reverse complement strand
GCGATTGACGGCGGACCGGCGGTACGGACGAAGCCCTTCCCGATGCGCGATCAGATTGATGACCGCGAGATCGCGGCCATCAACCGTGTCGTCGAGCGCGCCCGCACTGAAGGCGGCGCCTTCGAGCGCTACGGCGGCGTCGAAGTAGACGCCTACGAGGCAGAGTTCGCGGCCCACATGGGCTGCAAGTTCGGCAACGCCGTGTCGCATGGCACGGGCTCAGTCCACACGGCGCTGGGGGCGTTGCGGCTCGATGCCGGCAGCGAAGTCATCTGCTCGCCCATCACCGACCCCGGCGCGATCATGCCCGTGCTCTTGCAGAACTGCATCCCCGTCTTCGCCGATGCTGACCCGGAGACCCAGAACATGGACCCGGCCTCCGTGCGCGAGCGGATCACCAGCCAGACGAAGGCCATCGTCTGCGGCCACATCGCCGGCCAGCCATGCGACATGGACGCCATCATGGAGATCGCCCGCGAACACAACCTGTGGGTCATCGAGGACTGCGCGCAGGCCCATGACGCCGAATGGCGCGGGAAGAAGGCCGGGAGCATCGGCCACATGGGCTGCTATTCGCTGATGAGCGGCAAACACTCGACCGCCGGCGGCCAGGGCGGCATGGTCGTGACCAATGACGAGGACCTTTACTGGCAGGCCAAGCGCTTCGCCGACCGCGGCAAGCCCTTCAACTCCGACGCGCCGGGCAACATGTTCGTGGGCATCAACTACCGCATGACAGAACTGGGCGCGGCCATCGGGCGCGTGCAACTTGAGAAGCTGCCCGAGATCGTCGCGGTTCGCCGCCGCTGCGCGCAGGTCATCGAGGAGACCCTCGTCGAGGCGGGGACCGAGGGCGTGACGATGGGCCAGGTCATCGAGGGCGCCAAGAGCGCCTACTGGTTCATCTTCCTGCGCTGGCACGCGGACCGGATGAGTGTAGACAAGGCGAGGTTCTGCGAGGCGGTCGGGGCCGAGGGCGTCGGCGTGGCCGCGAACTACGGCGCGTTGGCGATGCTGAACCCGTACACGCTGGACCACAAGGCCTACGGCAACTCCGACTGCCCGTGGTGCTGCCCGCTGTGGGAGAAGCGGGGGAACGTGGACTACGCGAACTGCTGCCCCAAGGCCGTGCAGGCGGACTTCAACCTCATGCGCACCTCGGTGCACGAGAGCTTCAGCGACGACGACGCGCGGGACGTAGGGCTGGCGATTGCGAAGGTGGAACAGGCGTACCGGGCGTAGCAGGTAGCATGTCGCGCGTTCAGGAGGGATGATCCATGCGGCGTCTGACTGGCACGATGGCGTTGATACTGATGGTGAGCGGGGCGATGGCCGCGCCGGTGAGCCTGTATGTCTCGACCCAGGGCAGCGATGCCTGGTCCGGGACGTTGGCGGCACCCAACGCCGCGGGGACGGACGGGCCGTTCGCGACCTTCACCCGCGCGCGCGATGAGGTGCGCAAGCTGCGTGGCGCGGGCCCGGCAACGGTGCAGGTGCGCGGCGGCATCTATCCCCTGGCCGCCACGCTATCCCTCACCGCCGAAGACTCCGGCACGGCGCAGACGCCGGTGACGTGGCAGGCCTACCCCGGCGAGCAGCCCATCCTCATCGGCGGCAAGACCATCGCCGGCTTCACGCCGTACCAGGGGAAGATCCTCAAGGCCGACATGGCCGCGCAGGGCCTCAAGGACGTGTACTTCCGGCAGTTCCTGTGCAACGGGAAGCGCATGGACCTGGCACGCTACCCTAACCACGACTTCGGCCATCCCGTGACGGGCGGCTGGGCCTACGCCGACGGCAAGCCCGTGCCGATGCATGTCAACATCCCGGGTGAGCCGAGGAACCTCTTGCACTACAAGGAAGCCGACGCGCGCGCGTGGGCCCATCCTGAGGAGGGCGAGGTGATGGTGTTCCCGCGCTACAACTGGTGGAACAACATCATCCCGATCAAGGCCCTTGACCGCGAGCAGCGCACGATCACGCTCACGGCCGACGCCTCCTATCCCATCCGCCCCGGCGACCGCTACTGGGTGCAGAACCTCTTCGAGGAGTTGGACGCGCCGGGCGAGTGGTATCTCGACAAGCGCACCGGCACGCTGTACTTCTGGCCGCCGGACGGTGTGGACCCGGCGACGATGACGGTCTGCGCGCCGGTGCTGCGGACCATTCTGGAGATGAAGGACGGGGCCTCGCACATCACGTGGCGCGGCTTCACCTTCGAG
The DNA here is from genome assembly GCA_964653205.1 of uncultured Armatimonadia bacterium. GTDB lineage: Bacteria > Armatimonadota > Zipacnadia > Zipacnadales > UBA11051 > JAJFUB01. Next base: position 1,834 of record CAZZDO010000467.1, on the reverse strand, counting down.
TGTGCTGAGGGCACGGCCATCGTGATGCGCGAGGCGACCGACTGCCGCCTGGCGGCCAGCGTCATCCGCAACGTGGGCGACTACAACGGCTCGGGCGTGGCGGTCAGCGGCGGCAAGCGCAACAGCGTCGTGGGCTGCGACATCCACGACGTAGGGCGCGACGCGATCAGTCTCAACGGGGGCAACCCCCAGACGCTCGAGCCCGCCGAGAATGTCGCCGACAACAACTACACCCATCACACGGGCGTGTACTACAAGCAGGGCGTCGGCGTCTCGTGCAGCGGCGTGGGCAACCGCGTCTCCCACAACCTCATCCATGACTGCCCGCGCTTCGGCATCGTCTGGGGCGGCAATGACCATGTTTTCGAGTACAACGAGATCCGCCACTGCAACCTCGAGACGGCCGACTGCGGGGCGATCTACTCCTGGCAGGTGGACTGGTGCCGGCGCGGCACGGAGATCCGCTACAACTACCTGCACGACATCGTGGGCTTCGGGCAGGAGAGCGGCAAGTGGGTCAGCCCGCACATGAACTGGGGCGTGTATCTGGATGACGGGACATGCGGGACGCACGTGCATGGGAATGTCATCGTGCGCACGATCCTGGGCGGCGTTCATGTGCATGGGGGCCGCGACAACGTCATCGAGAACAACATCATCGTGGATGGCCGCGACAATGAGGTGCAGTACAGCGGCTACGTGAAGGGCGGCCACCCGGTGCCGATGATGACCGAGACGTGGAACAAGTTCCACGGCACCGCCGCGTACCTCAAGTACCCCGGCTACGAGGAGTTGACCAAGAGCCTCGACGACGCCTGGCAGATGGCCGGCAACAAGTTCCTGCGCAACATCGTCTCCTACCGCGAGCCGGCAGCGCGCCTGTACGCGCACGGCAACCTGCCCTTCGACAAGACGGAGTCCGACTACAACCTCATCTGGCACGACGACCTGCCGCTCCGCACCGGCATCACGCGCATCAGGAGCGTGAGCGGCCCGAACCTGGCGCCCAACCCCGGCTTCGAGACCGGCGAAACAGGGAAGCTGCCGGAGGGCTGGCGCTGGGGCGTGAAGCCCAACAACTCGCAGGCGGGAATTGACACGACGCAGCACCTGTCCGGCAAGCAGTCGCTCAAGATCGTGGGCGACGGCACTGTGAAGGACTCCAGCGGGCAGACGCTCGTCGTCAACTTCAACAGCCAGGACCTCCCGATGAAGCCGGGCCAGGCGTATCAACTCGCGGCGAGCTTCCGGGCCGACGAGCCCACCTCGTGCGCGATCATGCCGCAGGCGTACGAGGCGGGGAAGTACTTCTGGGCCCGCCACACCGCCGTCAAGGCCGGGCCCGAGTGGAAGCGCGTGGAGTGCACCTTCCGCTTCCCCGCCCCCGGCGACAGCGACTACCGTGAGGGCATGAGCAAGATCTGCATCCGCATTGACATGTCGCAGGGCACGGGCACGGTCTGGGTGGATGACGTGGAGTTGCGCGAGGCTGACGTGATGACCGAATGGGAGGCGTGGCAGGCGCTGGGCCTGGACACGCACTCGGTCATCGCCGACCCGCAGTTCGTGGACCGCGCGAAAGATGACTACCGCCTCAAGCCCGACAGCCCGGCCTTCAAGCTGGGCTTCAAGCCGATCCCGATGGACGAGATCGGCCCGTACAAGGACGACCTGCGCGCGTCGTGGCCGATCCAGGAAGCCGTGGGGGCGCGGGAGCAGATGAAGCTGGACTGGACGCGCCACTGACGGGCGGTGGGCGCCGTTGTAGGGCGGGGGCTCGTACCCATACGCGCTAACTTAAGGGTTGATTTGCCGCCCCGTCTTGTGATAGTGT
>CAZZDO010000466.1:0-4065 GCA_964653205.1 uncultured Armatimonadia bacterium | reverse complement strand
TGATTTCGCGCCGCCGCCGCCGCCGCCCGCGCTGGCTGAAGAGGCGGCCCCGCCGGCACCGGCCCAACCGCAGAGTCAGGCGCCCTCCGGCGAGGCGCCGCTGGTGGATCCGCTCGCCCAGGCCAGCGCCGAGGCTGCGGACGAGGACTTCGGCGACTGGTCGCTGGAAGTCGAGGAAGACAAGTCATAGCCGCCGCGATGCTGCCGGGCACGGCGCTGGTCGTTGGGTAGCACGATGCCGGATGTCGCCGCCAACCTGAGCCGGGTGCGAGACGACCTTGCCGCCGCTGCCGCACGCGCCGGGCGCGATCCGGCCGGGGTGCTGTTGCTGGCGGTCAGCAAGACGCGAACTGCCGAGGAGGTGGCTGCGGCCGCTGCGGCCGGCGCGACCCACCTCGGCGAGAACTACGTCCAGGAGCTGGTGGACAAGCACGAGGCGCTGGCCCGAACCGGCCTCGATCTCCACTGGCATTTCATTGGCCATCTGCAGCGCAACAAGGTTCGCTTCCTGGCGCCCTTCTGTGCGCTGATCGAGAGCGTGGACAGCGCGCGCTTGGCCGAAGAGATAGACCGGCGGGCGACTGCCGCGGGCCGGGTGCAGCCAGTCCTGCTGCAGGTGGACCTGGCGGGCGAGGAGACGAAGTACGGGTGTCCCGAGGCGGAGGTCCCGGAGGTGGCGGCGCGATTGGCCGCATTGCCGGGCGTGGACTGGCAGGGCCTGATGGCGATCCCGCCACTGGCCGAGGACCCCGAGCAGTCGCGACCGTACTACCGCCGGTTGCGGGCCCTCCGCGACGAACTGGCGGCGCAGTTCCCGGAACAACGCCTGGCCCATCTGTCCATGGGCATGTCGCAGGACTACGCTGTTGCCGTTGAGGAAGGAGCCACCATCGTTCGTATCGGTACGGCCATATTCGGGCCCCGCGGCTAACCCCTCGCGCGGTCCGTGACCTGATTGACAATCGCATTTCCGACATCACACACCAGCAGTCACAGCACACACTACAGCATTCGGGAGGACCACGATGTCACTACTGCAGCAGGCCCTGGACTACCTCGGGTGGCGTAACGACGAGCTAGACGGGGAGCAGGTGGAGCCGGACGAGTACGACGATCTGGGGGGGCTGGATGAGCGGACGCCAAGCCATGACAGCGGCGTCATCCCCCTCCGCCACGAACGCGCTGAGTTTGCCGGGGTCAGCATCGTGCGCGCCGATCCCAAGAACATGGATCAGGCGACGACCGTGGCTGACGAGATCAAGCGCCGCCGGCCGGTGTTGCTGAACCTGCAGGGCGCCGCCGAGCCCGAAGCCAAGCGCGTCCGTGACTTCCTCGCCGGCGTGACTTACGGGTTGAACGGCTACATGCGGCGCATCGCGGACTGGGTGTTCATCTGCGCGCCGTTCGACATGCCGGTCGAGAAGCTCATGCTGGACGGCCCGCGCAGCGGCGAAGCGCGCTACGAGCACGCGGATCGGCGGCCTATCCAGGAGCTGTAGCGAGGCGACCTGTGGCATACGACTACGAACTGGGGATCATCGGCGTCGGGGAGATGGGCGGCAGCCTGGCTGCGGGCTTCGTAGACAGCGGCCTGGTCGCGCCCGAGCAGATCATCGCCAGCGACCTGCGCGATGACCTCCTCGCCTCCCTGGGCCTGCGCGGCATTGCCACAACGCGCGACAGCGTGCAGGTCGCGGCGCAGGCGCAGACCGTGCTGCTGGCCCTCAAGCCCCAGATCCTGCCCGCGGTCTGCCCGAGCCTGAGCCTGCAGGCCGACCAACTGGTCATCTCCATCGCCGCGGGCGTGACGTTGGCGCGGCTGGGTGAGTTGCTGGGCGAGGCGCAGCCGATCATCCGCGTGATGCCCAACATCCTGGCGGCGGTGTCGCAGGCGGCGAGCGCGTATGTCGGAAACGCGCAGGTGACGGCGGCGCACCTGGAGTTGGCTCAGCGCCTGCTGTCCAGCGTCGGCACGGCGGTGCAGGTCGAAGAGAAGTTGATGGACGCGGTCACAGGCCTTTCGGGCTCGGGGCCGGCCTTCGTGGCAGCGTTTGCCGAAGCGATGATTGACGGGGGCGTGGCGGCGGGGCTGCCGCGCCACCAGGCCACCGCCCTGGCCGCGCAGACCATCAAGGGCGCGGGCCAGTGGCTGCTGCAGGGCGGGCTCGGGCCCGGCGCGCTCAAGGACAAGGTAACTTCGCCGGGCGGCACCACCATCGCCGGGCTGCGGGCGCTGGAGGGCGGGGGCCTGCGCAGCGCGGTCATCGAGGCCGTGGTGGCCGCGGCCGAGCGTTCCCGGGAACTGGGGAAGTAGAGCGCCCATCATGGCACGATCCGGTGGGCTGGTGGCGCTCGTGTTCCAGGCCTACTATCTGGTCCTGTTGGCGCGAGTGTTGATGAGTTGGATCCGGCCGACGCGTGGCTCCGTCCTGGCTGAGCGTGTGATGCCGCTGCTGTACATGCTGACCGAGCCGCTGCTGGCGCCGATCCGGCGGGCGCTGCGTCCCTATATGGGGGCCACGCCGGTTGATTTTTCGCCGCTGGTGCTGGTGTTGGTGCTGAGCGTGGTTGAGACGCTCATACTCCGCCTGCTGGGGGCCGCAGGCCGTTAGTTGGGGGGCGAAGACAACCCCACCATGTTGAGAAGTGCACGCGAGTCGGGGACCGCCATGCGCCTGACGATCATCCTGCTGATGATCGCCATCGCGGCCGGGATCACGATCACGAGCGACCGCGCCGGGCGGTTGCCGGCTAGCGACTGGTACGAGATCTCCCGCCAACATATCCTGCAGGCCGACCTGATGTACCGGATGGGCCTGTACCTGGATCAGGTCATGCCGACGGAGGCTCTCCCGGCGGTCGGCGGAGCCCGCCAGCTCAAAGAGAAGGCCATCGCGGACTACGAGCGGCAGGCCATGGCCAGCAAGCCCAACGCGGTGGCGCTCTATCGGCTGGGGGTCATCTACGGAGATCGCGGCTACCTGGAGCAAGCCCGGCAGGCCCTGGTCCGCGCGGCGACGCTGGATGAGGAGCACGCCGGCCTGTATTTCAGCCTGGCGGCAGTCTACGCGCCGGGCGAGCGCCTCCGGCCGTTGGGCCCCCAGGCCCTCGCGCAGCTCCGACACCAGGAGGAGTGGCTGGCGGGCATGGTGCTGCCGACGTACTGGCGCCGGGTCGGGGAGTCGGCCGCCGCGGACCAGGCCACGCAATGGGCGGCCGGCCTGACGCGGAAGTTTGGGGGACGCCTGCTGCTCCTGCTGAGCGTCTACGGCAGTCTGGGGCTGGTCGGCCTCGTGATCCTCGCGGTCGCGGTGGTGCGCTGGGCGTTCTTCGTGCGCCGGGAGCCCCGGGCCACGCGCCCGCCGCTGATCGTTCCCTGGGAACCCCTCGACGCGCTGGAGATCGTGGCGCTGCTCTACTTCGCGATGGCCGTCACGGGCGTGCTGGCCGGCCTGCTGCTGGCGCGGGTGCTGGACAACGCCCCCGACGTCGTGCGCGTCGGGGTCATCGCCGGGCAGTATCTGCTGGCTACCGGTGGGGCCCTGTTCGTTGTCTGGGCTCGCGTGAACGGCCTGAACCGGCGCAAGCTCAGCATCCTGGGGCTGCGCTTCCGCCGCCCGGCGTGGCTGACGGCCCACGGGATCGGCGGCTATGCCGTGCTCGTGGTGCTGCTCGTGCTGGCGACGGTGCTGCTGCCCGGCGGCAGCCCGTTGGGCGCGGCGCCCGGTCAGACCGGCGAGCGCCTGCTGTCCGGAGCGCACTCTCTGGGCGCACGCGTGATCCTGTTCGGACTGATCTGCGTCCTGGCCCCCATCCTCGAGGAGATCATCTTCCGCGGCTTCGTCTTCCCCGGTCTGCGCCGCCGCATGCCCATGGCCAGCGCCGTGGCCATGAGCGCTCTGCTCTTCGCCCTGATGCACAACAACGCAGCCGCCATGATCCCCATCACGCTCATCGGCATCGTCCTGGCCGTGCTCTACGAGCGCAACCTCTCCATCGTGCCCTCGATCATCTGCCACGCCCTCAACAACACCCTTGTGTTCTTCCTGATGCTCCTGACGGCGT
>CAZZDO010000465.1:0-4078 GCA_964653205.1 uncultured Armatimonadia bacterium | reverse complement strand
TAGCACAGGTCGGTCAGGTCATCATGCCGGCGGCCGCACTCGGGGCACTGCCGGTAGCCCCGCTGACGCTTCCATTCCTCGAGCCGCAGCCAGTACTCGGCCGCGCGGATGAATGACTCCTGCAGCTCGGGGCTGTCCAGTGGCGCGGCCCGCTCGCGGATGGCCTGGACTTCTTCGGGCGGGAGGGCCACCTGGGCCAACTCCGCCTCGTCGGGGCCGGCGGGTTCGAGGGCGACCTGCGCGCGCACGGTGTCGCGCTGGGCGCGCGGGCCGACGCTGGAGGGCCGCAGGCTCTTGACATAGTTGCCGCCCAGCCGCTCGTTCAGCCGCGTTGCGATCGTCTCCTGGTCGGCCTGCAGTTGCTGGGCCGTGGCCGGCGTGTCGCAGTAGACCTGCAGCTCCTTCTTCTTCAGGGCGATGACGCACGTGTGACGGGCGTACCACGGGCCGACGATCTGGGGCCAGATCTCGGCCGTCAGCGCGCTCTTGCTGCGTTCGAGCTGTCCGCCCTCGGCCAGCACCTCATTGAGCGCCGACCCGAGCGGCGACATCCTCGCCGTACGCATGTTCATGGGATGGCGGCGCATGGTGGCAGTATAGCTTGGCGAGCGGCGTTCGGTAAAGAGTCGGTCCCGGCTGTCGGCGTGGGCAGGTCGCCTGCCCGCAGTGGCGAAACTCCTTGCCAAACCCGGTGCTCTCGTTGCACAATCCGGGTAGCAGCCGGAGCGGCGCGTGCGCCGGTCCGGCCTAAGGACCCGTCTTTGCGGAGGTGCTCCCCGTGCGCTCGCTTCGCCTGGTTGTTGTCGCCTTGCTGTGCCTCGTACTCGTCCTGTCCCTGAGCAGCACTGCTCTGGCCGGCGCTCACGTCCGCACCCAGAACGGTGGCAGCGTGATCTCGGGTCTGGTCAAGACGGTGGACGACGAAGTCCTCGCCGGTGTCACGGTCGGCCTCTATCAGGGCGGCGCGCTGCAGTACTGGACGCAGACCGCGGCCGATGGCAGCTACGCCTTCACCGGCGTGCCGGATGGGAACTACCAGGTCAGGGCCCTCAGCAGCATCATGACCTTCGATCCCGGCTTCCACGCCGTCGTGGCCCCGCCGGGGACGACCACCGCGGACTTCGTCGGCAGCTACTTCATCGCGGGCCACGTGCGCACGCCCGGTGGCGCTCCCATCCCGAATGTCGCGGTGCGGCTCCACAAGGGCGGCACGCTGCAGGTGTCCTCTGTCACCGACGCCAACGGCCGCTACTACTTCATCCGTCTGACCAACGGCCTGTATACGGTCACCCCCGACCCGACCCACCACATGTTCGCGCCCTTGTTCCAGGAGGTGCCGGTCCCGACCGGCAGCAACACCACCGACTTCGTCGGCACGGCGTACACGAGCATCATCTCCGGGTCTCTGCAGACCGCCGAGGGTGACCCGCTCGCCGGTGTCACTGTCAAGCTCTTCGCGGGGGTGGTGGAGAAGGGCTCCACCGTGAGCGACGCCGAGGGCCGCTATACCTTCGCGAACCTGGCCGACGACAACTATGTCGTCATGCCGCAAAGCAGCAAGATCACCTTTGACCCGATCTTACGGGTGGTCAGCACCCCGCCCGGCTCCCTGACGGCCAACTTCGTCGGCAGCTACTACATCGCCGGCACCCTGCGGACTGCCGGGGGTGCGCCGATCCCGGGCGTCAGCGTGGGGCTCTATCAGGACGGGGTGCGCCAGGTCTCATCCACGACCAGCGCCACCGGCCGCTACTACTTCATCCGCCTCGCCAGCGGCAACTACACGGTCACGCCCGAGTCGGCCGACTACACGTTCGCCCCTGTGTCCCAGGATGTGACCGTCCCGACCGGCAGCACCGCCACCGACTTCGTGGGCACGGCACACGCAGGCACGATCTCGGGGGTTCTGCAGACGGTCGAGGGTGACCCCATCGCCGGCGTCACCGTCAAGCTCTTCGCGGGGGCCGTGGAGAAGGGCTCCACCACCAGCGACGCCGAGGGCCGCTACGCCTTCGCGAACCTGACGGACGACAACTACGTCGTCCGACCATACAGCGGCACGATCATGTTCGACCCGGCCACCCGGGCGGTGACCGTCCCGCCGGGCTCTCAGACGGCGGACTTCGTCGGCAAGTGCTTCATTGCGGGCCACGTGCGGACGCTCGCCGGCGCCCCGATCCCGACTGTCACGGTGGGGCTCTACCAGGGCGGCATACTGAAGGTGTCATCGGTCACTGACGCCAATGGTCGCTACTACTTCATCAATCTCGCCACGGGCAGCTACACGGTGCAGCCGATGCCCAACGGCCATGTCTTCAGCCCGGAGTACACGGTGGTGGCTGTCCCGCCGGGGAGTTCCACCACCGACTTCATCGGCACGGGCAGTACGAGCACGATCTCCGGCGTCATCAGGACCGCGGGCGGGGCGCCCATCTTCGGCATGTCCGTCCGACTGTATCAGGGGGCGGATCTGAAGGCCTCGGTCAGCACCAACAGCGAGGGACGCTACACCTTCAGCGGCGTGCCCTACGGCTCCTACACCGTGCGGCCGATGAGCAATGTGACGGCCTTCAGCCCGGCCACGCGCGACGTCACCATCCCGCCCGATGCAACCGATGTGGACTTCACCGGCAGCTATGCCCTCGTCGGCACCGTCAAGACCGCCGGCGGCGCGGCCGTGCCCGGCGTGGCCGTGGGCCTGTACCAGGGCGAGACGCTGCTCGTCACCTCGCTGACGGACGCCAACGGCCGCTTCTACTTCCTGCACGTAGAGCCCGGCGACTACATGGTCAAGCCGACCGTCGCCGGCCCGACCTACAGCCCCAGCGTCCACCCGGTGGTCGTCCCGCCGGGCCATGCGGACCTGCACTTCATCCAGACCGCGCCGTAGCGTGCGCCCCACAGGCCAACAGCAAAGACGGAGCCAGATCACTGGCTCCGTCTTTCGGTTTCCCCGTTGCGGTCTGACGGCCTAACCTCCCGCGCGGGTGGCCGTGCCGTCACGTATGTCGTAGACCATGGCATCGCTGTACTCGGCCAGCACCGGGTCGAGCTTCGCGCTGGTGACGATCAGCCCGTCGAGGTTGTGGGCCAGGTCGAGCACGGCCCGGGCTCGGGTCGGGTCCAGCTCCGACAGGCAGTCATCCAGCAGCAGCAGGGGCGGCTCGTCGCGCCATTCCTGCGCCACGCGGGCCTGCCCCAGCTTCAAGCTCAAGGCCGCCGTGCGCTGCTGGCCCTGCGAGCCGAACTGCCGCACGGACGCGCCGTTGACCTCCACGTGCATCTCGTCACGATGCGGTCCGGCCAGGGTGGTGCCCCGCCGCACCTCCAGGTCCCCCAACTCCTCCAGCCGCTCGCGGAAGCCCTCCGCCGCGGCGTCCTCATCCGCACACGCCGCCAGTTCACCTACATACGTCAGCGTGAGGGCCTCCTCGCCGGCGATGAGCCGATGCACCTCGCGGGCTTGTTCGTCGAGCGCCGCGATGAAGCGGCGCCGCATCACGGCTACGCCCGCTCCCGCGCGGACGAGTTGCTCGGTCCAGGCCTGCGCCTCCGCCGGCGGGCGCGCGCCGTGGCCGAGGGCCTTAAGCAGCTCGTTGCGCTGACGCAGGGCCCGCTTGTAGCGGCTCAGGTCGTCGAGGTAGCGCGGCTGCAGTTGCGCGAGGGCCGTGTTGAGGAAGCGCCGGCGTAGGCCCGGGCCGCCCTTGATGATGGACAGATCGTCGGGCGTGAACATGACGACGGCGGCGCGGCCGATGAGATCACGCGGGCCGGCCACGGCTTCGCCCTCGACCTCAAGCCGCCGCCCCAGCACCCCCGTCCCGCCGGAGGCGTCGAGCCCGACGGCCAGGCGCAGCGGCTGGTCGGCGTGGGAGACAAACGCGCCCTCCACGCGGCAGACGCTCGCGCCCCAGCGGATGAGTTCGCCGTCGTTGTTCGTGCGGGAGGACTTGGTGGCAGCCAGCAGGTGGATGGCCTCCAGCAGGCTCGTCTTGCCGGCGGCGTTGGGGCCGATGAAGACCGTGAGGCCCCGCTGCAAGTCAAGCTGCAGGTCCTCGTAGACGCGGAAGTTGTGGAG
>CAZZDO010000464.1:0-4081 GCA_964653205.1 uncultured Armatimonadia bacterium | reverse complement strand
GGTCATTGGCCGGCGCCACACCAACGGCCACGGCCGACATGCCCGCGAGGATGTGTACGACCGTCCCGCCGGCGAAGTCGAGGGCCCCCAGCTCCCGCAGCCACCCGCCGACACCCCACACCCAGTGCGCCGCCGGGGCATAGACCACCGTCGCCCAGATGACCAGGAAGATCAGCAGGCTGGAGAAGCGGATGCGTTCGGCGAAGGCGCCGATGATCAGCGCCGGGGTGATGCCGGCGAACTTGAGTTGGAAGAAGTACACCAGCAGCGCCGGGATCGTCGCGGAGTACGCTGTGTCAGGCATCATGCCTACGCCGCGCAGGAACGCGTACTTGAGGTTGCCCACGAACCCGCCGGCCGAGGGGGCGAAGGCCAGGCTATAGCCCCAGAAGGTCCACACGCCCGTCACGACCGCGAAGATGATGAGGCACTGTACGATCGTGGAGAGCAGGTTCTTCTGCCGCACCAGCCCGCCGTAGAAGAACCCGAGCGCCGGGGTCATGAGCATGACCAGCGCCGCGCACACCGACACCCAGGCCATGTCGGCCTTGTCCAGGCCGGCTTCGTCGCCGGAGAGCGGGGTGCCCCCCGTGCGCGTGACCACCGCCAACAGCACGGCCAGCCCCAGGACGATGACGATCATGACGACTGCTTTGGCTTTCACCTGATGCTCACCTCGGGGGCACTATATGGAAAGGTTGTTTCGCCGCCATTTCGCGGATGTTTCGCGCTTGTTTCGTGATGCCGAACTGGCAGGAAACCCGCATGCGCGGCGGGAAACCGAGACAGATTCCGTTGGTACGACTGGAGAACGTCCATGCGTCTTCGCCTGCTCGCCGCGTTCATCTGCCTGCAGTTCGCCTCATGTCTGCTCGCCCAGTACCGCCCCCTCGCCCTGCGCAACCCGGGCTTCGAGGCCGTCGCCAACGGCGCCGTCGCCGACTGGTCCAGCCCGTCGTACTGGTCGGGGGAACTCACCTCCATCAGTGACCCGGCCCTCGTCCACGGGGGCAAGCGAGCCGCGCAGCTCAAGGCCGTCACCAAAGGTGATCGCACCTGGGGCCGCATCCTCAACACGGTGCTCGTCGCGCAAGTGGGGCTGGACTACCGCTTCAGCGTCTTCGCCCGCGGCACGGGCAAGCTGAAGCTCGGGGTCATCAACTATGTCCCCGAAGAACCGGGCAAGACGCCGTATGAGTACGCGTGGCAGGAGCAGCCCACGGTGCTGACGGACCAGTGGCAGGAGGTGGTCTACACCTTCACGCCGGTCAGCTACGTCGTGGAGCGCATCGCCCCGGTCATCGAGATCGAGGGCGAGCAGGCGGTGGCGCTGCTGGATGACACGGACATCCAGATTGCGCGGCAGGCCGAGGGGCGAATCGTCGCGTCGCCCTATGCCATGGCACGCGTAGGGGCGACCGTCAGTGCGGACTGGCAGGTTGAGCGGGAAGGCAAGCCGGCGGCGCTGCCGGTGCTCGTGGTGACGCGCACCACGGCGGGCGCGACAACTCAGGAGCAGCGCAGCGACGACCAGGGCCGCCTGCACCTGGAGATCAAAGCCCCCGACGCGCCGGAACTCGTCAGCGTCGTGGCCGTGCAACGCGACCTCGGCGCCACCGCGACCGTCTACGTGGACGCGGTGCCCGAGGCTGTGTACAGCGAGTTCGCGGCCGCGGCGAAGGCAGCGCGGATCGGGGCCCGCCCGCAGCACTGGCTGTTCCTGGGGGATAGCCTCACCGACTTCTCGCGGGGCTACAACTATGTGGACCAGGTCTGCTACTGGCTCAAGTCCTTCAATGAGGGACAGCCGACCTACCGCAACGCCGGCGTGGGCGGCGACTACATCACGCGCTCGCTCGACCGCCTCAACGGCAAGGCCGGGACGTGGCGCCTGGAGATGTACGACAACCTCTACGAGCCCAAGCCCACCCGTGTTTTCATGATGTTGGGGCACAACGACTCGAAGCTCTCCAGCACCTCCGGCTTCACCGAGCCGGTCGTCAAGCCGGAGGACTACAAGGCGCAGTTCGCCGAGTTCATCGGCAAGGTGAAGGAAAAGACGGGCGGCGCACCGTTCACGCTGCTCTCACCGACCTCGTCGGTCTATGAGATCACGAAGGCCAACGCCGACAAGGCCGTGGCGGCTGGTCGCGGCGCCAGCCTGTTCGGCAAGCCCGAGGTCATGGAGCAGTACACGAAGCTGACGCAGGAGGTGGCGGCGGCGACAGGCGGTGACTTCATTGATGTCTTCACCCCGACCCGCGACTTCCCGAACAAGCCGACGCTGTTCACCGGCGACGGCGTGCACCTGTCGCTGGAGGGGAACCACCTGGTGGCGCTGGAGATGCTGAAGCACCTGGGGAAGTAGCTACTGTAGCGCGGGGGCTGCGCCGTGCTGTAGGGCGTAGAGACCGCTTGCGGTGTCAGGGGGCTCGTACCCCGCCCCGTGGGTGTCGCGCGCTGTGCTATTGCGTGGGTAGAGCGGGCGTCTCGCCCGCCCCGGCGACCGTGGGCGGGCGAGACGCCCGCTCTACCCACCTGCCGGTTTGCCAACGCGCAGCGTGTTGCCGCTCTCTGCGCCCACGGCTATACTGTCCCCGTGCCTGACCTGTATCACATCGCCACCATGGGCTGCCAGATGAACGAGCGGGACTCCGAGACGGTCGCCGGAGTCCTGCAGGCCCTCGGCCTCCAGCCCACCGACGACCCCGCGCAGGCCCGCGTGGCCGTGCTCAACACCTGCGCCGTGCGCGAGAAGCCCGAGCACAAGGTGTACTCGCGGCTCGGCGAGTTGGCGCGCCTCAAGCAGCGGCGCCCGGACATGGTCATCGCCGTGTGCGGGTGCGTGGCGCAGGTGGCGGCGGAGGACCTTCGCCGGCGCGCTCCCTATGTGGACCTCATCATCGGCCCGCGCAACCTCGCGGACCTCGGCCCGGCCGTCGAGGCCGCGCTGGCGTCCTCGTGCTTCACGCTCAGCACCGACGCCGACGCCTGCCCGGACGCGTCGCTGCCGGCGGCGCGCGCCCCGGGCGTCTCAGCCTTCGTCAACATCAGCGTGGGCTGCGACAACTTCTGCGCTTACTGCATCGTCCCGTACGCCCGGGGCCGCGAGATCAGCCGCCCGGCCGAGGAGATCATCCGCGAAGTTGAGGGCCTCGTGGCCGACGGCACCCACGAGGTCATGCTCCTGGGGCAGAATGTGAACAGCTACCGCGGGCCGTCTGGGATTCCTACGCCTACGAGCTTCCCCGACCTCCTGCGCCTCGTCGGCCAGACGGACGGCCTGTGGCGCCTGCGCTTCACGACCTCGCATCCCAAGGACCTGTCGGAGGAGTTGCTGCAGGCGATGGCGGAGACGCCAAGCGCCTGCGAGCACCTGCACCTGCCGATCCAGGCCGGCGACGACGACGTGCTGGCGCGCATGGGCCGGGGGTACACCTATGCCCACTACAAGGGCCTCGTGGACCGCGCGCGGGAGATCATGCCGGACCTGGCCGTCACGACCGACGTGATGGTCGGCTTCCCCGGCGAGACCGAGGCGCAGTTCGAGCGGACGCTCCGTGCGTTCGCGGAGACCCGCTACGACCAGGCCTTCATGTTCAAGTATAGCGACCGCCGCGGCACGCGCGCGGAGACCATGCCGGACAAGGTCTCCGAGGCCGACAAGCAGAGCCGTCTCGCGCGCCTCGTCGCGCTTCAGAACGAGACCTCGCGGGCGATCAACCGGGCGCAGGTGGGGCGGACGTTCGAGGTGCTCGTCGAGGGCCATGACGCGAAGCACCCCGAGAAGCTCCGCGGCCGCACGCGGCAGAACAAGCTGATGGTGTTCGACGGCCCGGCGGAGTTGATCGGGACGCTCGTTAGCGTCACGGCGCACGAGGGGTTCTTGTGGGGGTTCACGGGTGAGCTGTTCGGAGGGGCCGCGCTTTAGCCGGCCCCCGCCGCAGGTAATACCCTCTGGGGCCGGCTAAAGCGCGGCCCCTCCAACGGCTTCGAGCGGGGGCCGGCTGAAGCGCGGCCCCTCCAACGGCTTCGAGCGGGGGCCGGCTAAAGCGCGGCCCCTCCAACGGCTTCGAGCGGG
>CAZZDO010000463.1:2577-4090 GCA_964653205.1 uncultured Armatimonadia bacterium | reverse complement strand
ATGATCGCGATAACCACAAGCAATTCAATGAGTGTGAATCCACGTCGCATGTAGGCTCCTCCTCTGTTGGCCCGAAGGGTTGACGGGCTATCTGACTCAATTCGTGCCGCCACGACGCCTCTCCTGCCTGCCGATTCGCAAGAAAGCAGTGAGGTCGCCCACCGTAGAGCGCCCGGCTGCTCATTCGCCGCGGAACTGCCGCTCGGCCATCGCCCGGCTCATGCGCAGGAAGGGCTGCCACGACGGGTGCAGCCACGGGAGGTCTCCCGGCGGGAAGAGCATGATGTCCGAGCGGCTGACGAGATAGCTGCGGAGGTGCGCGAGCGGCGCGTCGTCGTTGATGTAGTCCACGACGTAAAGGTCCCCCGAGTCCAACTCGACCCAGCCGGAGTAGCCGCCGTCGCGGTGGACGCTGCGGTCCATGTCCAGCACCACCGTACGACCGGGGTAGTAGCTCGTCATGTACCACGGCGCCTCGCCGCCATGGATGCCCGGCTTGTCTTCGGGCATGGGCTGGCGCTCGATCATCGGCTTGTCCCCCTTGAACCGTGCCGCCGCCTGGGTCATCACGTGCAGGGCGAGCATCTCGTTGGGCACGTCCAGCCGATAGGTGACGCAGACTTCGCCGGTGCTCAGCAGCCCCGCCCTGGGGCGGCCTTCGAGGCCAATGAGTTGCGTCGGGAAGGGGCCCAACCACGTCTGGCCGCCGTCCTCCGAGATCGTCTTGTACGCTTTCCCGAGCTTGTCATCGCGCAGGAAGCCGACGAGGGCGCCGTCGTCCAACTCGACGAAGCTGCCCTCGGAGAAGTCCTGGCCGGGTTCGGCGGGGATGGGAACGGGCTCGCCCCACGTGCGGCCCTGGTCCTCGGAGAAGAAGACAAGCTGCGTCTCGTCGGCCTGGCCGGCGTCGTCGTAAGCGAGCGTTGAGGCGCCGAGGAGCAGGCGGCCGTCGCGCAGTTCGGTCAGGGAGGGGACGAGGACGTCGCGGAGGCCGAGGTCGTCCGGGCCGGTCCAGGTGAGGCCGCCATCGGTGCTGCGGTAGGCGAAGAGGCTCCAGGTGTGGCCGGGGTGGGCGCCATGGAAGTCGGCGACCATGAGCAGCGAGCCGTCGCTCAGGCAGAGCAGTCGCTGGCAGTTGATCGAGGCGCCGATCTTCCAGTCCTCGGTCACGCGCGCCCGGCTCTCCTCGTAACCGCGGAGGGCGTCCTCACAGAGCCAGTCACGGTCGCCCGCGACTTGCTCGGGCCGGGCGACGCACTCGTCCACGATCTGTTTGGGGAGCCAGGTGCGGCCGCCGTCAAGGCTCCGCCGGCAGGCGATGCGCGAGAAGGGGTAGGGCGCGTGGAACATGCACTCGCGGTAGACGCACACGAGCGTCCGGTCCGGCGTCTGCGCCAGGTCGGGGAAGCACTCGTAGATGGTGTCATCGCGCGAGACGATGGACTTGAGCACGGTTGTCCTCCGACGTGGTCGCGTAGGTGGGTGCGTCCTCGCACCCACACGGGCCGCGGGT
>CAZZDO010000463.1:0-2477 GCA_964653205.1 uncultured Armatimonadia bacterium | reverse complement strand
CGTCCTCGCACCCACACGGGCCGCGGGTTCGGGACGAACCCGCCTACTTCCGGTGCGGCGACGCCGCCGGCGCCGAGGTCACGCCCTTGACCAGGTTCGGCAGTGTCTGCTCGGCCAGGCCGAGGCCCATGTTGAACAGAATGAAGCCGTCGGCGCCGAGCTCGCGCGTGAGCTCGATCTGGCCGACTACCCGGTCGTCCGGGATGATGAACTGGCCGATGCCGCTGTACAGCGGCACCGCGTGGTTGACCGCCGCGACCTGGTTGGTCAGGAGATTGCGCAGGCGGGTGTCACTCTCGGTGTAGTTCATCGGGCAGACGAAGTCCAGGTACTTCTGCTGGCACCAGTAGACCCAGTCCTGGCCGACGCCGTACTTGGAGCCCGGGTAGTCGCCGAAGACCGCGGCCGAGACCTTCAGGTTCGGCTTGAGCCTGTGGGCCTGCTCGGAGACCGACTTCACCACGAACGTGATGTTGTCGCAGCGGAACTGCATCCACTCCTCCTTGAGCGCCGTGTTGCAGTCCCGCGGCCAGTTCTCGACCTTCTTGCCGATCCTGGCCTCGAAACGCTGGCGGCAGCCGTCGCAGAAGCAGCCGTCGCCGCCGGGGTAGCGGATGTAGTCGAAGTGGATGCCGTCCACGTCGTAGTTGCGGGCGACCTCCAGCATCGTGTCAATCTCGAGCTGCTGGTTGAGCGGGTTGCCGGCGCACAGCCACTTGTCGGTCTCACCGTTGGCGCGGACAAGCAGCCGCCCCTCGGCCTTCATCTTCTCGACGAAGTCGGCCGGGGCGTTGCTCAGGTTCCAGTTGACCTTCCACGGGTGGACCTCGATGCCGTACTTCTTGCCGGCGGCGACGCACTGGGCGATCTGGTCGCCGTACTTCTCGAAGGTCGCGCCGTGGGGCAGGAGCTTGCTGTCATAGTAGGCCACGCCGCCCCACCACATGTTGGGCACGACGGCGTTGAAGTTGCCCGCCTTGAGGCGCTTCATAGCCTCGTCCCACGAGCCGCAGTCGCCGGTGCCGGAATGATTCCAGACCGCGCGCCACTCGGGTGTCCGCGACTTGTGGGCCACGAAGTACGCTTCCTGCAGGGCGGCGTGGTACTTGCCGGCGGCGGTCAGTACCTCGGGGTACTTCTTGTCAGCGAGGAGCTGTTTGGCCTGGGCTTCGGCCGCCTTGGCTTCGGCGAGGGCGGCCCGCACTTTCGGGGCGAAGGCGGCGCCGGGGGTGGCCTTGGCCAGGAAGTCGTCCAGGCCGGCGCGGTCGGCATACGGCCCCACGGCTTGCGAGCGCTGCAGGGCGACCTGCGCGGCCGTCTCCCAGGCGCCCGGCACGAGGTGGCCGACCAGGGCCATCAGGAAGGCCTGCTTGGCGGCGGTGTCGCCTTCCATGAGCACATGGCCCATGTAGGCCCCGGTGTCGCTGACGAGCACGGCGTTGCCCTGGTCCTGGCCGTTGCCATCCTGCCAGTGACCGATGACCCTGGCGTTGTGGCCGGCGGGCTGGAAGAGGTTGGCGTTCCAGGAGTTCTGGGGCATTTGCGCGGGCAGACCGGGGAGGCCGCCGTCAAAGACGACATGGCCGAAGCGGCCGGGCGGGTCGGCCTTCGCCCACTGCACATCGCCGACGCCAAGCAGCTCGGCCAGAGGCTTGGGCAGCGAGTAGAACACGACGATCTTGCCGCCGCCGGCCACGAACTCCTGGATCTTGGCGATGACCTCGGGCGTCATGGCCGGGCTGTAGGCGAAGATGGCGAGCTTCTGTTTGGCGAGCGCCCCGCCGGCGACATCCGTGTCGGTCAGCGCCCCATAGGGGACGCCGGTGCGATCCAGGTAGTCGCAGACTCGACCGGCATAGCGGTGCAGTTCCTTGCCCTCGGGGCCCTCGGCCACGCCGGCGATGACGGCGATGTCCTCGGTGCGGGCCTGGAGGTTGGCGAGGGCGCAGTACGTGTTCACCGGCTTGCCGTTCCAGGCGCTGATGCGGACGGAGTCCACTTTGTCCCAGCCGGCGGGCTTGTCCTCGATGCGGAAGGCGCCCTTGGGCAGGACGACATGCTGCCAGCCCTTGGCGAGGTTGAATTGGTGGCAGTACCACCCCTCGCCGCTGTGGAAGTAGATCGAGGTGTAGCTGACGGGCGCGGGGTCGTCGCAGTAGAAGTCGAAGGCGATGGCCCCGGCGGTCAGGAGATCGAGCGGTCCCATGCGGTCGTACGAGCCGCGCTGGATGTCGGGCACGTCGGCGAAGGGGCAGGGGATCTTGAGGGCCTGCTTGTCGCCGTAAGGCATCAGGGCGGCGGGCGGGGTGCCCTGCATGGGCTGCCAGACGGCCTGGAGAGCGGCGGCATCGGCGTAGGTGCTGAAGTCGTCAATGGTCTGGACGTCGGCAGCGAAGGCAGAGGCCGCCAGGGTGAGGCAGATGATGGCGGGGAGCATGCGCATGATTGGGACACCTCCGGTTGATGGGGGAAGGTTC
>CAZZDO010000462.1:0-4107 GCA_964653205.1 uncultured Armatimonadia bacterium | reverse complement strand
TGGGTGGCGTCACGGGCTCACCGAGCGGCGGGATGGTGATCAGCGCCGTCCGGGTCGCGGCCTGCCACTCGACCGTCCCGCCGAAGGCCTCGGCCGGGAAGCGCAGGGGCACGTAGGTGCTGCCATTGATCATCTGTGGCGCCACCGGCAGGTTCATCGGGATGCCGTTGATGGTCGCCGTCGTGCGCCCGATCCACAACTCGACCGTCGTCTGGCCGCGGATCGCCATGACCTTCTGTTCGTTGGCAAACCACTTCACTTCCGACTCGAGCGCCTCGAAGACGTCACGCATGGGCAGCAACATGCTGCCCCCCATCGTCACCGGGGTCCGGGATGTGATCAGCGGGACTCCGTTGATGACGACGGACTGCCCCAACGCCACGCCCTGGAGCAGCAAGGGCAACGCGATGGTGGCCAGCAGCACCAGCCACCGAACGGCCGTGGTTCGTCCTCGCACAGGATCGCCTCCTTTGGCTACAATCGTGCTACGCAGGAGCTATTCGCCCGGCGGACGACGATTTCCTTCTCCGATCGCAAACTTCTGTGCCGGCCACCTGCGGCGTCGGCGGCGTTGCAGCCCCTGTGCCCTTGTGCTATCATCGCCGTCAGGGAACACAGCAGGACCGCCATGAGCTACCCGGTGGGCGTCATCTTCACGTGCCTGGCCGTGGCCATCATCATCGGGATGGTCGTCCAGGCCCTGTCCTATGCGCGCGGGCGCCAGATCATCACCCGCCGCCAACTGGCCATGCGCATGGTGACCGGGGTGCTCCTGCTGGCGACCATCGGGCTGGTCTTCTACACCGCGGTAGTGAAGCTCACCGACCCGATCACAGTCCTCGTCATCTGGGGCCTGCTGATCGTCCTGCCCGTCGCCGTGATGGTGCTGGCCTGGCTGGACCTGCGCCAGGTGGCCCGGACGCAGCACCAACGCCAGGCGGAACTGTATCGCAACCTGGCCGATCTGGAGCAGCATGTGCGCGGCAAGCCGGGGGACCGTGACGGCCGTGAGTGACGCGCGGTGGCTGCAGAGCGCCCTGCAACTGGCCCGGCGCGGCCTGGGGCGTACGTCCCCCAACCCGCCCGTCGGCGCGGTGATCGTGGCCGACGACGGGGCGGTCGTGGGGCAAGGCTACCATCCGCGGGCCGGGGAGCCGCACGCCGAGGCGCTGGCGTTGCGCGCGGCGGGGGAGAGGGCGCGCGGCGCGACGCTCTATTGCACGCTGGAGCCATGTTGCCATCATGGCCGCACGCCGCCGTGCACGGAGGCGATCATCGCCGCGGGTGTGCGCCGCGTCGTCTACGGCCTGACCGACCCCGACCCGCGCTGCGCCGGTGGCGGGGCGGAAATGCTCCGGCAGGCAGGCGTGGAGGTCGCGCAGAACCTGCTCGAGGGCGGCATCGCCGAGTTGTACGAGCCGTACGTGAAGCACAAGATCACGGGCCGGCCGTTTGTGACGCTCAAGCTGGCCCTGACGCTGGACGGGAAGGTCGCGACGCGCACCGGCGACTCGCGGTGGATCACCGGCGAGCCGGCGCGGGCGTTGGTGCACGGCTGGCGCAACGAGAGCGACGCGGTGCTGGTGGGCATTGGGACCGTGCTGGCCGATGCCCCGCAACTGACTGCCCGTGAGGGTAATCCCGACGGCCGGCAGCCGCTGCGCGTCATCGCCGACACGCAGGCCCAAACGCCGCCGGCCGCGCAGGTCGTGACCGGGCCGGGGCAGTGCCTGATCGCCGTGGGGCCGGACGCGCCGGGGGAGCGTGTCGAGGCGCTCCGAGACGCCGGCGCGGAGGTCGTGTCGCTCGCGGCAGAAGCCGGGCACGTGAGCCTGCCGGCCCTGCTGGCTCTCCTGGGCGAGCGCGATGTGATGAGCGTGCTGTGCGAGGGCGGGCCGGGGCTGGCCGCAGGGCTCGTGCGGGCGCAACTCGTGGACAAGTTCCGGCTCTTCTACGCCCCCAAGCTCATCGGCGCGGAGGGGCTTCCTGGCATCGGGGAGTTGGGGTTGGAGCGGATGGCGGAGGCGGTGGCGCTGGACCCGCGGGGCTGGCCGCCCCGGCTCGTCGGCGAGGACATCTTGGTGACGGCGTACCCGGTGTGAGGTCGCGGATGTGGGAACGGTCGCGGTCTGGTGACCGCTCCTACACCTGTCCCACCCCCAGCTAGCAGTGACGATGTAGGGGCGGTCACCAGACCGCGACCCGACTCCGGCATACTGAACGAGATCATGTTCACCGGCCTGATCGAGGAAGTCGGCGAGATCGAGAGCACCCGGGCGACCGCGACCGGGCGCGATGTCACCGTGCGCGCGGCGGCGATCGCCGCCGCCGCCCAGATCGGTGACAGCATCGCCGTCAACGGCACGTGCCTGACCGTCGTCGCCCTCGGCGCGGGGACTTTCTCCTGCCACGCGGGGTCCGAGACCCTCGCGCGCACGACCGCTGGCGACTGGCAGCGGGGACGGCGGGTGAACCTCGAGCAGGCGCTGCAGGTTGGGGCGCGGCTGGGCGGGCACTTCGTCCAGGGGCATGTGGACTGTGTCGGCGCGTGCAGCGGCCGCCGGGCGGTGGGCGAGACGGTCGAGTTCAGCTTCACGCTCCCCGAGGCGCAGGCCGTCTACCTCGCCGAGAAGGGCAGCGTGGCCATTGACGGGATCAGCCTGACCGTGACGCGGGTCTCGGCGGAGGGCTTCAGCGTGGCGATCATCCCGCACACGCTCGGCCACACGACGCTGGACGACATGGGGCCGGGCCAGGCCGTGAACATCGAGGTGGACATCCTCGCCAAGTACGTGCGGCGGGCGATGGGGCTGGAGGCGAGCGAGGGCGAGCCGCAGGGCCTCACCGAGGAGTTCCTGCGGGAGCACGGATTCGGGTAGAGGACGACTCCCGCCGATCACACCATGACTAACTCATTCGACCACATCCTGGCTACCCTCCGCGACGGCGGCCTCGTCATCGTCATTGACGACGACGAGGCCGACACGACCGGCGACTTGCTGCTGCCGGCCGGGGCAGCCGACGCCGAGAAGCTCAACTTCATGATGCAGCAGGCGCGCGGCACGATGGTCGTCGCGCTGACCGCCGAGCGGCTCGCCGAACTGGACCTGCCGCCCATGGTGACCGACCCCTGGGAGGGCGACACGCAGCGCGCGGCCTTCGCCGTGTCCGTGGATGCGCGCACCGGCGGCGATGACAGCGCGGCCGGGAAGGCCACGACCATCCGCGCCCTCGTTGCGCCGGAGACCTCGCCGCGCGATCTGCTCAAGCCCGGCCACGTGCTGCCGGTGCGCGCGGCGCCGGGGGCCACGCTCGTGCGCGCCGGCCATACCGAAGCCGCCGTGGACCTCACGCGGCTGGCGGGGCTTGTGCCCGCGGGCGTGATCTGCCGCATCCTCACCGACGCGGGGGAGCCGGCGCATCTCGCGCAGTTGCGGGCTTTCGCCGAGCAGCACGGCCTGCCGATCGTCTCCATCGCCGACGTGATCCGCGTGCGGCGGCGCAGCGAGCGCCTCGTCGAGCGCCAGGCCCAGGCCACGCTGCCCACGGTGTTCGGCGAGTTCGAGATCATCATCTACACGAGCGCGCTCGACGGCACGGACTATGTGGCCATCGTCGCGGGCGACCCCGCCGCGTGCGAGGCCCCGCTGGTGCGCGTGCATTCCGGCTGCGTCACCGGCGACATCCTCGGCTCGTGCAAGTGCGACTGCGGCTGGCAGCTTTCGCTGGCGCTGCAGAAGATCGCCGACGCGGGCTGCGGGGTCGTCGTGTACATCCCCAGCCACGAGGGGCGCGGCATCGGTCTGGCGAACAAGATCCGGGCCTACCACCTGCAGGACTGCGGGCTGGACACGGTCGAGGCGAATGAGGCCCTCGGCTTCGCACCGGACCTGCGGGACTACGGCCTCGGCGCGCAGGTGCTGGCCGACCTGGGCATCACCCAGATGCGGCTGATGACCAACAACCCGGCGAAGTACGCGGCGCTCACCGGCTACGGGCTGGAGGTCGTCGAGCGGGTGCCGCTGGAATGCCCGAGCAATGAGTTCAACCTGCGGTACTTGCAGACCAAGCGGGACAAGATGGGGCACATGATGGAGGGGATAGGGG
>CAZZDO010000461.1:2705-4116 GCA_964653205.1 uncultured Armatimonadia bacterium | reverse complement strand
GGTCGTGTCGCACGCGCCGGAGACGGCCGGGCCGGCGTGGCAGCGCATTGCCGCGGCGTCGCGGCCGGAGCCGAAGGAGTGGGAGCCGCCCAACTGGATCATCGGGCGGGCCGGCGGGGAGAAGCCCCAAGCCTACGGGCCGCGGCTGTTCATCGCGCAGCCCCGGGCGGGCGTGCTGGACCGGCTGACGGTGTTGGGGGCGTCGGAGAGCGCCGGGCAGAACCTGCATGGCGATGTGGCGGAAGTGCTGATCTTCGGGCGGGCGTTGCGCTTTGATGAGATGCTGTCGGTGCAGCAGTACCTGACCAAGAAGTGGGGGCTGACCCCATAGAGGCGTTTCTCGACCTCGCCCGCCGCCGCCGCAGCACGCGGCGCTACCGGCCCGACCCCGTGCCCGAGGAGCTGCTCGAGCAGGTGCTGGAGGCCGGGCGGTGGGCGCCGAGCGCCGTCAACAGCCAGCCGTGGGAGTTCGTCGTGGTGCGCGACCCGGAGGTCAAGCAGGCGCTGTACGACCTGGCCAGCGTGGCGGGGCTGAAGTGGAAGCACCTGCTGAGCGCCCCGGTCGTGATCGTCATTGTGGCGCGGAAGCTGACGCCCTACTCGCGCGATGACTGCATCTTCGCGGCGCAGAACATGATGCTGTGCGCGACGGATGTGGGCCTGGGGACGTGCTACATCGGCGGGTTCGCCGAGGGGAGGATCCGGAAGCTGTTGTCGGTGCCCGAGGGGCATATTGTGCCGGGGATGATGACACTGGGGTACGCCGAGGAGGAGCCGACGGCGCCGCCGCGGCGGGAACTGGCGGGGATGGTGCATGAGGATACGTACCAGGGACGGGGGCTGGACCTGTCGCATGTGGGGCGGATCGGGCGGAGCATCGTGAAGCTGCTGCGGCTGCAGGGGAGGCAGAAGTGAGCGAACGCGGACCCGTTGTCACACCCGAGATGCTTGTCGCCGGCTTCCGCGAGATGGGCATGGCGCCCGGCGGGCTCGTGATGGTGCATAGCTCCCTGTCGGCGTTTGGGTACGTCGAGGGCGGGGCCGAGACCGCTATCGAGGCGCTGCTGGAGGCCATCGGCCCCACCGGGACGCTTGTGCTGCCGACCCTCTGCCAGCGCGACAAGGAGCGGCGCGAGGAGACGTGGGACATCGCCACGTCGCCGTCGGATGTCGGCAAGATCACCGAGACCTTCCGCACCTGGCCCGGCGCCATCCGCAGCGACCACTTCACCCACTCCGTCACCGCCCTCGGCCCGCTCGCCGCGGAGATCACCTCCGGCCATGCGACGGCCGGCGGCCGGCCGGGACCGTGGGGCGAGCGGGCGTTCGGGCATGGGAGCCCGTGGGAGAAGCTGTACGAGCACAACGCGCTCTATTGCTTCCTGGGCGTGACGTACCGGGTGCATACGCT
>CAZZDO010000461.1:0-2605 GCA_964653205.1 uncultured Armatimonadia bacterium | reverse complement strand
GTGTTCCCGTGGTGGAACGGCGAGCAGGAGGAGGAAGCACTGGCGGCACGCGGGCTCATCCGGTATGTGCAGATCGGCAGTGCCACGTGCCGGTCCATCCCGGCGCGGACGGATGTGGATACGCTGCTGGGGCTCATCCGCGCGGCGCCGGAGCAGTGGCTGAACCCGGAGTTCTTGCCGTGGTATCTCTGGAGTGTGAGGTGACGTCATGCGATTGGCCACATGTCTTGCGACCATGCTGATGGCGGGAGGGCTCATGGCTGCCCAACTGAAGGTGAATGTCAACTCGATGCCGCGGATCGTCTTCACCGGCGACTCGCAGACCTGCGGCTGCGTCGGCGCGATGGACTATGCGCAGATGATGTCGTGGGAGGTGCCCCTGCGCGTGTTCAACCGCGCCGTGGGCGGGAGCAACACGAGCCACCTGCTCGGGGAGTTCGGCGGGGGGACCGTGACCGTCAAGGCCGGTGAGAAGGTCGTGCATGGCGACGACGTGGGCTGGTACGCCGGGCCGTACATCGGGCAGACGGTGCGCCTCGGCACGCAGCAGTACACCGTGGACAGCATCAAGACGCTCGACTACGCCAAGCGCATCTGCGAGCTGACGCTGACTGAGCCGGCGCGGGAGGACTACACCGGGACGGACTACAAGTTCGAGGCCGGGTGGCGCATCCGCGTGGCCGACGTCAAGCCGCAGTATGCGTGCTTCATGTATACGGTGAACGACGCCGGCCGCAAGCCCGAAGACTTCAAGGCCAAGCTGGCCGATATCGTCAAGCGCTGCCGGGAGGCGGGCATTCAGCCGTTGTTCATCAGCGGCGTGCCGATGATGGACGCGGTGTCCGGCGGCTCGCACCCCGGAGCGGTGTCGTTCACGGCGCAGCGGGCGCAGGACCTGCTGGAGTTCTGTCAGGCCGAGAAGCTGCCGTATGGCGACGTGTACCGCACGCTCGATTGGCTCGACCCGCAGCGCGTGTCGGTCTGGGCCGACACGATCCACCCGACGAACGACGGCTCGATCCTGGCGGTGCATGCGCTGCGCTATCTGCTCAAGGAGATGGGGGCGACGGGGAACCCGTACTATGTGCATGGGTATCGCGCGCCAGGGGCGGAGTTGCCCGTGCCCGGCGCCGCCGGTCTGCAGCCCATCGCGACGGCCCAGCCGCGGCGGGACAAGGACAACCGGGAGAACCAGGCGGGGCACAATCTCGAAGCGCAGCGGTTGCGCGACCACTACGGGCTGATTGCCGAGGCGGACGGGCAGATGCTGCAGAGCAAGACGCCCGTGGTGTTGAGCTTTGGGGTGGGCGAGGCGACGAAGCTGCAGAGCGCCACGGCAGAGGTCGCGGTGAGCGGGGCAGGCGAGGCACTCGTTTACAGCGCGAAGCAGCAGAGCTGGCTGCCGCTCGGGCCCGTGGAGGGCAAGGCGACGTTCCCGCTGCCGGAGCCGGTGGCTGACCTGGTGCTCAAGCACGAGATCAATCTCGCCGTGCGCGGGGCGGAGGGAGTAGCGGTGGACTATGCGGCGGTGAATCTCAGCGGCGACATGCAGCCGTGGCAGCCGCCGACGGTGGACCGCGCGATCCTCTGGCCGACGCCGGGGCAGTTCGACTGGAGCAACGAGGGGAACCTGCTGCCCAACGGGGACTTCACTCAGAAGGCGGGCGCGGCGCCGACAAGGTGGACGCCACAAGGGTCGGACGCGCTGTATCTGCCCGAGGGGATCGTCACGAGCGGGACCGGGGAGTTTGGCGGGACGCAAGGGTACCAGTTCAAGTGCGCGGGCGGGAACTTCACGGCGGCGGTGCGGCCGCTGGACATGCTGGTCATCAAGGCCGAGATGGAGGGCGGCGGCAACTTCCTGGTGCGGAGCGTCGTGGATGGCGAGACGCTGGCCCTGCGGCGGACGCCGAAGACCGCACCGGGGACGGTGGAGTTCGAGGTGCGGCGGTGGTCGGGGCTGCGGGCGGTGCCGGGCGGGTGCTGCCTTGAGGCGAAGGCCGGGAGCGAGTGGCGGACCGAGGCGACGCTGACGAAGGGGACATATCGGCTGCAGTTCTTCTACCGCGCGTTCAGTCCGGCGGCGATGAACGCGACGGCCGTGCCGGCGGCGCGGCCGCTGGTGACGCTCGACGCGCCGACACTGCGCGACCCGGTCGTGGTCGGGCCGGGGCTGGATTGCGCGTTCCTGTGGCTGCGCGGCGGGCAGGAGTTCACGCTGCCCGAGGACGGCAAGGTGACGGTGCGCGTGACGGCGGACGGGCCGGAGGCGCTGCAGTTCACGGGCTTCAGCCTGGAGAAGCGCTAACCGCGGAAGGTATCGCCCCATCCTTGGCGAACGGTGTTCCCCCTTTTGTGCAAACATAACGCCTCATCTGAGGCGGCTTGATCCGGAGGCATGACCATGGCAACCCCGAGTATCCCGAAGTCCGAGTTCCAGCAGCGCTGGGCGACGTTGCAGCAAAAGATGGCGGCGGCCGATCTGGATGTCCTGATCGCCCACGGCGACGAGGCCGACCCCTCGATGGTCCGCTACCTGTCCGACTACTGGCCGCTGTTCGAGACCGGCGGCGTGGCGCTGGGGCGCAAGGGCGACCCGATCCTG
>CAZZDO010000460.1:0-4116 GCA_964653205.1 uncultured Armatimonadia bacterium | reverse complement strand
AGCCGCCCGCCGATCTCCCCGCCCTGAAGCCCTCCGCCTCGTATGCGATGCTGCGTGACCTGCGCTCCGCCTCGGCCGAGGCGGGCTTCGTCACGACCTTTCGTTACGCCGCCGAGGCCGCGCGCGGGGTGCGGCTGCATGTCCTCCCGCCCGGCCCCGTCACCGCCTTCCTGGGCCGCAGCCCCTCCGTCCGCCGCGTCGGCAAGGGCACACAGGGCGACAACCGCAAGATCTACGACTACTGGATGCCCCACCTGGTCGTGCGCCGTCAGGGCGCTGCCCCGCTCGACTCGACCTTCGCCGCGGTCATGGAGCCCTTTGCCGGAGAGGCGTTCATTCAGTCAGTCGAGCGCCTGCCGCTGACCGACGCCCCTCCCGGTGCCGTCGCCCTGCGCGTCCGGCACGGCCAGACCGAGGACCTCATCCTCAGCATGACCCAGGAGCCGCCCTTCGCCGCCTGGGCCCCCGTGGACGGCGTCCGCCTGCGCGGGCGGCTCGCCGTCAGCCGCCGCGTCGCCGGCCGGACGCAGGGCTTGTGGCTCTTTGACGGGGAAGAGATCGCGGACGGGGACATGAGGCTGACGCAGCCTGCCGCGCGCTACGAGGGCGCCATTGAGAGCGCGCCTCGCCGGGCCGACGGCGCCGCCGAAGATGCCTTCATCACGACCGTCGACCTCCCGGCGGGTGAGGCCCTGCGCGGCGTCTGGATGGTCGTCACCCATGCCGGCGGCTTCACCCACGGCTACCCGATCGAGCGCGTGGAGAAGCGCGACGGCAGGACCGCTATCATCCTGAGCATGGATCACGGCCTGCGTGTGCAGGAAGACACCACGCAAGAGGTGTACTTCCCCCAGCGCACGTTCAAGGGGCCGAATACGTTCGTCATTCCGTTGTCCGCTGCGGTCGGCCCGGCCGCCGAGGGCCAGCAGTAGCTGCCGCCGGAGACGGTCGCGGTCGGTGACCGCTCGTACACGGCGCTCTTCCCTGATTGGGGGTCGCGGTACGAGGGGTCACCGACCCCGACAGCCGCCGCCAGAAAGGCACGCCGCCCATGCCCACCGTCGCCTACGAAGACAAGCTGCCGCTCAAGACCTACCTGCTGGGCCCCGACGACCCCAACCCGCCCTGGCACAAGCATGAGCTGATCTACCCGTACTCCATGCAGGACAATATCACCGATGAGACCGCGGTGGTGGACTACCGCGCCCTGCACCTGGAGAACGAATTCCTCCACGCCATCGTGCTGCCGGAGCTGGGCGGGCGGTTGTACTCGCTGTACGACAAGATCGGCAAGCGCGAGACCTTCTACCGCAACAACGTGGTGAAGTACTGCCTCGTGGCGCGGCGCGGCGCGTGGATTTCGGGAGGCATCGAGTTCAACTTCCCCAAGGGCCACACGTGTGTGACGGTCGCGCCGGTGCTCGGGAGAATCCAGGAGGACGACGACGGCCCCGAGATCACCGTGGGCTGCCTGGACCGTGTCAGTCGCATGAGATGGTCGGTGGGCCTGTCCCTGGATGGGGCCAAGCTCGTGCAGCAGGTGAAGCTCGAGAACCCCACGCCGATCCGCCAGCGTCATTACTGGTGGTCCAACTCCGCCGTCCCCGCCACCGACGACTTGCACCTGGTCTACCCGGCCGTCAAGGCGCGCACTGGCGGCGGCGTCCACACCTATCCGCTCAAGGATGGTGTGGACATGAGCTGGTACAAGAACCACGACCACGCCGATGACATCTTCACACTCGATGTCCAGGACGACTTCTTCGGCTGCCACTACGTGGACAGCGATTGCGGGCTCGTCCACTGGTCCGACCATCGCCTGGAGGTCGGCAAGAAGTTCTTCACGTGGGGCACCGCCGATGACGGGATGATCTGGGTGGACCTGCTGACCGATGACGACGGCCAGTATGTCGAAATCCAGGCCGGGCGCTACGTGGACCAGAGCACCTTCGAGTTCCTCTTCCCCTTCCAGAGGGTCGCGTGGACGGAGCACTGGTGGCCGGTGCGCGGGATGGGCGGGTGGAACTGGGCCAACGAGGAAGCGGCGCTGAACGTTCAGGTCGGGAAGGGCCACGCCGAGGTCGGCATCTTTGCGACGAGCGTGAAGGGCAAGGGGGAAGTGATCCTCCAGGCGGGGGACCGCGTGCTGGCACAGCAGCCCTGCCAACTCAAGCCCGGCCGCCCGGTCCAGGTGGCGCTCGAAGCGAAGGCCCTCAGCCCCGACAGGCCCGTCAGCTTCATCATCACCCACGGCGACGACGAAGTCATCCGCTACGACAGCCCGCCGGACTACGAACTTCGCCGCCGCCAGCCGTTCGTGCTGCCACCGAAGCCCGAGCCACGGCCCGACACGCCGCAGAGCCTCACCGTCGCCGGCATGAAGGCCGAGCAGCACGCCAACTTGCGCCAGGCCCGGGAGCTGTTCAGCAAGGCGCTGGCGCTGGATGACCGCTACGCCCCGGCGCATGTCGGCGTGGGGCTGCTGGACTACCGTGCCGGGCTCTATGAAGCCGCCCGGGCCCATTTCCAGCAGGCCGCCGACGCCGACCCGGAGTGTGACGAGGCGGCGTACTACCTCGCCCTCGCGCTCAGGCAACTCGGCGAGTGCGATGAGGCCGAGCGCCAACTCGCCCTCCTCATTGGCCGCTCTGCCTGTCGCCGCGAGGCCGTCGAGCTACTGGACCGCCTCGGCTGTCGCGCCGGAAGTTCTCCGGTCTCAGTCCAGACCCTCGGCGAAGGCATGGACCGCTTCATGCGCATGATTGCGATGCAGACCGCGACGTGGGAGCCAGGAGCGATCACCGGCGAGGCGGAAGCGGAAGAAGCCTGGGAGCAGGTCTTCCGCCTGCCCGACACCGCCTGGCGGCAGGACCTCATCGTGGGGCAACTGGACGTTCTTGCCGCCAGTCCCCACGCCCGCCGCGACCCCCTCGTCTACTACCACCTCGCCTGCCACGAGCCGCAGCGCGCGGCCAAGCACATGGCGCGCCTGGCGAGGGTCGGTGACCCTGCCTACTGCTTCCCCTCGCGACTCGAAGACCTTCCCGTGCTTGAGCACGCGGTTGCCGCCAACCCGCAGGACTGGCTCGCCCGCCTCCTCCTCGGCGACCTCCTGGCTCATCTCGACCGCCGTGACGAAGCCCTCGCCACGTGGCAGGAAGCGGCGAAGATCGTGCAGGACGGCCCGGCGCCGGAGATCGTGCGGGCGAAGCGCATCCCGCCCGCCCTCGCCACGCTCTACCGCAACATCGGCCTTGCTCTCTCCGTGTGGCGCGAGCAGCACACGCAGGCCCTCAAGTGGTATGACCGCGCCATTGCGCAGAACCCGGATGAATACCACCTGCACCTCGAACGCGACGAGGTGACGCGCCGGGCCGCCCTGTCGCCCGAGCAGCGCCTGCGCGCACTGGACAAGGTGACGCCCGCCGTCGCCGCCCGCCGCGAGATCGCCACCCGCCGCGTGGACTGCCTCGTCGCGCTGGGGCGTTGGCACGAGGCGCTCGACCTGCTGGGAGCCCACTGGTTCAAGCCATGGGAGGGCGCCCGACAGATGCACGGCCTGTGGGTGCAGGCGCACCTGGGCCTTGCGGCGGAGCATGAAGCCGCCGAGGACTGGCCCGCCGCTCTCGCGTGCTACGAGCAGGCGCTGACGTACCCGCGCAACCTCGGCGTCGGCAAGCTCGCCTGCCCGAACGAGGCGAAGCTGCACTGGCTCGCCTATGAGGCCGCCACGAAGGCCGGCGACGACGCGACGGCGCAAGCACACCTGCAGGCCGCCGCCGATGAGCGCCAGCGCCACCCGGGCGAGGCCACGCAGTACAAGATCTTCGCCTTGCGCCAACTCGGTCGCAAGGCCGAGGCGCGCACGCTGGCGACGGACCTGCGGCGGTGGGCCCGCCGCCGCCTGCAGGAGCAGCCCGACGACTGGGTGGCGCAGCAGGTGCAGATCGACCTGGGACGGTAGTGCCGTTTCAGGCGTGAATCACTGCGTGGCCCAGGTGCGGGGTGGCCGGTTCGCGGTCGTATGCGAACCGGACGGGGGCCCCGCAACGTGGGCGGCCACCTGCTGCGGGGCCCCCGTCCCCGCCGCGGTGAGGCTGCGGCGGCTCCACCCGC
>CAZZDO010000459.1:2132-4122 GCA_964653205.1 uncultured Armatimonadia bacterium | reverse complement strand
TACGGCGCGCGGCAGCGCAGTGAGGTCTGCAGGAAGCCGCCGGCCACGCCGCCGAGGCGGTCGAAGCTCGTGTCCACAAAGCCGCGCGGCTCCCAGGTCTGTCCCAGGAATGTGAACAACGCCGCGAGCTTCCCGCAGGCGGCCTCGGCTTGCGCCCAGCGCTCGTGGCGGACATCGTCCCAGAGCCCCAGCATGAACTGCGGCGACCAGTAGACCACCGAGCTGCAGCCGCCCCGCGCGCCGTAGCGGAAGAACTCGGCGAAGAGGTGCTCGCCGACGAAGACATTGACGTGCTCGCTCAGCCGCCGGCAGCCGTCCTCCGTCAGCCCCACCGTGTTTGCGTTCGCCTTCACCATCAGGTACTGCGGCACGGCCTCCCTGACCGCCAGGTGCTGCTCGACCGTCAGCGTCACTTTGGCGCGCGTCGTCTCATAGATCGAGAGCGCCAGGCCCGGCGCGGCGGAAGCTACATCGCGGAAGAAGGGGACGATCTGCCGCTCGGGCATGGGCATCCAGAAGGGCAGGGCGACCTGGAGGGAGTCGGCGCCGATCCCCGCCGCGAAGGCGGCTTTCGTCATGGCGCCCTTGTTGCATGTGTCCGTGCAGCCGATCATCGCGGGAACGCCGCGCTCGTGGCAGACCTCGACGGTCGCGCGGGCGACGGCCTGGAACTCCTCGACGCTCATCGCATAGAACTCGCCCGTGCTGCCGCCCGTGTAGACGCCGGGGACGCCGGCTTCGCAGCAGGCGGCGACATCGCGCCGGTACGTCGCCTCATCGAGGCGGTCGTCGTCGGTCCACGCCACCGGCAGCCCGGCCCACGGGCCGATGAAGTTGTCGCGGGTGAGCGTCATGGCAGAACGCCTTCTTCCTGGATGGCGATGACGGCCGCACGGAATGCAGGAAATGCGCGCGTGACAGCGAACCCTTACGCATTGCCATCACAGGAGGCTGCCATGCGTATCGCCGTTGACGGAACCTATTTCGGTGTCCTGCCCTCTCTCACCTCGGAGCCGCTGATCGCGCTGGCCGCCGGCTGCGGGTCCCAGGGCCTGAACTGGCCGTTCCACCCGAACTTCGACATGGACGACCCCGCCAAGGTGCGGCGGATGCTTGACGACGCCGGCCTCGGCGCCGTGTCCATCGGCCTGAACAACCACAGCTCGGCCATCCCCGGCTCCGAGGCCGAGTGGCGCGACCATGTGGCGAAGGCTTCCGAGGCGGCCAACATCCTGGGCACGCGCGTGCTGGACTGCTGGCCGCGGCGCATGCCCGAAGTGGCCAAGGCCGACGCCCAGGCGACCCTGCGCGCCAACATCGAGGCCGTCGCGCCCGTGCTGCAGAGCCACGAGGTGGTGCTGTCGCTCGAGTTCGAGCCCGACCACACGGTCGAGCGCTTCCCGGAAGCCATCGAGTTCATCAAGCCGTACGCGCCGTATGCCGGGCTCACCGCGGACAGCTACCACGTCTTCCGCATCGGCGACGACCTGGCCGCGGCCGGCGCGGCGCTGCCGCCCTACCTGGCGATCCTGCACGTGTCGGGCAGCCACCGCGGCGAGGCCGGCAGCGAGGGCGACCTGTGCGACCACAAGGCCTTCATCGCCTCGGCGCGGGCGGCCGGCTACAACGGCGACCTGCTGCTGCAGTATGGCACCAAGGAGAACCACCTGGCGAGCCTGACGCGCGCGGTCAAGTTCGTGCAGAGCATCATCTGAGCAACGGGGAGCCGGCGTGACTACCTGGAGCCCGACGCTGACCGGCCCGTGGCCGCAGTCGGAACTGGAGAGCATCCTCGAGGACGCCCTGCGCGTGCTGGCCGAGGTCGGCGTGGCCTGCGCCCATGAGGCCACGATCGCGCGGCTGCGCGAGCAGGGCGGGGTGGAGCACCGGGACGGCCGCCTGCGCTTCGAGGTCGCCGCGACGCGGGACCATGTCCTGCGCGTCCGGGACGGACGCGCCCACGCGGAGCCCGACGATCTCACGCTGACGA
>CAZZDO010000459.1:0-2032 GCA_964653205.1 uncultured Armatimonadia bacterium | reverse complement strand
GTCACCGACCCGCGCGAGGTCGAGTTCCTCATTGAGATGAACCTCGCGGCCGGGCGGCGGTACACCCTCGTTGAGCAGGTGCCGATCAGCCCACTGCGGTTCGATGATCACGGGCTGGAGACGATTCACCGATTCCTCGGCCGCCCTGATCTCAACGTGAGCGTCACCAGCTCGATCCCGATGGCCGGGGCGACGTGCCCGCTGGACCCGCGCGCGGCGATGGTGCAGTCCGTGGCCGAGGCCGTCGCGCACGACCGCCTGTGCCAGGCGCTGGGCCTGGGGCCCGGCGGCATGGGCCTGCGCGTCGAGCCCTTCGACTTCCAGTACTCGTTCATCGTGTTCGGCTCGCCGGAGTGGTGCCTGTACCGGGTGCTCGTGCGGCAGATGCATGAGTTCCTGAGCGGGCGCGCGCCGCGCGGCGGGATGTTCCGGTCGGTGGCCAAGCGCCCCGACGCGCAGGCCGCCGCCGAGCGCACGGCTTCGGTGCTGTGGCAGGCCCTCATGGGCATTCGGCGGTTCGGCGCGGTCGGGCAGCTATCCGTGGACGAGGTCTTCAGCCCGCAGCAGGCGGTCATTGACCAGGAGATCCTGGCATACGTGCAGCGGATCATCCGAGGGCACGACTTCAGCGGGGAGGCGCTCGACCCGGTCGCACTGATCAGACAGGGCGTGGCGGAGGGCAGCTTCATCGGCGTGGCGGACACGGTGCGGCGCTTCCGGGAGATGTACGACTTCCCGAGTCTGTTCCGGCACTGGAACCTGGGGCGCTGGCACACGGCGGGGCAGCCGGACATCCTGGCCGAGGCGTGGCGCCGGGCGCAGGACGAGATTGCCGCCTGCACGTTCGCGCTGCCGGACGACCAGGCGCGGGACGTGGAGCGGATCCATGCGGAGGCGGTGGGTGCGCTGGGGCGATGAGGGCACGGCAGCGGCCTGGATGCGCGCGGCTCAGGCACACAACCAAGTAGCAGCACCCCTACCAGCCAGGCGGCAACCAAGAGGAGGCTCACAGTGCCGAACACACGGCGAGAGAAGACGATCAAGCCGGCGAAGCAGACCAAGAAGGCCATGAAGGAGAAGCGGGCCAAGGGCAAGAGCAAGGGCGCCGAACCGTTCAAGACGCCGTAGAGTCTAAGGGCTCCAGGCCGTAGGCCTGCATCACGAAGTCCACGATCGGTGTCGGGTCCACCAGCGAGTGCGGGTGGTGCCCGACGCCGGGCTTGCAGATCGTCTCGATCCGCCCCCCCAGCTTCCCGTACCGCTCCTGCACCACCAGCACATTCTCCACCGGCGGCACGGCCGTGTCGGCGTCGCCGTACACGTGCAGGATGGGGATGTCGGCCGCCGCCAGCGGCGCGAGGTTGTCCACCGGGTTGAGCGGATACGCGAGGGCTTCCTCTTCCGAAGCGAAGCCGTAGTCCTGCAGCAGCTTCTCCCACTCCGCCGGGTTCCCATCGCCGACGCCCAGACCCCTGGGCCAGCTCTTGAAGTCCATCACCGCCGCGTCGTCGTAGATGCAGGCCACACGGTCGGGGTGCCGCGCCGCCCAGTTGTGGCAGTACAGCCCCCCGCGACTGAGGCCCTCCAGGGCAGACTTGGGGTGCAGCCCGTACTCGCCGGTCAGGAAGGCGTAGAACGACTCCCAGCGGTCCATGGCCCACGGGCAGCCGAAGGTGTTGTGGACCTCGATGAAGGTGAGATGGAAGCCCAGGTGCAGGAGCGCGACATCGGCCTGCGGCTCATGGTCGAAGAACTCGGCGCGCCACATCCAGGGCCGCCCGGGGGCGACGTCATGTGGCGCGACGACGATGGTCGCGCAGCCGTCCACTTCGTGGTCGTAGCGGTCAAAGCCGCGGTAGTCGGATTTGGTGCCGTGGTACATGATGGTCCTCGTGCTTTCAGGCGCTGATTGAGGTCTACGGCCGAGCGTCCTGCGGACGCGAACGACGCCGGAGGGAGGAGGGAGAGGGGGTGCCGGAGTCCACGGGCTCACGCCCGTGGCTACATACGTCGGCCCCTTCGGGGCGAACGG
>CAZZDO010000458.1:0-4126 GCA_964653205.1 uncultured Armatimonadia bacterium | reverse complement strand
GCGCCCACGTGTCCGCCCCGAGATACACCACCTGCGCCTCCGTCGTCAGCCCCGGCACCGCCAGCGCCTTCCCCGCCACGGTCGCCGCAATCAGCGCCAGCTCATCTCTGCCGCGACACGTCCCGCGCACCAGCACCGCCGTCTCGCCCACGGGCCGCACTTCCAGCTCCGCCGGGTGCGCCGTGTCGGTGGCATACAGCAGGTTCCGGAACGCCCGCACGTCGCCCGGCGTCCCGTTCAGAAGCTGCGTCTGCCGCAGCAGCGTCGGCACCGCCGCGCCCTCCAACTCATCCCCGCCCTCCAGCGCCAGCGCCACGCCGTCCGCGTTCCGAATGCGCATCCGCGCATCGCCCTCGCGCACAAGCATCCCGTCGGGTTGCAGCCACGCCCGCTGCGGCGTGCGGAAGCTGCAGATCAGCCCGAACGTCCCCTCCCGGCTCTGCTGCAAGAGGTCAACCACGACGAAGTAGCGCCCCCGCCGCCAGATGACGTTGCGCGTCCAGTCGCACGCGACATAGTCCGGCAGCTTCGACGCCGCCAGCCCCACCTGCGCCCCGTTGTGCAGGGCCTGCAACTCACACCCGGCGGGCATCGGCGTATCGTTCTTGCCGTCAGTGCAATAGACGGCGCTGCGGGGCAAGTTCCCCTGCTTCTCGGTGTTGCTGTGCAGCCACACATGCCCCAGGTCCGTCATCCTGATGATGGCGTTGGCATCCATCGGCGGCAAGTTGTCCGCACTCGCCGTCTGGAACCCCTCCAGGCACAGGTACTGGCTGTCGGTGGTGAAGCTGTCGCGGCAGCACAGCTTCTCGAAGGTCCGCTCCAGCGGCGCGGCCAGATACCGCGCCTTCGCCGCCACCGCCGCCTCCCGGTCATGCTGCAGTTGCCCGTACCGGTACTCCCCCAGCGGCACAGTTGTCACGCCGCGGAGGGGCCGCATACCGGCGGTCGTATCGCCGGTATCCGGCCCCGAAACGTTCATCACAAAACTGTGCGCCCCCACGTGGTTCCGCGTCACCGCCCACGTCCACGCCTGCATCCCCGGGAAGTTCCCCAGCAGCCAGTCATACCCCGCGCCGGGATGGAACGCGTTCGCCACCTGCAGCAGATAGCCCCAGGTCAGCGGCTTGTACACATCCCCCGGCCGGCACTCCTCATACGTCCCCGTCCCCGCGTAGAAGTTCATCGGGTCGGCCACCGCGTGCGCGCGCACGATCGCGAGCGGCAGCTGCTTCTGCACGTAGTCATCCAGCCCCAGCGCCATCGCCCAATCCAGCGTCGGCTCCGGGCAGCAGTGTGAGGGCCAGCCCTCGATGTCATCATGGAACGTGCGGCACGCGTTCGTCCAATACGCGACACACTCGCGCCACCACTGCTCGATCAGCGGCGCCGCCTCGTCATTGCCCTTCCCCCGCCGGCGCAGCAGTTGCACGACCGCCGAGATCGAGCTGGTCCCCATGGTCTGGTGCCGCCCGCCGATGATCCGCCCGTCGTGCCGCCGCCAGTACTCCTTCTGCGTGAGCACCGACGCGGCCAACAGCGCCTCGTCCAGCCGCTGGACTTCCGCGGCCGTCACGCCCGGCGCGTCCTGCAGCCACGCGCACTCCCGCGCCCACCGCTCGATGCCGTAGTCGCCATACGGCGCAAAGCCCTGGTCGCCCTTGATGGCCCCCAGCACGGCGTCCGCCCCCTGCCGCGCCACCTTCGCCTCGCCCGTCAGCGCCCATGCCAGTGTCCGGTAGGCCGACTGCTTCACTCGCTGCAGCGTCGCCGCCGGCAAATGCGCCTCGACCGTCGCCGGGAACACGCCGTCCTTCACACCCGCAAGCATCTCCCCAAAGCGCGCGATGGCCTTCTCTTCCCCCGCGGGCGTGCTCGCCTCCAACGCAACCGCCGCCGTCCCGGCCCCGAACGGCGCGGCCACGGTGCGGACCGTGAACCCCTCCTCCCCCGGATAGGCCGCATCCCCGAAGCACAGGTACTGGCAGTACAGCGGCATCATGGCGCGGTTGGAATGTATGCCGCCGAGCAGCACCACCGTCGGGGTAGAGCGGGCGTCCCGCCCGCCCAGGCCGTTAGCGTCTCGCCCGCCCGAGCCCTGCGCGTCTCGCCCGCCCAGGACACCCGCCGCGAACACCAACCCGCTCTTCTCCACCGCCGCCTCCGGCGCCACCACGCGCACCTCCGCCCCCGCCGCCTTCAGCGCCGTCGCCAACGCCTCCGCCTTCGTCGCCTCGCTGGCGATCACGACAACCTCCCGCAACGGGATCGCCGCGCCCCAATCGCGCGCCAGCATCCCCGGCGCCGCCCCCGCTGCCGTCGCAACCACCAGGATGAGCAGAACACTGCAAAGAGTAGGCATGAGGGACCTCGCTACCGGCAGTGCTTCCGGAACACCGCCGCGATCTCCGGCTTCCGTATCACATCCAGCGTGCTGCACACCTGCAGATGCCGGCACCCGCCCTCGATCATCGTCCGCAGCTCCATGTCCACACACGCGGCGTCCTTGACGGGGAACTGCCCGGGGCGGTCGTAGTAGCCGATCATCCCCACGCCCTGCTGGCGCGGGTGGAACTTCGTCGCCTCGGCCGCGATGGTCCGGCTGTACGCCGCGATCTTCTCCTCCGGCCACAGCGTGTACCACGCCGCGGTCTGCCCGCAGAAGTCGAGATCGAGTCGGTTGCCGTACAGCGGCTCGGGCGCGAACACCGGCCAGATGTGGATGGCTGTCTGCAGGTCCCCGCGCTGTGCCCGCGCGTAGTCGGCCAGTTCGTTGATGGTCCCGACCAGCAGGTCGCGGAAGAACTCCACCTCGGCCGCCTCGGGCTTCATCTCCGGACGCGCCTGCCGGTACGCGGCCAGCCCCGCCTGGCACCGCTCGCACTGGCAGTCGCGGTAGTTCTGGTAGCCGAAGCCGTCGAACGCCAGCCCCGCGATCCCGGGCACGGACACGATGCCATCAACCACGGGCTTGAACAGCTCCCGCCCCTCGCGGCTGCTGAAGCAAAGAATGTGGCTGGTGAGCACCTCATGGGTCAGCGCGGGTTCGCCGCCGAACTGGTAGCCGATCAGGAACTGGTTCTTGCCGGCCGTGATGAACCGCAGCGCGGCGTCTTCGTCGGGGGACATGACCTGCCAGGGCATGGGCCGGTCGGGATATCGTTGCGTCCACAGCTTCGCGATGCCGCCCATGGGCGCGAGGGACGAGAAGATCCTGATCCCATACGGCTTCGCCGCGTCCACGCACTTGCGCAACACCTCGGGGTCGGTGTTCCAGGTGATGAGCGCGTCAAAGCCCACCTCCCGGGCCTGGGGCATGAAGGCCTCGAGATGCTTCTCATCAATCCCCCAGCCGGCCAACTCCACCTTCTCGCCGGCAAAGGCGCGCGGGGCAATGAGGGGCAGAACGATCAGACACAGGAGAAGGGCCTTCATGGGGCGACAGTTCGCCGGGGTGGGGGAGGGGGCCTGCAGTGAGGTACGCCACTGCCGTTGCCGTTAGCCCCGGAGGGGCGTCCGTACGTAGCCGGGGGCGTGAGCCCCCGGAATCCGGCCGCCCTCCTCCTTCCCTCCTCGGCGGTGCCGTTGCCGTTCGCCGTCCGCGAAGGTCCCTCGCCCCGCCCCGTCGAACTGACGCCCGCTTCCACCCAGAACCAACCATCCACCACCCGGAGGACTTATCCGTGAAACCAATCAAGCAGGGCATTTGCTGGGGCATTCTTTGCCGGGGCGACATCACCCCCGAGCAGGCCGTCGCGCACGCCAAACGCATCGGGCTGTCGGCCTTCGACTTCGCGCCGGAGGAGGAATGGTCGCGCATCAAGGACGCCGGCCTCGAGCTGTCGCTCGTCTCCGGACATGCCTCGCTGCGCGACGGGATGAACAAGCCCGAGAACCACGACCGCATCGTGGACGAGCTGTCGGCGAACATCGAGAAGGCCGCACAGTTCGGCATCCACAACCTCTGCTGCTTCTCGGGCGACCGCTACTTCAACCTGTCCGAGATCGCCGGCACCGAGATCTGCGCCGAGTGCATGAGCCGCGTCGCGCCGCTGGCCGAAGACAAGGGCGTCACGCTGACGATGGAGCTGCTCAACAGCCGCGTCAGCCACCCCGGCTATCAGTG
>CAZZDO010000457.1:0-4169 GCA_964653205.1 uncultured Armatimonadia bacterium | reverse complement strand
GACGCCCGCTCTACCGGCGCCGAGGACGCCCGCTCTACCGGTGCCGTGGGTCGCAACAGCTGCCCCACGCCGCTGACGTTCAGCCACCACAGCCCCCCGTCGGCGCCCACCATCAGCGTCGCGAACCCCTCCCTCGTCTCGCGCGGCTGCGTGTCGCCGGGTGCGAAGCGGTGCAGCTTCATGTCCGGGTAGTACGTCCCGATCCACAGGTGGCCGGTCCGCGGGTCGCAGCCGATGGCGCGGTAGTCCCAGCCCTTCCCGGGCGGGAGCGTGAGCACATCCGTCGGCAGCGTGCCGTCGGCCTGCCACTGGCGGACGCGGCCCTCGCGGTACAGGGCGATGATCTCTCCGCTTCGGCCGAGGCAGAACTCGCCGGGGCCCTGGCCGTCCTGACGTGCATCGCAGAGCTGCCGCACCGCCTTCGTGGCGAGGTTCAGTTCGTAGAAGGCGCCCTCGTGGGTGAGGCACACAAGGCGCTTGCCGTCGCCCCGCGCGAGGCGGCAGCCGGTCGGCAGGGCGACAGTCTCGAGCAGCTTGCCGGCCGCGTCGAGATGATACGCGCGGTCGCCGGCGATGGCCCACAAGTCGCCGCCATCGGCGCGAGTTACACCGGCGCAGGCGGTCCAGGGCAGAGGCGCGGCATCGGGAGGCTGGCTCTGGCCCAGCGTAGCGGCGCGATTCATCGCGCCCTTCGGCGTCGCGCCGGGCGCGGTAAATCGCGCCGCTACCAGCACCAGTCGCCCGAACTGCGCCGGGTCCTTCACCGGCGTGATGCCACCGAAGAGCCCGAGGGCTTTGGGGTCAAGCTGATCGGGCCCGTCCATGTCGTTGACGGTGATCGCGAAGCCGATCTCCTTGCCGGCAGGGGCCTGGGCGTTGCGCCCCAGAGACGGCCACGGCAGCATCGCCTCATAGACGAGACCGTCCGGTGTGCGCTTGACGGCCAACTGCGCGCCCTTGGCGTCCAGCAGTCCGACTGGCAGCTTGGCCGGGTCGAAGGTCCGCGTGCGATACGCTTCCGGGCCGGTCGGCGTAAGCGCGAGGTCCACTTCCGTGTCGCTGCGGCTGGCCGTGTCGGCGAGCACGTTGCCGGTGTCCTGGGTCTGCCGACCCGGCGCCAGGTCGAGCCCGACCTGCAGGCAATCGCCCTTCCAGGTGTCGAAGCCCTTCTTCTCCTGCACGAAGTGGTCGTCGCGCACAGTGGCCGCCAGGTACAGGCCCTGGTCGTCCCACGCCAGTTGTACGGTCGCGTCGAGATCGGCCAGCCCGCGATAGAGTTGCGGCTGGCGCACCATTCGCGCTCGCCCGCGCAGCTGCATCGCGGGTACGCCGGACCAATCGTTCAGGTCGCCGTCCACGGTGAGCTTCCCCGCACGCGGCACGTCCGTGAACGTGAGACGTTCCGTGTGTGTCACCGCGAGTCCGCCCTGGGGTTGGGCCGTCAACTCGACGGTGACGTTGCGACCGGGCTCGAGGATTGCGTCGGGGACGGCCAGCGTCACTTCGGCTGTCTCCCTTGCGGCGACATTGAACGGGGCCTCGGCCCGGCCGTCGGGGACGCCGCGCAGGCGCAGGCTGAGCTGCCCCGTCGCGGCCTGCGCGCGCTGGTTCGCCAGCCGCACCGCCAGCCGCTGGCCGCCGAGGGGGCGCACGCTCTGAATGCTCAGCGGGGCGCTCACACGCACCAGCGCCGAGGTCGTGCCCCAGACGCGCTCGCCGCTCTGGGCCGTCAGGCGCAGTTGCACGAGGCCCGCCCGCATCGTCGCGGGTATGGCCAGCGCGACCGGCGCCGCGACGCCCCGCTCGGCCCTGACCGTCACGGGCTGCGACACGTCTGGCAGGCCCATCTCCGCGCCGCCGGTGACGCTCAGGATGGCCGCCCCGCTCACGCCGGCCGGCGGTGTCAGCGTCGCCTGCAGTGTCACTGTGTCGCCCGCCAGCGCCGTCAGCATGTTGGCCTTTAGCACAATGGGCCGGGTCGCCTTGCTGCCCCAGAGCGCCGGGTCCACGCCGCGCACGTACTGCACCGCCTCCCCGAGCGTCAGCGTGAGCATCCCACCGCTCGCCCGCGCCCCTGTTGTGTTGCCCATCCAGTCGCAGACTTCCACCGGCCCGTTGCCGACCGGGAGCTTCACGGCGTGCGGCTGCTTGCCATAGTCCCACAGCGCGAGCGTGACCTTGCCCGCGCGCTCGAAGGCATAGCCGAGGGTCGTGGGGCCGAGGCCCTCGACCGGGCCGACCGTCTGGTGGCCTTCGAGCAGCATCGTCATCGCCGCGAACGAGCCGGCCACGGGCTTGGGTCCGACGACGCCCGGCCCCCACGCCTGCTTCTCGATGACGAGGTTGTGGAAGAAGCCATAGCCCGGCTCGCC
The DNA here is from genome assembly GCA_964653205.1 of uncultured Armatimonadia bacterium. Taxonomy (GTDB): domain Bacteria; phylum Armatimonadota; class Zipacnadia; order Zipacnadales; family UBA11051; genus JAJFUB01. Next base: position 1,797 of record CAZZDO010000457.1, on the reverse strand, counting down.
GGGGTAGTCGCACGAGTAGAAGGAGAAGTTGCACTTCATGCCCTCGCCGACGCAGATGATCGAGCTGCGAATGAGCCAGAGCGCCTGCTGGCGCTCGCGCTCCTGCAGGCCGCCGGTCGGGTAGCCTTGCTCGGTGCCGATGATCTCCAGGTCCTTGCCCGCGCACGTGCGGACGATCTCCCGCAGCGCCCGGACGTTCTGGACGAGGTTGTGCTCTTCGGGCGGCTGGGCGAGGTACGGGTGGACACAAAGGGCGTCGAGATACTTGCCGAGGCCGCGGCGCAGCAGGCGCTCGTTCCATGCGAGATCGCCCGGACTGATACCCGCGCCCGTCGGGCCGATGACGACCGCCTTCGGGTCGCTCTCGTGCAGCGCCGGGTAGGCGGTCTCGTGGATGCGGATGAGGTCGTCGTCGGAGCCCTCAAAGCCCCACGGGTAGACGGGCTCCCACGTGACCTGGTAGTAGTGGCGCGACAGGTGGGCATAATCCTCCGTCGCGGCCTTGCCAACTGCGCGGCAGTACGCGCCGAAGGCCTTCAGGTCGCCGACCACGCCCTTGACGGGCTGGCCGTCCTTCATCTGCTGGGCATACTTGGGGATACCCCCGCCCGCGATCAGGCAGAAGACGGGCATCACGTTGAGCTGGCGGTTCTGCGCGCGGGCGGCCTCACGCTTGGGGTCTGCAGTAGCGCGCTTCTCGGCGAGTTGCCCCGGCCGGTCGGGCTCCGTCCAGCCCCAGCTATACTCGCCCAGCACCCAGTTCACCCCGAGCAGGTCGCGCAGGTCGCACGAGGTGGGCCAGCCGCCCTGCAAGCCAAAGCGGCCGGCGTCGCCGGGCCGCACGCGGTTGGCGGGGTCGGTGATGACGAGATAGGTCATGGCGCCGGCCGGGCGGCTGCCGACGGCAGGGAGGGACTCGCCGGTCGAGAGCCGCGCTGTCACGTGGACGTAGCCAAGCCGGTCGCTGCGCCCGGCCACGCTGCCCTGCCACTTCCCCTGGTCATCGGCGGCGACGTTGACGGTGTTGTTGGCGACCGGGCCGCCATCCGCGTCGGTCTGGACGACTGCCAGCGTCACACCCTCCTGGCGCGGCTGCAGACCGGTGACCTTGAAGGTCAGCAGCACGGGCTCGCCGCGCAGGAAGACGCTGTAGGTGGGCTTGGAGGTCTCGCCCGTGAGCGTGGCGGCGGCGACGGGCAGGGCGAGGAGTGCGGCGATTGGCGCGAGATGGCGCAGGTGCATGTCAGTTGCCTTTCCGTCTACCTCAGGTCCGTCAACCACACCCAGTCGGCCCGCTGCTTCTTGACCGGCTCGCCGCCGCACAGCATCAGCCGGTCGCCGTAGCGCACTGGCGCGGCGCACGCGTTCGGGGCGGGGAGCTTCCCGGCCGGGCTGTAGGTGTGAGCCGCGGGATCATAGCGCAGGACCTCGGCCGTGAAGCCGACGTCGTCGCCCTTGCCGGCGCATTCCTCCTCGGTGGCGGTGAAGCCCCCGAAGAGCAGCACGCGGCCCTTGCCGTCACCGACGGCGGTCCAGGCGCGGTTGTTGGCCGGCGCGTCCGGCAGGCGCTGCCACGTGTTCGTGCGCGGGGAATAGCAGTAGGCGTCGGCGAGGTTGCGGACGACCTTCTGGGCATCGAGGCGGCAGCCGCCGAACACGTAGAGTCGCCCCCGGGCGGTGGCCGCGGTGTGGATCACCCGCGCAGGCCCCGGGAGCGGCGGCAGCGTCTTCCAGCCGCGCTCTGGAGCGGCGAGGTCCAGCGCGAACAGCGTCGTGGTCGCCGTGCCGAGCTGGTTC
>CAZZDO010000456.1:0-4170 GCA_964653205.1 uncultured Armatimonadia bacterium | reverse complement strand
TTCTGCAAGCTGTTCGTCATCTCCGGCGGGGCCGACAACCCGCGCTCGCTCACGCTGCAGAAGAACAACGCGGGCCTGTACAAGGTGTACGAGTTCAGCTCCATCAACCTCGGCGTGCGGCCGCCGGCCAACGCGAACGACGGCAACTTCTAGCGCCTGCGCACAGCGTGCAACGACGGGGGCCGGAGGTGCTTCGGCCCCCGCTTGATTCTGCCCGCCGAGGAGGTGGAGGCGTCCGCGGCGGACAACACCGAGGAGCGGAACGCAGGGCCGCAGCAACCGGAGGGCATGATGATTGACCCCCAGGCACTCAGCGAAGAGTTCCAGGAACTGGTGCGCACTGACAGCCTGTCGCGCCAGGAAGGCGCCATCGCGCAAACCGTCATCGGCAAGCTGCAGGCCATGGGCCTCACTGTGCAGCAGGACCGCGCCCACGAGCCCATCGGCGGGGAGACGGGCAACGTCATCGCCAAGGTCCCGGCCACCGATTGCGGCGGGGTACAAGCCCCCGCCCTACAACGGCCGACGATCATGCTCAACGCTCATCTCGACACGGTCGCGCCGGGCTGCGGCATCTGCCCCGAATGCCGGGGCGATGACATCTGCGCCGTCGGCGACACGATCCTGGGGGCGGACGACAAGGCCGGCGTGGCGGTGATCCTGGCCGCCGTGCGGGAGATCATGGCGACCGGCGCTCCCCACGGGGAACTGCAGATCGTCTTCACCATCGCCGAGGAGATCGGGCTATACGGCGCGCGCTATCTCGACTATTCCCTTCTCAGCCCGGACTGCTGCCTGGTGCTCGACGGCGGGCGGGACATCGGGACGATGACCGTGGCCGCGCCCAGCGCCCAGAAGATGACCTGGCGGGTCCGTGGCCGCGCGGCCCACGCGGGGGTGTGCCCCGAGAAGGGCATCAACGCCGTGCAGATCGCCGCCGAGGCCATCGCGGCGATGAAGCTGGGGCGATTGGACGAGGAGACCACAGCCAACATCGGGTACGTCCAGGGCGGCATGGCCCGCAACATTGTCCCGGAGCTGTGTGAGGTCTGGGGCGAAGCGCGCAGCCACAGCGACGCCAAGCTCGCCGCGCAGGTGTCGCACATGCAGCGCTGCTTCGACGATGCCGTCGGGTGCCACCCGGAAGCCACCCTTGAACAGGAGATCCAGTCCTCGTACCATCGCTTCCACTTGAGCGAGGACGAACCCGTAGTGCAACTTGCCACGAAAGCCGCCGGGAAGCTTGGCCTGCCGGTGAAGTACGAGATCGGCGGCGGGGGGAGCGACGCCAACATCTTCAACGAGAAGGGCATCCCGGCGGTCATCTGCGCCACGGGAGCCCGCGACCCGCACACCCTCGGCGAGACCGTGAGCATCAGCGGCATGGCGAAAGCGGCGGAGTGGCTGGTCGCGATGGTGACCGGGGAACTGTGAACGGCGGGATTCGGGATTCGGGATTCGGGATTCGGGATCCGGGGTCCGGGATCCGGGATTCGGGATTCGATATCCGGGACTCGGCATTCGGGAACGGCCGTGCCGTGCGCCCCGTAGGGGCCGACGTGCATAGCCACGGGCGTGAGCCCGTGGACTCCAGGCAACCCCCTTTCCTCCTCCGAGGCTAGGGGGTCGCTGACTACTGGCTTCCATGAGCGCAGAACCATCCACCCAACCCGCGGCCGCCCCTGCCCCCAGCACCGGCCGCGGCCTCACCTGGCGGGCCGCCCTCATCGGCGGCCTGCTCGTCATCTTCATCAGCATCTGGAGCCAGTACGCCGAGCTGGTCATCCACGGCACGCAGATCTCACTGACGTATCCCCCCATCGGCGCCTTCCTGGTCTTCTTCGCCTTCCTCCTGGTCGTGCAGTGGCCACTGCTGGCACTGTCGCGTAGGCCCGCCGGTCCTCCGGCGGGCGGTGAGTGTGCGCCGGGGGACCGGCGCACCTACGCGTTCTCCGCGCGCGAGCTGGTCATCATCTGGTCCATGCTCTCCATCGCCATCGGCGTCGCCTCGATTGACATCGCCCAGAAGATGCCGCCGATGATCGCCGGGCCGCTGTACTACGCGAGCGACGAGAACCACTACGAGGACCTCTTCCTGCCGCACATCGCCCCATGGCTCGCGCCGCAGGACCCGCTGGCGGTCAAGGGCATGTTCGAAAGCTCAGCCCGGGGGGTGCCGTGGGGGGAATGGATGACGCCGCTGGTCGCCTGGTCGCTGTTCTTCCTGGTGGCCTACTGGGTGATGCTCAGCGGCGTGGCGCTGTTCCAGAAGCAGTGGGTGCATCACGAGCGCCTGCTCTTCCCGCTGGTGGTGGTGCCGCTGCAGGTGCTGGACCGGCCCGACCGCGGCCATGTCTTCAACCGCTTCTTCCGCAACAAGTTGGTGTGGCTCGGGATTGCGCTGGGGATGCTCCCCCACATCTACACCGGCCTGCACGACTACTTCCCCAAGATCCCGCAGGCCGATGTGTTCCTGTGGGGCACGCGTGTCTTCCAGGGCGGGCTGGCCCGGCCGTGGACGCCGCTGAACAGCCTGCTCATCGGCATCCTCCCGCTCATCATCGGCCTGAGCTTCCTGCTCACCCGCGAGATCTCGTTCAGCCTGTGGGCCTTCTATCTGTTGGGCAAGGTCGAGGCCATCATCGGCACGGGGCTGGGGATCGCGGGCCTGCGCACGGCCACGAGCCCGGACGCGTTTCCATTCCCGAGCCTGCAGACGGCCGGGGCGTACCTCGGGCTGGCGGCGGTGAGCATCTGGGTCGCGCGCAAGGGGCTGGGGGAAGCGGTGGGGCGCGCCCTTGGCCGCGCCCCGGGCCTCGTACGAGCGGCTTCCAGCCGAGGAGCGGGTAGAGCGGGCGTCTCGCCCGCCCCGGGCGCAATGGCGGGCGCGACGCCCGCTCTACCCGCTTCGCATGGGGACGCCGGCTCCCTCGGCGCCGGCCTCCCCCGCCAGTGGTACATCATCGGCGGGGCGGTAGGCTTCATACTGCTTGTTGTCTTCTGCGTCGCCGCGGGAATGCCGGTGGGACCCGCGCTGGTGATGCTGGTGCTCAGCTTCGTCTATCTGCTCGCCATGACGCGGCTGGTGGCCGAGGCGGGCATGCCCTGGTGCGCCGAGCCGGACTTCCGCGGCCATCACTGGGTCATGGCACTCTTCCCCTCCGGGTCGCTCCGCGCCCCGCAGATCGTGGCCACGGGCATGATGCTCACGTTCTCCCACGACCTGCGCATCGCCCCCATGCCGCGGCTGATGCAGTCCTTCAAGATGACCGACGTGACGGGCACGCGCAACCGCGACCTTATCGCCGCCATCGGGCTGACGCTGGCCATCGCCCTGCCGGTGTCGTTGTGGGCGCTGATGAAGGACTCCTACCTGCACGGCGGGATCGCCATCAACACCTACCGCTTCGTCAGTCTCGCCCGCCAGCCCGGCCTGTTCATGGAGAAGGCCCACAACACGATGCGGCCCTTCGTGGACCTGCCCACGCTGGCCATCATCAGCTACGGCACGGCCAAGCTCCTGCTGCTGAACCTCCTGCGCACGTACTACCTCTGGTGGCCGCTGCACCCGGTCGGCTACGCCATGTCGTTTGTCACGTACCTGCACAAGGAATGGTTCTCGGTCCTGCTGGGCTGGGCCATGCAGACGCTCATCATCCGCTACGGGGGGCACAAGGGCTACCAGGTGGCGCGGCCGCTGTTCCTGGGGCTCATTCTCGGCGCAATGATCGCCGGGGGCTTCTGGCTGGTGCTGGACGGCTTCACCGGGCTGCGCGACCACAAGATACTGTACTGATCCGTAGGAGCGCCAGCTTCCTGCTGGCCAGCCGTGGCCGTCCCCCTACATCTCCCCCAGATCCTCAATCATCTCCCCCAGCATCGAGGCGTTCCATTCGGCGGCCTGGCACCAGGTTGCCAGCTTCGCTTCCGGGCGTGCGTGGGCCACGACCGGCGCATGGGTGGGGTCGTCGCGCTGCCACAGATGACGCCGCACGTGCTCCATCAGCCGCAGCGCCAGGCTCCGCCACGGCTCCATCTCGCCGGTGAGCCGCGCCACACGCGGCAGCGTCGCGGCCGCCGTGAAGCGGCACCACGTAAAGCCCGGGAAGCAGATGTCATCCCCGAGGTCCGGCCGGCGGTCGTAGTCGAGGTTGATCGTGTCGTCCTCGA
>CAZZDO010000455.1:0-4199 GCA_964653205.1 uncultured Armatimonadia bacterium | reverse complement strand
GCCCCTCGCCCTCGCGGATGGCGCGGCCATAGCGCCCCCCGCCGCCGGCCTGCAGCGGCAGCGTCCCTTCCCGCGCCTGGATGATGAGGTCCGCCACCTTCTGCCCCACCGCCTCCCCCAACTCCTGCCGCGTCGCGTGGTGCAGGACCGCCATCTCCGTGCCGAAGGCATTGATGAGCCGGTTGAGTATGACCGCGCCGACCTTGGGCACGAACTGCAGCGGGATCTGGTACTGGTACGGTCCGCGATGGTCCGGCGGGCGGGGCTCGTCAGTGTCGGCGATCTGCACGATGCGGTCCAGCACGCCGCGCGTCACGTTGGTGCTGCCGCACTGCTCGCAGGCCAGCACCGGCGGCTCCTCGTGGGCCGTCCACCGGCACTCCTCGCAGAACGTGCGGTGGTACTTCCCCAGGCGCGGGTCGAGGCCGAAGTTGGCTTCCACGCGGCGCCCGTCCTCACGCCACAGCGCCCGACGGAACTCGTCGAAACTCGGCTCCTCGATCTCCAGGATGTTGTACTCGCGGGCGATCTTCGGCAGCGAGTGCGCGTCCGAGTTCGCCACCAGCGTCTTGCTGGCCAGCTCACCGAGGCGGTCCGCCAGGTAGGCATCGGCCGACAGTCCCAGCTCGAGGGCGGGGATGGCGTCCCAGTAGTCGCCGAACAGGTCCGCCGCACGTTCGGCGCACGCGCCGTAGATGCTCTTGTGCGGCGTGAAGGCATGGGCGGGGACGAACTGCGCCTGGTGCTGGAGCGCCAGGTCGCACAACTCCCGCGCGCTCAGCCCACAGGCCTGGGACGAGAGATTGGGGTTCGTCAGGTGCTGGCTGATCGCGCCGGAGAAGCGCTTGAGCTGCCCCAGATGCGGGAAGTAGCTGACATGGTGGGACATCCCACCACCGGGCTCGCGGGTCTCGACCTCCGCGCCCAGCAGCACCGTCAGCCGCCCGAGATAGCGCAGGCCGCCGCCGTCCAGTTGCGTCATGTGCCCGGCGTCAATGAGGGCCTCGATGTCGCGGATGACGGCGGGGCTGGCGCAGTCCACAATGCCGACGATCTCAACGCCCTTACGGTTGACGGACTCGACGAGGATGTTCTCGAAGGTCAGGTCGCGCGAGGCGGTGACTTTGACGACTTGCTTGTCGGCCGCGGAGCCGATGTGGACGTGTAGGTCGGCGATAGTGAGCATGCAGCCGCGGGGTCTGTCCCCGGAGGTCCGGCGTAGCCGGAGCGCAGGGGGCTGACCCCATCACCTCTTCCCTTCGGGATCGGTCTGTCGGCGACGGTACTCCTCGCCGAACTCGGCACTGCCGCACGGCTGGCAGCGCATCGTGCAGTGGCGCAGCTTGCCCAACTGCCCGGGCTCGTCTTCGACGCGCAGCCAGTCGCGCCAGTCCGGCACTTCGTCAAGCAGGGGGAGGTCGGGCGCCAGCACCGGGTCGCGTCGCAGCCCGCAGTGAGGTCGGGCACTGCTCCACAGGAATTCCTCGCCCTGCGCTGCCAGCCCCGCGCGCACCGGATTGCGCTCCACGTAGCGCACGGCAGCGGTCAGATGGTCCGCGTCCAGAGGCGCAGCGCGGAAGCGCCCTTCCCAGAGGTGTCCCGTCCTGCTGAGCCGGTCGTTGATTCGTCGGGCATAGCGCATCTGCAGCACGCCGAAGACATCGCTCAGGCCGGTCTCAACTAGCGGCACCACCACGGCATGAACGTGGTTAGGCATGAGACAGTAAGCCCACGTCTTCATGCCGTACTTCCGACCGTATTCAGCCAGCCAAAGAAGGTACTGCCGGCAATCGTCATCGCTGAAGAAGACCTGGTTCCGCTCGTTGCCGCGGGCGACGAGATGGTATGGGTAGTCCGGCACGATGGTCCGCGGGACGCGGGGCATGGGGGCCTCGTTGGCGGGGTCAGCCCCCTGCGTGCCGGCTGCGCCGGCTCTCCGGGGACAGACCCCTCAGTGCTCAGAACATCAACTGCCGCCCTGGCGCGGGCGGGAGTTTCTCCCCCGGCCAGACCTGGTCCGCAATGTGCTCCCGCATCGTGAGCAGCTCCTCCCACCCGCCCGGCTGTGTGCCCCACTGCATCTGCCGGATGCCCTCGTCCCACCACTGCATGGCCACGTTCAGCGGCGGGCGCAGCCGGCGGAACAGCCAGACGAACTGCTGCCCGTACGAGCGCAGCCGGTTGTCTGCGTGCTCGAACGTCGTCTGTGGCTGCTGGTCGTAGGTCAGGCGATAGACCGAGCCTGCCGCTGCCCCCGCCAGCAGCAACTCAACCGTCGAGACGAACTGCACGCCCCAGCGCAACACGCGCGCCTCGGGGTCGTCGCGGTCCGCCTCGCGCAGACCGCGCACGAAGACCTCCGCCGTCCGCCGCGCATAGGCCTTGTAGCCGCTCTGGAAGTCCGGCGGGCCGGGGAGCAAGCTGCAATAGCGCAGGTCCGGCGCGCGGCGGTGCTTGGACAGTTCGTAGGCGACCGCGCGCACGGTCAGCTCGTTGAGCAGCCACTCGTATTCCCCCCGCGCAAAGCCCATCGGCCGGTGCCGCGACCCGCGCTGCCCCAGCACGTACACGTTGTCGCTGCCCTCGACCTCCTGCATGTGCCGCAGCAGCCGGAAGAGCTGCGGCAGGTCGTAGAGATCATGGTCGCCGTCGGCGTCGCGCGAGGCGAAGTAGGGCGCGTCGGTGTGCTCCAGCAGCCACTCGAAGCCGTGGCACACCGCCCCCGCCTGCCCCTCATTCGCCTCCTTGCACAGCACCAGCGGCGGCGCGCCGGCGCGATAGGCGAACTCCTTGGCCACCTGCCGCGTCGGGGCCTCAGCGTGCTCGCAGCCGTCCACGACCAGCACGAGCCGCTCGGGCGCCAGGAACAGCTCGCTATCCGCCAGCGTGTTCCCCAGCAGGCGCGCCATCTCGTCCGGCGGCATGTCGGGGGCGAACCACACCGGGACGACGAGCCCCAGCGACTCGCGCATCGTCTGCGCCAGCGTCGTCATTTCGCCAGCTCCAAGTAGCCCGCGTTGTCGGCCTGCCACGTGCATTTGTCGCGCGTGCCCTGCCACTGCACCCACGTCGGGCCGCCGCTCTTGCGCACCGTGAGGCTGAAGAAGAACTTCGGCTGCTTAGCCAGGTCAATTCCCAGCGAGGCCAGCGGAATCTTCCATTCCGTCACCCAGCGGTCCGGGCCGAGCACCTTGCACTTGTAGACGACGCCCTCGGCAGCCTTCTTCACTGCGGGAGCGGGCGCCCCGGCCTCATCGTCGCTATGGAAGACACCGTTGGGGTAGCCGCGCAGGATCAGGATCGGCGCCGCGGTGCTGCCGAGGGCGCGGAAGCCCAATTCGACCGCATCGCTACCACCCCACTCGTCCTTCGTCTGCAGGGGCGTGTCCTTGTTCACGGCGTTGTCCACGGCCACGTACAGGCACTGCCCGTCATGCAGCAGCCATGCCTTGCTGGGGAGCCCGACCTTGGTCCCATCGAGGCCCTGCGCGATCGCAACGGCCTTCGTGTCTCCACCCCATTCGTCCAGCTTCAGTTCCCCGTCAATCGTGGGAGCGGCTACCAGCCGCGACACTGCCAGCGTCGCCAGCGGCCCGCGCGTTGCGGCGGGCGCAGCGGGATTGGCCGCCGCCTCGAGCAGCGCGTCCCGCTCCTTGGTCCGCACCGTGTGCTTGACGGGCCACGAGGCGCGATCCGGGCTCTGGTAGAGTCCCATCTGCTCCAACGGAAGCGGCTTGAAGCCCAGCTTGAGCGCGGGCGAGTCGGGCTTGAGGGCGAAGTCCGTGGCGACCGGGAAGGCCTTCGGGTCGGCCAGCTTCTTGGCGCCGACGAACAGCGGGTCCTGATCGAGCAGGTTGTCGGTGAAGGTCACACCGGGCCGCGCCTTGGCCTCGATCTCGTCCCACCGCCCACCCACGCAGATGTTGCGCGCCACGACATTGCCCTGGGGGCGCATCGGCTCGTGGTCCAGGATCGTGAGCAACTCCGGGAAGCGCGTCCGCCACGGCTCCTTGTCGTAGGGCACGGCCTTCAGGCGCTGCACGAGCGTGTCGTAGGAGCCGGAAGCCCAGCCGAGCGCCCGGGCGTCCACGTGGATGGCGGGCTTGCACTCCACGAAGATGTTGTTCTCGGTGACGGTATCGTGCCCGCCGCCGACGAACGACGCCCGCGGCACGCGGTAGAAGACGTTGCTGTGGATG
>CAZZDO010000454.1:0-4199 GCA_964653205.1 uncultured Armatimonadia bacterium | reverse complement strand
GGCCAAGCAGACCGAGCGTAACCGCAGTCGCATGATGATGCAGTTCCGGAAGTGAGGGTGCACGTGCCTGAGGCGTTGATCACGGTTTCCGCTTTGGTAAAGACCTACGGCATGGGGGATGCCCTCGTGCACGCCCTGGCGGGGGTGGACTTGAGCATCACCGCCGGCGAGTTCGTGGCGGTCATGGGGCCGTCCGGTTCGGGCAAGACTACCTTCATGAACATCATCGGATGCCTGGACCGTCCGACCTCCGGCGAATACCGGCTGCAGGACGAGGCGGTGCAGGCGCTCTCGGATGACCGCCTGGCGCAGATCCGCAACCGCTCCATCGGGTTCGTCTTCCAGAACTTCAACCTCCTGCCGGGCCAGACCGCGCTGCAGAATGTGGAGTTGCCGTTGCTCTACGCCGGAGCGGCCGACCGCCTCAGCCCGGCCCGGGAGGCGCTGGAGCGCGTCGGGCTGTCCGACCGCGCCCACCACCGCCCGACCGAGCTGTCCGGCGGCCAGCAGCAGCGCGTGGCCATCGCGCGGGCCCTGGTGCTCAACCCGGCGCTGATCCTCGCCGACGAGCCCACCGGCGCGCTGGACTCCCACACGGGTGGCGAGATCATGGACCTGTTCTGTGAGTTGAACGACCAGGGGATCACGCTCATCACCGTCACCCACGACCCACGGGTGGCCTCCCGCGCCCACCGCCTGGTGGAGTTCCTGGACGGCCAGGTCGTGGGCGATAGCGCCACGCCCGGTGAGTGCGAGCAGGTGGAGACGCCATGAACATCGCTGAAGCCGTCCGCGTGGCCCTGCGCGGGCTGATGGGCAACAAGCTGCGCTCCTTCCTGACGATGCTGGGGATCATCATCGGCGTAGCCGCGGTCATCATCGTGGTGGCCATTGGCCTGGGCCTGAAGAAGGACACGCTCCAGCGCATCGAGCGCATGGGCACCAACTTGCTCATGGTCAACCCCGGCCCTTCGCGGCGCGGCGGGGTCAGCAGCGAGATGACCGTCATCAACCTCGAGGAAGAGGACGCCACGGAGATCCAGACCACGGTCAAGGGCATCCGCGGCGTGGCGCCCGAGGCCCAGGGGCGGGTGCAGGCCAAGTACCGCAGCCGCAACACCAACACCCGGCTGATCGGCAGCACGACCGACTACCCGGAGGTGCGCAACTGGAAGCTCGCCGAGGGGCGCTTCTTCACGGACGCGGAGATCCGCGGCCGGGCCCGCGTCTGCATCCTCGGCAAGGAGGTCGTGGACGAGCTGTTCTACGGCCGCTCCTGCATCGGCGAAGTCGTGCGGGTCAAGGGCCTGCCCTTTGAGGTGATCGGCACCGCCGCTGAGGTGGGCGGCTCGTGGGGCAACCCTGACAACCAGATTCTCGCCCCGCTCACCACCGTCCAGCAGCGCGTGCTCGGGTTGGACCACCTCACCGGCATCGGCGTGTCGGCGGTCAACACCGCGGCCGTGGACAAGGTCGAGCGCGGCATCGAGACGCTGCTGCGGCGGCGCCACAAGCTTCGCACCGGCTCCCCCAACGATTTCAACATCATGAAGCAGGCCATGTTCATGGAGAGCATGGCCGAGGCGGGGGAGACGATGACGCGGCTGCTCGGCGCCATCGCGCTCGTGTCGCTGCTCGTCGGCGGCGTGGGCATCATGAACATCATGCTGGTGTCGGTGACGGAACGCACGCGGGAGATCGGCGTGCGCAAGGCCGTCGGGGCCCGCAAGAAGGACGTCCTGGCTCAGTTCCTCATCGAGTCGGTCGTGCTGAGCGTCATCGGCGGACTCATCGGCATTCTGCTGGGCATCGGCGTTTCCGTGCTGCTGGGCCGCAGCGGCAGCGGCTGGACCACCATCGTCTCACCCGCCTCGATCGTGGAGGCCTTTCTCTTCGCCGGAGTGGTCGGCATCTTCTTCGGCCTCTGGCCCGCCAAGAAGGCCGCGGACATGGACCCGATTGTCGCCCTCCGCTACGAATAGCGGCGGCCGAAACGAGAACCGCGTCGCAACCCCCCTTGCAGACGGCAGCCATTGCCGCTATTCTGACTTCTGACTTCTGACTTCTGACTTCCCGAGGCCCCCCATGTCCAACCAGCGCGTCGCCCTCATCCAGTTCCCCGGCTCCAACTGCGAGTGGGAAAGCAAGCGGTCCGCCGAGGCGGTCGGGCTGACCTGCGACGTGTTCCGCTGGAATGCCGACCCGGCGGCCCTGCACGACTACGACGGCTACATCATCGGCGGCGGGTTCTCCTATCAGGACCGCGTGCGCTCCGGCGTCATCGCCACCAAGGAGCCGGTCATGCGGACGGTGTTCCGCGAAGTCACCGGCGAGGGCAAGCCGTGCCTGGGCATCTGCAACGGCGCGCAGGTGCTGATTGAGGCGGGGCTCATCCCGGGCCTGCACCCGGGGAACGTCGAGATGGGGCTGGCCCCCAACTTCCACGACCCCGAGCACCGCATCGCCGGCTTCTGCTGCCGGTGGGTCTATCTCAAGCACGCCTGCGCCCCCGGTCGCTGCGCGCTGACGACGGAGATCCCGGAGGGCGAGGTCTTCCCCATCCCCATCGCCCATGGCGAGGGGCGGTTCACCACCCGCGACCCGGAAGTGCTGGCGCGGCTGATCGAGAACGATCAGATCGTCTTCCAGTACTGCGACGAAGAGGGGAACTTGAGTGAGAGCCGCGACGTGAACCCCAACGGGGCGGAGGCCAACATCGCCGGGCTGTGCAGCCCGGACGGCAAGGTGCTGGGGATGATGCCCCACCCGGAGCGCGCCAGCTTCCTGCGCCAAATCCCCGGCGACTTGGGCGGCCAGTGGCTGGAGCGCAAGGAGGCGGCGTGGGGCGATGCGTGCGCGATGAGCAGCCCCGGGCCGGGGCTGGCGGTCTTCCAGTCGCTGGCGCAGGCGATCGGGGCAGTGGTGCCCGCGTAGGTGGGTGCGTCCTCGCGCCCACGGAACCCTACGCGCCCTCGCGCCGACGGGAGCGGGTTCGAGACGAACCCGCCTACGCGTCCTCGCCCCGCTCCAATGCCACCCGTTGCTCGATGGGCCGCAGGTTCTCGACCCGGTTGATGACCCGCGCCGGGTTGCCCACGGCCACGACCCCCGGCTCGATGTTCTTGGTCACGACCGACCCCGCCCCGATCAGCGCGCCCTCGCCGATGATCACTCGCGGCAGGACCGTGACATTGACCCCCACCAGCGCCCCCCTCTTGATCGTCGCGCCCTCGCGGAACGGCACGGCCGCTTCCTGCAGCGGGTAGACGTCATTAGAGCTTACAAACCCCGGCCCGACAAACACGTCATCCTCAATTGTGACATACTGCGTCACGTGGCAGTCGCAGTGGATGCGCACATTGCTGCCGATCTTGCACTGGTAGTCAATGTACGACCCGCTCCAGATGCTGACGTTGTCGCCGATGACGTTCTCTTCACGGATGATGACATTGTGCCCGGTTTGCAGGCCCGACCCGATGGCGCAGCCGCAGTAGATGATCGTGCCGGTCCGCAGGAAGCAATCGGCCCCGAGGCGCAGCGTCAGGTCGGCGACCGGGCGCTGGGGCCGATAGCCCACAATGCAGGTGGGCTCGATGTGATGGTTCGGGCCGATGATGATGCCCTCGTCCTTGGGTTCCATGCGGCGGTACCTCGCTCCGGTTGGTTGCTGTCATGGACCAGTTCTGCAAGTTCCGGGCCAGGACCTGCCCGCGCCCGGGCAGGTCCGCCCGGACGCGGCAGCGTATCTTACTCGTGCAACCACTGTGTCACGATGGAGGAGTCGACATGAAACGCACCGCTTCGGCCAAGTGGCAGGGCGATCTGAAGTCGGGCCGCGGGGTGGTCTCCACGGCCTCGACCGTACTGACTGATGCGCAGTATTCGTTCCGGAGTCGCTTCGAAGAGGGCCCGGGCACCAACCCCGAGGAGCTGATCGCGGCCGCGCACGCCGGCTGTTTCGCGATGGCGCTGTCGGCAGTACTCGGGGAAGCGGGCTTCACGCCCGAGGAGATCGCCGCGACCGCGACCGTCACCATGGAGCCGGTGGACGGGGCGCCGACGGTGAAGGCCTCGCACCTGCAGGTCGTCGGCAAGGTGCCGGGGGCGAGCGCGGAGGACTTCCTCAAGGCCGCCAACGACGCCAAGCAAAACTGCCCGATCTCGCGGCTGCTGAAGGCCGAGATCACGATGGCGGCGGA
>CAZZDO010000453.1:0-4203 GCA_964653205.1 uncultured Armatimonadia bacterium | reverse complement strand
TCGTGCGCGACGGCGTCGAGTTCAGCTTCGCGCTCACCCAGGACACCCGCGCCGGCAAGAGCGCCCTGCAGATGAAGGCGACCAACAAGGGCGACACGTACGGCTGGACGGGCATCGGCCGCCGCTTCCCCCAGCCGCTCAACCTCAGCGGCTACAAGGGCCTGGCCCTGTGGATCAAGGGCGACGCCGTGGGCGAGACCATCCGCGTGCAGTTCCGCGACATCGCCGGCAAGAGCGCCGACTTCCTGCCCGTGATGAACCACACCGGCTGGAAGCTCCACTTCTTCCCGCTCCCCGCCGGCGGCTTCGACTGGACCAGGGTCGCCTATTTCCTCCTCTACTTCAACGGCATCCCGGTCGGCAAGTCGGTGGACGTAACCATAGACGACGTCAAGCTGCTGCCGGAACTCCACGAGCCCGCGGGGACAGGCGGCCCGACGCTGACGGTCAACGGCCGCAGCATCCCGCTGCCCGACTTGCCTCTCGGCCAGGCCCTCACGCACGAGGGCGTCGGCGGCATCAAGCTCTGGCCCGGCGGCATGACCCCGGCCGTGCCGCAAAAGATGCCGACCACGGGCCTGGAACTCCCGCCAGGCGAGAGCAAGGTCACGATCGGTTGGAGCGACCCCGCCGCCTTCCCGGGCAACCTGCACGCCCTCGTCTACCGCGTCTGGGAGATGGAGAAGGAGTGAGGCAGGGATTGGGGATTGGGGACTAGGGATTGGGGGATCGCGAAGCGGGGTTGGTGGCCGTTCGCCCCGAAGGGGCCGACGTACCTTGCCACCAGCGTAAGCTGGTGGACTCAGGGCGCCCCCTCTTGACCTTTCGGCGCCCCCTCACTTCGCCAACTCCACCTCGAGATCATCCAGATACACCACGAACTGCTCGCCCGCCTTCGCGTCCACATCGAGCACGATCTCAAGCGGCGGGCAATCCTGCTGCCGGTTGCCGTCGCCCGCCGCGATGCTCACCGGCGGCTCCTGCGTCAGGTCCCACGCGATCTGCCGCCACCCGCTGAAGTCCATCGTCGCCGGCGCGCGATAGAAGCACTCGCCCTTCGCGTCCCGCACGCGCAATACGAACTGCCGCCCCGAGCCGTCGCCGTACACCCACACCCGCACCGCCGCCACCGGCCGCGCATAGGGCATCTTCTCCGAGAACAGCTTCAGCCGGTAGCGTGCCGGGTTGCCGGCCGGCAGCGTCACGGCGATCTTGCCGGACTTCACCCCGCCGTGCGCATGCTCGGCCGATAGCTCCGCCTTAGCGACCACGGCCTGTCCGCCGGCGCTCTTCTCCGGCTCGGGGAAGATGCGCCCCCACGGGTGCACCGTCTCAAAGTCGTAGACGAGCACTTCGCCCTGCTCGCCGGGCTTGACGGTCCCGCCGGTCGCCGCGACTTGCGCCGCCGTGGGCGGGGCGGGCTCCACGCCCGGCTCGTCCGGGCGCGGGTAGCGCAGCTCGAGCCCAATGTCGCTCCCCCCGAAGCCCCCGCGGTTGAACGCCCTGCCCGCCGCGTGGCTCGCCTTGCTGACGATCAGCGTGTTGCCGATGAACTTCGGCTCCTCCACGAACGACGCTTGGTCATTCCCCGTGGCCGCCACATAGGCCGCGAACTGCTCGGGCCCGTACGTCGTGTCCTTGATGACCAGCCGGCCGGGGAAGTACAGGTTGTGCTCCGCGATGTACGCGCCCGCGGCCACCACCTCAT
This sequence comes from uncultured Armatimonadia bacterium, assembly GCA_964653205.1. Classification (GTDB taxonomy): domain Bacteria; phylum Armatimonadota; class Zipacnadia; order Zipacnadales; family UBA11051; genus JAJFUB01. The sequence continues at coordinate 2,495 of CAZZDO010000453.1, read as the reverse complement.
TCGGCTGCCCGCCCGCGATGATCGAGTTGATCACGTAGGCCGACGCATCCTTGTCCACCTGCACGCACGTCTTGCCGCCCAGAATCGTGCAGTGCTCGATCACGCCCGCTGCCCCCGCCGTCAGTACGATGCCCGCCTCGTCGGGCCGCGACCGCACCGCCACGCTGCGCAGGTTCGTCAGGCTCGTCCGCAGCGGCATGGCGTCAAAGCGCGGCAGCCCCTGTTGGTCCGAGGCGCTCAGCATGATTTGGATGGGGCTGCCGCTGATCTCGCTGTCACTGATCGAGTGCATCGCGCCGATCAGATAGATCCCCTTGGAGCGGTTGTCGCGGCACACGATGTTCTGGTAGTGCGTCCGCGCAATGCCCACATCGGCGATGCCGTGCCAGTAGTTGTGCGAGAACTCCCCGCCGCGCACGTAGCACTCGCAGTTCTCGTGGCAACTGAACCCCTCGTCGCCGTTCCACAGCCCCCGGATGTTCTCGAACCACATCGGCGACGTGCCGCTGTGAATGTTGAAACCGTCGTTGTAGAAGTGCATGGCCGTGAGATTGCGGACGATGATCTGCCCGGCCCCCGTCGTGATGATCCCCGAGATGCGCACACTCATCTGCAGGTCGTAGTCGGCGGGCGTCTTCCCGGCGGCGGGGCGGAAGAACAGCTTGCCCTCCTGCCACGCCCATTCCTCGGCCTTCAGCTTGTCCGCCGCCGCCATCTCGTACCGGCAGTCCGGACCGAACAAGAACTTCACCTCGGTCGCCTGCGCCAGGCTGAAGACCCCCGCGTTCTCGACCCACCCCGTCTTCGGCGCCGGGTCAGCGCCCGAGATCGTCGCCCCGCCGCCGTCCACGACGATGGGCGCCGCCGCCGTGCCGTGGACGGTCAGCGGGATGGACTCGCGATACGGCCGGTCCAGCTTCGTCAGCAGCAGCGTGTCGCCAGGCTGGAGCTTCTTGAGGACGCTCGCAATGGTCTTCACCGGCGCGGCGATACCGTCGTTGGCGTCATCACCCTTGTCGCCATCCACGCGGTAGGTGGCGGCCGAGAGCGCAGCGGCGCAGAGGAACGTGAGCAGGAAGGCCGTGAGGACTCGCATGGCCTGGAGTTCTCTGCTCTGACGGCGATTCCCTTGGAGGAAGACGATGGGCGGCGGAGGAATTGCCGCCTGAGCGGAACGGCAACGGCACTGATCTGCCTCACCCCTGCCCTCTCCTTCTGCGACGCTACGCGTCGCCCTCAGGAGAGGGGTTCAACGGCACTGGACAGCGCTCAGTGACTTCGAAGCCACAAAGTGACGTCCAAGAACACCCCTCTCCTGAGCGGCCGTATCGCGAAGGAGAGGGGCAGGGGAGAGGCAGATCAGTGCCGTTCGCCGTCACCGCCGAAATCATCACCAACCAACGGAGCCTCCCCATGTCCCGAACCTACGGTGTCGGCCTCATCGGCTGCGGAGTCATCAGCTCGGTCCACTTCCAGGCGCTCCAGCGCCTCCCCAACGCCCGGCTCGTCGCCACCTGCGACGTCATCGAGCAGCGCGCCCGCGACGCCGCGGCGCACTACGAGGCCGAGGCGTACTACACCGACCTGAATGACCTGCTGGCGCGGGATGACATTGACTACGTCCACATCACGACCCCCAGCAGCCACCACCACACCGCTTCCATCGCCGCCTCGCGCGCCGGCAAGCACAGCTTCGTCACCAAGCCGATGGACGTCACCCTGGAGAACATTGACGCGATGATCGCCGCCGCCACCGAGGCCGATGTCGTGCTCGCCGCCGTCCACCAGTTCCGCACGTACGGCAGCTACGGCGCCTTGCGCACGGCCATCGAGCAGGGCCGCCTGGGCACGCTCTACTACGGCAACGCCTTCGTCCCGTGGTGGCGCGAACAGAGCTACTACACCGACCGCTGGCAGGGCACGTGGGAGTTCGACGGCGGCGGCGCGCTGATGAACCAGTCGGTGCACTGGGTGGACTTGCTGCTGTGGATGATGGGCGAGGTCGAGAGCGTCGGCGGCTACGCGGCCACGATGGCGCACGACATGGAGACCGAGGATATCGGCAGCGCCGCGATCCAGTTCAGGAGCGGCGCCCAGGGCGTCCTGCAGGGCACGACCTGCACCTACAAGGGCCTCCCGTCGCGCCTGTCCATCCACGGCTCGAGGGGCAACGTCATCATTGACGCCGATAAGATCACGCACTGGGATGTCGAGGGCGAGGAGGGGCCGGATAGTATCCGGCCCGGCGAGGGAACGGATGACGCCACGTCGGCCGCCGACCCCCGCGCCGGTCTGGGCGACGCCGTCGGCGCTCACGCCCTGCAGATCGAGGCCTTCCTGGCGGCGATCGAGGGCCGGGGGGAGCCGGTCGTCCCGGCCGCCGAAGCCCGCCGCGCCGTCGAGTTCAACCTCGCGGTCTACGAGAGCCAGCGCACGGGCAACAAGGTGACGCTGCCGCTGTAGCAGGTGCGACTATGGGTTGCGCCGTTGTAGGG
>CAZZDO010000452.1:0-4272 GCA_964653205.1 uncultured Armatimonadia bacterium | reverse complement strand
TGGCACTCTCCTTGTCGTACTATTTCACCAACTGAACAGAACTTCGCCGCCGCCGCCCGGTATTCCTCCTCGTTTCCACCCTCTTCCGCGCCCTTTTCTTCCGGCAGGGACTCGCCCCCGCGCAGCGAACTATCCCTCAACGCCATACATGGGTAGGTATTCCGCGATGCGATGGTTCCCGGCCGTGCTCATCTGCCTCTTCACCCCGCTCCTCCCGCTGGCTGCCGCGGAGCCCGTCGAGCACCGCGGCCTGTGGGTCGGCGGCGCGACCTTCAACACCCCCGAAGCCGTGGCTGATGTCGTCAACCGCGCCGCCGCCGCGCACCTCAACGCCCTCTACCCCCTCGTCTGGTACCACGGCGGCCAGGCCTGGTACAAGAGCCAGCTCTGCCCGCTGGCCAGCCAGGTGGACCCGGGCTTCGACCCCCTCGGCGAGATGGTCAAGCTCGCCCACGCCAAAGGGATCGAGGTCCACGCCTGGTTCGTCAACGGCAGCTACGGGCGCGCGGAGCATGGCGTGTTTGAGCAGCACCCGGATTGGGCGCTGCAGACCGGCGCCGGCAAGGCGAACTGGTATGACCTGGGCAAGCCCGAGGTCCGCCGCTACGAGACCGACGTGATGCTCGACTGCCTGCGCAACTACGACGTGGATGGGATCCACTTCGACTACATCCGCTACGACAGCCAGCAATACTGCTACTGCGCGCACTGCCAGCAGGAGTTCGCCGGGCGCACGGGCCTCCCGCCGCCGGCCGCGAGCGGCAAGCTCTTCCCGGCGGCCCTGCCCACCTCGGGCAACCCGCTCGGCGGGCCCACGACCGCGCAGGTGCTCGCCGGCTTCGACGACGGCGTCCCGGCCATCACGCTCAACCAGCTCGGCCAGGGCGAAGCGGCGCTGATCAACTGGCAGGCCACCCGCCCGGCCTGCCCGGCCGTGGACGACACCGTCCAGCGCCTCCTGCAGCGCTTCGGGGCGACCGCGGCAAACCTCTTCCAGCTCCGCACGACGCAGACCGACGCGAAGTACCGGGGCGAGTCCCAGGGCCAGGCCCTCTCGTGGCTCGCCGGCCTGGGCTTCAAGGCCAAGGCGATTGACGAGACGAAACTCGCCGACGTCCCGCCCGGCGGCACGGTCTTTCTCTACGGCCAGTACCTCGTCGGCGATGACACCTGCGCCTGGCTCAAGCAGTTCATCTCCGCCGGCGGCCACGCCCTCTTCGTGGACGGTCCCGTCTTCGCCATCAGCAACCCCGACCTCCAGGCCGTTCTGGGCCTGAAGGGCACCGCGCGGTACTTCAACGGGATGCGGGTCGTCAGCCCCGCCCCCGGCCAGGACTTCCTCGCCGCCGGCCCGCCCGTGGACCCGGCCGTCGAGCAGACCCGCCTCGCCAAGTGGGTCGAGTACCGCAAGTGGACTGTGACCGAACTCGTGCGCAGCGTCTACCGCGAGGCCAAGCAGCTCAAGCCCCAGGCCCAGGTCTCCGCCGCGGTCTTCAGCAGCCGCGCCGGCGCCGACGCCGTCTGCCAGGACTGGTACAACTGGCTCACGGAGGGCATCATTGACTACGTCATCCCGATGGCCTACATCATGGAGAACCCGAAGCTGCAGGTCGTCCTGGACGAGTACAAGCAGGCCGACCCGCAGTTTGAGCGCATCATCCCGGGCCTGAGCATCTACCAGTCCGGTGGCGGGAAGACCACCAGTCGCCCGCGCGAGCTGGTGCTCTCGCAGGTCGAGCTGTGCCGCTCGATGGGCGCCCGCGGCACCCTGTTCTTTGCCAGCAACTACCTGAACGAGGACCTCATCAACGCCCTGTCCGGCGGCCCCTACGCCGCGCCCGCCAAGATCTACCACCCGCAGGCACGACCATGAACGAACTCGATGTCCTGGCCATCGGCACCGCCCTCGTCGAAATGACGCCCAGCAAGCCCGGCGTGGACCTCGTCCACGCCGACCACTACGAGGCCCTGCCCTCCGGCGCGACCTCCAACTTCTGCCTCGCCCTCGCCCGGCTGGGCGTGCGCGTCGGCCTCGCCACCCGCGTGGGCGATGACGAGCTGGGCCGCTGGCTCCTCGCGCGACTGAGCGACCTCGGCGTGGACACCTCCCTCTCCCGCGTGGTGCCCGGCCAGTTCACCCCCGTCTCCTTCTGCTGGATGGACCAGGGCGGGGCCAAGACCTTCTACTTCTACCGCTTCCCCGGCCATTCCGACCCCATGCAGGAGTTTGGGCGCGAGCCCCTCACCGACGACGAACTCCGCCGCGCGCGCCTCTTCGACTTCAGCGAGGCCACGATCCGCTCCGAGCCTCTCCGCGCGATCTCGCTCGATCTCGCCCGCCGCGCCAAAGCCCTCGGCCTGCAGGTCGCGTACGCGATGAACTACCGCCCGTCCCAGTGGCAGGAACCCCTGGAGCAAGTCATCGCCGTCCAGCGCGAAGCCCTCGCCCTGGCCGACATCGCCCTGATGAACGAGGAGGAAGCGGAGCTGGTCGGGAGGGGCCGAATACCGGCGGCCTCATCGCCGGTATCCGGCCCGGTGTCCGGCCCATGGGGGCCGGATACGTCTTCGGCCCTCCGGGCCTCCGCCGTATTCGGCCCCTCCGTCGCCGCCATCACCGCCGGCGCGAAGGGCACGACCGTCATCACCCCCGACCTTGAGGAACACATCCCCGCCCGGCCCGTCGAGGTCCGCTACGACATCGGCGCCGGGGACACGTTCCACGCCGGCTTCATCGCGGCGCTGCTGCGGGGCCACGATCCCGTCTCGGCCGCCCGCCTCGGCAGCGCGGCCGCCGCCCTGCGCATCTCGCGCGACGCCGACATGCGCTCCCTGCCGACCTGGGAAGAGACGGAACACGCCGCGCACGGTGACGACGAGCCGACACTGGAGGGGGCGCCCCTGTGACGAACCGCGAACGCTTCCGCGCCATCGCCCGCGGCGACTTGCGCGGCGAACTCTTCCTCCCCTTCAACCTCAACTACAGTTGGTTCATGGAGGAGACGGTGGCCCGGTGGCAAGCCGAGGGCCTCCCCGCCGACGTGGACCTCGCCGAATTCTTCGGCTTCCAGAAGATGGCCATGGTCGGCGGCGCGCCGTACTCGCTCCTGCCGCCCTTCCCCGAAGAGACTCTCGCCGAAGACGACGACACCCGCACCTTCCGCGACGGCTGCGGTGTGGTGCAGCGCGTCTTCAAGCGCGAGACCGGCTCGAAGATGCCCCAGTGGCTCGACTATCCCATCAAGACGCGGGCCGACTGGCTGCGTCTGCGCGAACGCCTCGACCCGAACACCCCGGGCCGCTACCCGGCCGACTGGGCCGCCGCGCGCGCCCAATGGGAAGCCCGCGACGTCCCCACCGGCCTCGCCCCCGGCAGCTTCTTCGGCCACACCCTCCAGCGCTGGGTCGGCACCGAGGGCCTCTGCCTGATGTTCTACGACGCCCCCGCCCTCGTCGAAGAGATGCTCGAGTACCTCGAGTGGTTCTTCGTGGAGCTGGTGACTCCGTACCTTCAGCAGGGCTTCACCTTCGACTACGCCTCCTTCGGTGAAGACATCGCCTACAAGGGCCGCGCCTTCCTGTCGCCCGACATGTTCCGCCGCTTCATCCAGCCCCACTACATCCGCATCTGCGAGTTGATGCGCTCCCACGGCATCGCGACGATCTTCGTGGACAGCGACGGCGACATCGCCGAACTGATCCCCCTCTGGCTCGAAGTCGGCATCAACGCCTTCTCGCCGCTGGAGGTCGCGGCGGGCATGGACGCCCTCGCCCTCAAGCGCCAGTACGGCGACCGCATTGTGCTGGCGGGCCACATTGACAAGCGCGCGCTCATCGCCGGCACGAAAGCCATTGACGGCGAGGTGGCCAAGGTGCGAGAATTGCTCGAGCTGGGCCAGTTCTTCCCCGCCGTGGACCATTCGGTGCCACAGGATGTCTCATACGATAACTTCCGTTACCTGCTGAACCGGCTGCAGTCGCTGTAGCTCATTCCGAACCAAGGATCATCACGAAGTATGCGTTGGCTTGCGCTGTTGTTCCTGACGCTGCTGTTCTGCTCTGTCGCTGCCGGCCCGGGGGTGAGCGCGTCGGCCGCCGCGAACGATGGCGAAGGGGTTCCCCTGCCACTCGTCCGCGAGCCCATGCCCGAGCCGCCCAACCTGTTCCCGCCGACCGGCCCGCCTCTCAAGCCGCTCCCGAAGCGCACCGGCCCGGCCAAGCCCGTCGCGCCGGTGGTCGTCAAACCCGCGCCCGTGCCGCCCGAGCCTCCCC
>CAZZDO010000451.1:0-4284 GCA_964653205.1 uncultured Armatimonadia bacterium | reverse complement strand
CTCCCACACTCCCACACTCCCACACTCTATTCGTTCAGCCCCACCAGGTCCATCATGCACAGCCCCGCCTTGTCGTACAGCACCAGGTGCTTGCCGTCGGCGGTCATGGCCGGGGGCATGGGGGAGCGGCCGCGGAACGGCAGGGCGCGGCTGGGCCCGTCCTCGTCCAGCGCCTGGGCCATCAGCGACCAACTCGCGGGCTGCCCGACGCGGCGGAAGTACAGCAGCGTCTTGCCGTCCGCGCTGACCGCCATGTAGTAGAGGCTCTGGGCGGAGCGCACCAGCACGCGATCCTGCGCGCGGTTCTTCGGGTTCACCCGCACGAGTTGGTACTCGCGCGACGGCACATGCCAGCGGTGCAGCAGGAGCGGCGGCGGTGAGCCGTCCGCGGGCATCGGCACGTTGGGCAGGGACAGGCAGCCGGAGAAGGACTCGTCGCGCTCGGGCAGCAGGGCGACTTCCGGCTCGCTGGCCGTGGTGGCGGTGAGTGGCAGGCGCAGCAGCGGGCGGCCCTTGGCCGGGATGTAGCCGTCGAACAGGATGGCCTGGCTGTCCGGCGTCCAGCACGGCGCGCCGACGTAGCGTCCCTCGTACAGCTTGCGCACGGGGTGCTCTGTCTGGCCCTCCGCCACGCCGATTACCAGCAGCCGGTACGTGTACTCCGGCTTCCCCTGGACTTCCTGCTTGAGGTAGTCCCGGCAGAGCAGGAACTTGCCGTCCGGCGACCACTCCAGCGAATAGACCGTGCCGTCCCCCTCGTAGACGCGCTCGTAGACCGCCAGATTGGCCAGCGTGGAGACGTAGAGGCAGCCGGCGTCGCCGCGGCCGCGGTAGGCGACCCGCTTGCCGTCGCGCGCGAAGGTGGGGTAGTAGCCCGTGCAGTCGAACGGGCGGCTCCGGATGGGGTAGAGGTTGTGAGCGAGTTGCCACTGGGCCGGCGAGCCGGGGTCCAGGGCCGCGTACTTGCGCCAGTGGTCGCGGGCCTGCGCCATGTCCCCGGCCTCGGCGGCGATCTGCCCGAGCGACAGGTAGGGCTGCGGCGCCTGCGGGTCCAGTTGCAGCGCCTGCTGCAGCATCTCGCGCGCGGCCTGCGTCTGGCCCTCGGTCAGGCGCAGTTTGCCCATGGCGACAAGGGCCTCGACCGAGCGCGGGTCAATGGTGAGCGCTGCCTGCAGCGAGGCCGTCGCCTCGAGAAGCTGGTCGCGCTCGATCAGCACCTCCGCCAGCCCCACGTGCGCCGGGACGCAGTCCTCCTGCTGCCGCAACGCGTCGTGGAAGGCGCGCTCGGCCGGTCGGTACTGGCCGCTGTCCAGATACACCTGCCCCTTGCGCACGAGGACGTTCACATCGTGGGTCAGGAAGTACGCGGAGTCCAGGGAGTCAATCGCCCCATCAATGTCGTCGCACGTCTCCTGCACCGTGGCGTAGAGCAGGAGAGCCTCGGGCGAGTCGGGATGGGCGGTGGTCCAGTCGCGCGCGGCCTGGAGGGCCGCGGTGTTCTTGCCGGCGCCGAGCAGTTGCAGGATCTGCCGGCGTTCGGGGATGTCGTCGGCATGGCACAGCACGGCGGACATGACAAGGGCGATGGACAGGAGCAGACGGCGAATCATCATGGACCTTACGTAACCTTGTAGTGCCTGTGGGGTTCCGCCCGGCCGGTCGGATTCCCTTCACTCCGGGCAGGAGGCGTTCGCACCGGGCGCGAACTGCCGGACAGCACTCGTGAACCGAAGGGAACACCGAACATGAGCAAGGCGAAGATCTGGGACAAGATGACCGTCGCCGAGATGCGCGAGGCGCTCAAGGACACGCACACCGTGCTCGTGCCCATCGGCGTGGGCGAGCAGCATGGCTATCACCTGACGCTGGACACCGACAGCCAGACGGCGTGGCAGGTCTGCACCCGCACGGCCGCGCAGACGGGGAGTCTTGTCGCCCCCCTGCTGTCGTACGGCTATTCCGGCGGGGAACTGCCCGGCACGATCAACATTGACTACCATGTGGTCGGGCTGCTGATCGGGGAGATCATCCGGGCGCTGGCCGCCAACGGCCTCAAGAACATCATCCTGGTCATGGGCCACGGCGGCACGGAACACAACCGGGCGACCCAGGAGGCCGCCGAGCTGTTCCTCCGCCAGCACCCCGAGTACGCCGACCGCAATGTCGCCATCTTCCGCTTCTGGCAGGACTCGGACCTCTGCCGGGAAGCGTTCGAGGGCGGCGACTACCACGCGGGGTACTTCGAGACCAGCCTGATGCTGTACTGGGCGCCCGACGACGTGCGGCCCGGCGAGCCCTCGCTCGACGCGCCCGAACTGGTCGCCATGATGCGCGAAGATCCCGACAACTACCAGTCGCGCACCCGCAACGTGGACCACCCGGATGTCATCCAGCGCGTCGGCCAGAAGCCCGAGATCGTCGTGGGGGTCATGGGCGAGCCGGCGAAGGCCTCGCGGGAGCTGGGCGAGCGCATCGCGCAAGAAGCGGTCGGGAAGCTGGCGGAGCTGATCCGGGTGATGGAGAACGGTCAGGCTTGACCACGCGTTTATCCCATGATGGAGCACCCGCAACTGACTCTCTTTGACCGCGTGCGCACAGGTCCGGACTGGCTCGCCCACCCGGACCTGCGAGCGTTCTTGCGGGACCAGCACCTCGACGATGTCACCGTCGAGGCCATCGGCCCCCGCAAGTCCTTTGCCGGCAAGGCCTGGCCGCACTACCAGCTTATCCACCTCGTCGCCGCGGGCGTCCACCCCATCCGCTGGCTGCTGACGCTCATCCACGAGCTGGCGCATGTGGCCGACTACCGGCAGCGCGTGCAGGACTTCGCGCAGGAAGCGGGGCGGCCGTACGTGCCCGGCCGGCGCGACGGGCACGCGGTGTGGCGGATGGACCGCGTGCACGGGCAGCGCTGGCGGGCGGAGTTCGTACGGCTCGCCGAGGCCGCCGTGGCCGCCGGGCTGTTCCCGGGCAATGAGCAGCGCGTGCCCGAGATCGCCCGCACGGCGACGACCTCCGTGGACGACGTGGCGCTGGACCTCCGGTCCGACCCGCGCGTGGACGCCGAGGAGTTGCGGCGGCTGGATGAGGAGCGACACGCTCACGCGCTGCGCTGCAAGGCGGAGCGGGCGGAGTTCCGCCGGGCGCACCGGCCCGGGCAGGTGGTGCACTTCGACGCCGGGGTGCGGCAGGGGGTGCTGACGGGGAAGCTGGTGCGTGTGAACCGGCAGTCATGCACGGTGAACGTAGGGACGACGAACTGGCGGGTGCCGCACGGGCAGTTGTTGGAGGGGCCCGCGCCGCCCGACGCCCGCCCGGCCCAACGGCCGCCCAGCCCGCGCGACCGGTTCAGCGCCGGCGACACGGTCCACTTCCGCGCCGACGGGCGGCGCTACGAGGGCCGCATCATCCGGGTGAACCGCAAGACGTGTACGGTCCAGACGCCCGAGGGGGAATGGCGGGTGGGGTTCAGGTTGCTGAAGCCGGCGCCGGAGGCGCAGCCATAGGCAGACGGAACAGCGCCCAGGCCGGGGGGCCTGGGCGCTCGGGTTTCGTCGGGTGTTGGCAGGCGGCACAGTAGCCGTCTGGCGTGGCTACAGCGCCAGGCCCTCAGTGGCCTGGAGCTGCCATTCCTCCAGCCAGTTCGGGACCTGCGGCGCGCCACTGCCATTGAGGTCCCACACAATGACCCGGACCTCGAGATCCTCGTCCTTGTCCGGCTCCCCGCTCATGTTGCTCCATGTATTCGTGTGCTCAACAACCACCGAGATGCGGTAGTTCGTGTAGCTGCTCTGGGCCCACGTCTTGACCTGCGCCTTCGCGTTGCCGGGCAGCGTCGCACCGGGCTTGAGGTGATACCGGTATATCGCCTGGCACGGATCTTGAGGCGCCCGTTCTTCTGTCTGTTCTGACATCGTGTGTCCTCCCTTTATGGTGGGGCCAGCGGCGCAGACATGTCACAGCGGCTCGGAGTCATCTCCTGCCGCGGCTCTGCGGACATCGCGCCCGACGCAGTCGGCCGGTCGTCTGCTACTTCTTCTTGGGTGCGGCCTTCTTGGGTGCGGCCTTCTTCGCCGCGGCCGCCCCGGGTCCGCGGAACAAGGTCAAGTTGCTGTTGACCTTGGGGCAGGACATCGTCCCCGGGCCATCCGTCTGATAGACGGCCAGCGCGGCCTCAAGGTCCACGACCTCCGGGGTCCCGGCGTCGTCACCCGCGTCGCCGGACACGTCGGCGGCCGTCGAGGTGCTCTGCGTCACGACGTATGTGTACTTGAACTTGCCGGC
>CAZZDO010000450.1:2403-4326 GCA_964653205.1 uncultured Armatimonadia bacterium | reverse complement strand
CGTGACATCCCCCATGAACACAATCCGCCCCCCGGCCTCCATGTACTTGCGGACCACGGAGTTCGCGTAGTACCGCTTGTCCATCCAGCCCTTCGCGAACGCGTCCCAGCCGCCGGGCTGTAGCATCGGCCCGGGGACAAGGCCCGTCGGCAGCAGCGCCACGGTGCCGTACGCGCCCGCCCTGGCCTTCGCGGCCATCCAGTCGGCCAGTTCCTCGGCCTTGAGCGGCTTGAAGCCCCGCGCCACGAAGAACTCGCGCGTCTGCACCGGCTCCCCGGCCCAGCCGACGACGTCGTAGCGGTCATCGGCGAAGATGACGGCCTCGGTGGTCTTCGCCGGCGGGGTCTGGGCGGCGCCCACCCCCGACATGGCCAGAATGCCGACCAGAAGGACGATTGTGGTTCGCATGGGTTTCCTCGCACCTAGTCGCGGATGAACGGCGTCCCACCCCGCCCTTCGGGCACCCCTCCCCACAGGGGAGGGGGAACGGCGAACGGCCGCCGTGCTCAACCACCCAACCACTCAACTACTGCCTCACTCCACCACCACCAACCGATACCCCAGCCCCGGCACCGACAGCCTCAGCTTCCCGTCCGCCAGCGCGACCGGCGTCTTGGCCGGCCAGTCCTCCGCCTGCCGCGGCAGCTTCCCCCCAAAGCATGCCGCGTTCAGCGTCACGGTTCCCTGCCGGTCCTCGCGGCTCACGTTCCCGACGATGAGCAACGTCCGCCCGCCCTTGCGGTAGGCGCTGACGTACACGTCCTTCATGTCCGTCGCGGCCGGGGCGGGGTTGTCGAAATAGCCGACGAAGTCCGCGTCCACGTAGCCGAACTCGTCCAGCGCCGCCAGCGCTTCGTTCGCCACCGCAGCATTGCACCAGATCGGCCAGACCGCCGTGTCGTGGAGCATCAGCAGGGCCATGAGGCCGCGCGTCGGCTCGACCTGCTTGGCGTGGTCGGCGTCGAACTCCGGCAGGAAGTACGGCATGAGCCCCCACTGCCGCCCCATGTATTCGGCGCGGAAGGTGTCCAGGCCGAACATGTCCATGTAGCTGTCCTTGACGCGGCTGCGGAAGTGCTCACCGTCGAGGATGCTGTCCTCGTAGGCCAGGATGGGGATCGTGATCTTGCCGGACATGTGGGCCATGCTGAAGGTCTCTTTCGGCGAGGCCTTCAGGACCGCGTACATCCGCCGGTACAGCGCCCGGAAACCCATGATCGGGTAGGTCGGGTACACCTTCCCATCGCGCTCGTAGCCGCAGCCGGCGTCCTGGTTCGTCGAGGAGTACGGGTGGGTGTTGTCGTGGTAGAGCCCGTCAATGCCGTACTGGCCAATGAACTGCTTGGTCTTCCAGACGATGAAGTCCGAGTAGTCCGGACCGACCGGGGACACGATGGCGAAACCCGCGCCATAGGCGGCCACGTCACTTGATCCGGTGTCCATGCCCCCCATGCCCCAGTACTTCTGGAAGAACGGCCATTCCGGGCAGGCCGCCGACAGGAAGCTCAGGCACAGATACGGCACAGCGCTGACGCCCTGCTCGTGCAGCGCCTTGAGACGTGCGGTGTGCAGGGCCGGGTCGGTGGCCTCGGGGTACCCGAAGTAGCGGATGGAGTCCTTCTGCGGCGTGGGCCACATGATGCTGACGTTGCGGCTGCGGGCCGGGTCCAGCCGCCACTTGCGCCAGTCCTTGGGCACCGGCTTGACCGGCGTAGCCTGCAAACCGAAGGCGAACTTCCAGTGGTCCGGCAGCTTCTGCCCCTTGGCCAGGATGTTCAGGCGGAGCGTGACCTTCCCGCCCTCGCGGATGACCTGCACCGCGTCCGGCGACTGCCCGTTGGGCCACATCTCGTCGCTCTCACAGAACCAGAACAGCCCGCGGTCGTTGTTGCCCAGCCAGTAGTACGGGATGAACTTGTCGTG
>CAZZDO010000450.1:0-2303 GCA_964653205.1 uncultured Armatimonadia bacterium | reverse complement strand
TTCACCTTGACCGGCGTCCACGGCGGCAGCACCCTGTCCTCCAGCCCCAGCTTGTTGCCCTTCCAGGCCGCAATGTCCGGCACGGTCAGCCCGCGCCGCACCTCAAAGGCCACCTGGCCCTGCTGGCTCACCTGCGCGACCACCTCGAACTGCGCCGGCTTGCTGACATCGAGCGGGAGCGTGGCCGTCAGTTCCCCGCCGACGATCTTCTGATCGGGCGCGTTGCCCAATGGCTGCCCCTGCGGCACGATCCCCAGCTTCACGCGCACCTGCTCGTCGGCCACATCGGCCCCGCCGGTGCTGAACCGCGCGACGACCTCGCCCTTGACCGGGTCGAGTTCATACTGCAGCGTGGCCTGTTGGGCCGTCAGCGGCGCCACGAAGTCATGGTTCCCCTGCGCGTGGGCGGCGATGTGCGCCGGCGACAGCGCCCGGTCGTAGATGCGCACTTCATCAATGAGCGAGCTGCTGGTGCGCTCGATGTGCCACGGGTGATCGCCCAGCCGGAACGTCGCGCCGAGCGTCCGCGGCAGCAGGCCCGCCACCGGCAGCGGGCCGCCGGGCTTGCCGTCCACATACACGCGCACGCCGTTGGCCGACCACGTCCCGGCGATGTGGTGCCACTCGCCGGGCTTCCACCCGAGGCCCTGGGCGGCCGAGTAGTACGGGCCGGCCACCGCCGGGCACGTCAGCATCAGTAGGTTATTACCGTCGAGGTACTTGTACAGATACAGCGCCCCCTCCCCGCGCGTGTCGAAGAAGGCGTGGAACTCCCGGTCGCCCGGGAGCCAATCGAGCGGCTGCACCCACATCTCGACGGTGCCGGCCTCGCGCTTGAGCAGGTCGGTGGGGTACTCGACATAGCCCGTCCTCGGCCCGGACTTGAGCGCCTGCCCCACCTTGCCGGGCGCCAACTCCGGCTTGCCGTCGGGTGTCCCCGCCAGCGGCCCGCCGGCCGTGACACCGTTGAGGTCCTGGTCGAAGCTCACGGTAATGATCGGCGCGGTCTGAGCCAGCCCGAGTGTGGCCGCCAGCAGGCAGCCGAGAAGCAGCAGTGTGCGCATTGTCTTCACCTCAGTCATCCCAACGCAGCAGTACCGCCCCCGCCTCGTGGGAGCGGAAGTTGAGCATGTCGTAGATCTCCGGGCCCTGTGTGTAGGGCACGTTGTGGGTCACGATCCTCTCCACCGGCAGCTTGCCGGCGGCCAGCAGCCGTGCCCCGACCTCGAACAGCCGCGGGTCGTAGTCATAGCCGGTCCCGCCGCCGAGCAGGTCCTTGTGCAGGAACTCGTGGCGCAGGACCGTCAGCGGGGCGGAATGGATGCCGATTAGCACGACCCGCCCGCCGGTCCGGCACAGGCGCTGGCTCAGTTCGAAGGCCTCGACATGAGGCCCGGCGGCGCAATGCAGCACGCAGTCAGCCATGTGCCCGCCGGTAAGCTCCTTGACCCGCTCCACCGCATCCCCCTCGCCGACAGCCACGAGGTCATCCGCACCCGCGCGGCCAGCCAGTTCCAGCCGCGAGGGGGCCAGATCCAGCGCGATGATCCGCCCCGGCCCGCGCAGCCGCGCCCACATCGTCATCAGCAGCCCCACCAGCCCCAGCCCGACCACCGCCACCGTCTCCCCGAGCGCGATGTTCGCCTTCATGGTCCAGTTGTGGCAACTTCGCCCCCAGCAGACGAATGGCGCATCATCCCAACTGAGATGATATGGTATGCGGATCGGCGACCGGGTGTGGTCGCCCTGTGCCGGCGACACCACGTACTGCTGGTGGTGCCGCATCGTCATCACCCGGTCCCCGACCTCCCACCCCGTCGCTTCCGGCCCCAGGGCCTCGATGACCCCGGCCATGGCGTAGCCCAGGTCGTGGTTGGGCCACTTGCTGTCCTCGTCGCCGGGCAGCCGCCGGACGCGGTTCAGCTCCGATCCAGGGCTAATCAGCGAGCGTACACCCCGGATCAGCACGTCCTGCGGCCCCACCTCGGGCATGGGGACGTCTGCGACCACGACCTTGTCCGGCGCCTCGGCGATGAGCTTGTGCACGGCCTGCCTCCCGCTGCGACGAGTTCCACAGACCTTCCACAGGGGGCGCAGGAACCCTTCACGGACCCCGGCGCCCTCTCTTCCAGGCCCCGCAGCGTGCGCAGAGACCCGGATTCGGGCGTCTGTTCGTCGAAAACATATCCTAAATGCGTTTATTTCGACGGCATCATCGCCCCGGCTCTGCAGTCGGGCCGTAGGGACGTGCCCCCGGTCGCCCTCGGCTTGACTTTGCCGTTCGCAGGCCCTATAATGGCGTT
>CAZZDO010000449.1:0-4329 GCA_964653205.1 uncultured Armatimonadia bacterium | reverse complement strand
CGTGAAGTACGCGCTGTAGCCTGAGACGCGCACCGCCAGGTGACTCCATTTCTCCGGCTCCCGCTGTGCGGCCTGCAACTGCGCCGTCCCGACGATGTTGAATTCCAGGTGCATGCCGCCGCCCTGGAAGTAGGTGGTCACCAGGTCGGCCAGTAGTTCCGCCTCGCCGCCGCGCGGTAGCGCCGTGGGGTGCAGCTCGCAGATGAGCGACGTGCCGGCCGCGGCGCGGGTCTGGTCAATGTGCGCGGCCGACAGCAGCGCCGCCGCCGGGCCGCTGCGCCCCCGCCCCGGGTGGGGCATCAGGCTGTTGGCCAGGTTCTCTTGCGCGTGCCGCCCGTCCGCCGAGGCCGCGCACACCCGCCCGCCCGTGATCGCCTGCGTGAAGGTGAACAGGTGCGCGTGGTAGCGCCCGCCGCGCGGGTGGGGGAACTGGTCGAGTACGCGGCAGAACTCCTCGGACAGCTCGTCGGCCAGATCGTCCACGGCCGCGTCATTGTTCCCGTACTTCGGCGCGCCGTGCAACAGTTGCTGCCGCAGGCCCTCATGCCCCTTGAAATCCGCCTGTAGCGCCGCCCGCAACTCCGCCATCGTAGTGGACTGCTCCTCGAACACCAGCCGCCGGATCGCGGTGAAAGCATCGGCCACATTCGGGAGGCCCATGGCGCAGACGCTCGTGGCGTTGTAGCGCGCCCCGCCCGCGGTGATGTCCAGGCCCTTGGCGAGGCAGTCGTCGGTGAACAGCGACAGCATCGGCATCGGGAAGTGGCGGGCCCCGCCGGCCTCCGCGCCCGCCAGCCGCTTCACCGCCCGCCCCAGGTCCGCCTGCAGTTGCGCGCGGTAGGCGTTGCGCAACTCGTCGCGGCCGAAGCCCGCGGCATCCCCCGTTCGCGGGCCGACCTGCTCCCCGCTGAGCATGTCCACGCCGTCGTTCAGCGCCAACTCCAGGCACTTGAGCAGGTTGCAGTAATACGCCACCGCGCGGGGGTCCATCATCCCGCCGATGGTGATCTCGATGCAGCCGATGATCCCGTACTGCCGCGCGTGCGCCAGCGGAATGCCCTTGTTCACCAGCGCGGGGACGATGGCTTCGTCGTTGAAGAACTGCGGCTGGTCGAGCCCGTGCGACACGACGGCGCAGGCGTGCTCGAGGAAATCGCGGGGCGTCCCGCGATGCCACCGCACGGAAGTCTGCCGCGCCAGGTGCACTTCGTCCATCACTTCGAGCACCAGGCGGCTGACTTCATTGGTGACATCGTTCCCGGCGGCGTCCATGCCCCCGATCATGCCGTTCTGCACGTCGTAGGACTTGTAGACCTTCAGCCAGAAAGCGGTCAGCAGTTCCTTCGCCGCCTCGCGGTCCAGCCGCCCGGCCGCGACATCAGCCTCGTAGAACGGCCCCAGCAGCACATCGAGCCTTCCGAGCGAGTGCGCGTTCGGCGGGTCCTCCGTCTCGACGAACAGCAGGCAGAACCACAGGGCCTGCAGCGCCTCACGGAACGTCCGCGCCCCGGAGGCGGGCACGCGCGCGCACACGTCGGCGATCTGCTCCAGCTCAGCGCGGCGCTCGGGGTCGTCCTCCGTCAGCGCCAGTCGCGCCGCCTCGGCCGCGTAGTTCAGCCCGTATTGCGCGCAGCCCTCGGCGAGCATCGCCATGGCCCGGCGGAAGTCATCGGCGGTGTAGTCCAGGTCGAACTGCGTGTCCGCCTGCGCCGTGCCAATGGCCGCGCGCGCCTCCTGTGCGAGGGCGAGGAACCCGCGCTGCAGGACACGGTCGTAGCCGGGCACGCAGTGCCCGAAGAGCGTCCCCCGCGCCCGCAACTCCGGGTGGGCCGCCCAGAAGACGTGCAACTCGCGCAGCGTCTCATCCCGCGCGGCGTCGCCGGTCTGCGGCGGCTGCTCGCCCCAGAACTCCGGGTACGAGATGAGGTTCCAGTTCGACGTGACGCACTGGTAGCCAACGATCAGCTCGCCGGGCAGGATGCGCGGCGTGCTCTCCTGCAACACGTGCGCCAGCGCCGCCGCCCGACGGACGACGGTGGGCTCGTGTAGATGGGCCCGATAGCCGGCGGTCAGCAGGCTCGCGCGCTCGAAGTCCGGCTCGCACTTGACGGCCGTGGCCTGCTCCTTGAGCAGGACGAGACGGGGGGCGGTGAGTACGCTCATTGTGTCCCTTCAGTGTCTCCGGAGCGGGTCGCCATGGCCTGGAGCACTCACACCATCGGCGGCACGCCCGTCCGTTCCAGCGGCCGCGTCTCCAGCGCCGCCCACTGGCACTCGCTGTCGTCCGGGCCGTCCTCCTGCTCGTACATGCTCCGCCAGCGCCGCTTGAACTCCACCCAGTTCTTCATCGTGACATACCGGAACTTCACGTCCGGCGAGCCGTCCGTCGTCACGTTCTCGAAGTGGTACAGTTCGACCGTCGGCTCATACATCACGCGCCAGCCGGCCTGCCGCGCGCGGTAGCACAAGTCGAAGTCCTCGAACTGCGCCGGGTTGAACGCCTCGTCGAGGCCGCCCACTTGCTCGACCACCTGCCGCTTCATCAGCCAGCAGGCGCTGATGAGGCACTGGACTTCAGCGGGCTCGTTCCAGCGCGGGTCGTCAATGGCGCTGCCCCGCCCGCGGTATTGCACCCGCCCGCCGCGCGAGATGGCCGCGCCCGCGCACTCGATGTTGTACGGCTCAAACGGGTAGAGCAGCTTCGGCCCGACGATGCCCACCGGCGCGTAGGCGGGGTCGTCCTCGACCCCGCGGAGAACGCTCGTCAGCCCCGCCAGCCAGTCTCGGTGCCGCACCGCCACGTCGTTGTCCATGAAGGCGATGAAGTCGCCGGTCGCGATCTCCAGCCCCTGGTTCCGCGCCGTACACGCGCCGACATTCCCATCGTTGGCGATGATCTCGAACGCAATTCCCTGCGCGCGCGCGTCGGCCTGCACCGCGGCGAGCATCTCGATGCTGCCATCGGTCGAGCCATTGTCCACGACGACGATCTGGTCGGGCGGCGGGGTGCACGCAAGTTGCCCGCGCAGGCACAGCTCGGTGTAGGGGCGCTTGTTGTAGCTGACGACGAGGAGGGTGGTGCTAATACGCCACCACCTCCGCCGCGGCCTCGGCGATCATGCGGTAGTCCGGGATGACCGCCTGCTCCAGCACGCGACTGGCGGGCACGGGCACATCCATCGCGGCCACGCGCTTCGGTGGGGCCTGCACGTAGTCGAAGCTCGTCTCCAGGACTCGCGCGACGACCTCCGCCCCGATGCCGCCGGTCAGCGGCCCTTCCTCGATGACGACGGCCCGCCCGGTCTTCTCCACGGTAGCGCCGATGGCCGCGTCATCCAGCGGCGCGAGGCTGCGCAGATCAAGCACCTCCGCCGCTACGCCATGCTCCGCCAGCGCCTCCGCCGCCTTCAACGCCTCCTCGACCATCCGCGAGTACGCGATCAGGCTGACGTCGTCACCCTCGCGCACGACCTGCGCCCCGTCCAGCGGTGCCAGGGCCTCCCTCTCGGGCACATCGCCCTGCCGCCCGTACAGGATCTTGCTCTCGATGAACACCACGGGGTCGTCGCAACGAATGGCGCTCTTGAGCATCCCCTTGGCGTCCGCGGCCGTCGCCGGGGCGACGACGCGCAGGCCCGGCGTCCCCACAAACAACCGCTCGAGGCTCTGCGAATGCGTCGGCCCATAGCCGCGCCCCGCGCCGGCCGGACAGCGTACGACGATGGGCACGCGGCACTGCTCGCCGAACTGGTAGCGGAACTTGGCCGCGTGGTTGATGAGCTGGTCGGTGGCCAGCGTGATGAAGTCCATGAACATGATCTCGGCGACCGGCCGCAGACCCGTCATGGCCGCGCCGATGGCCACGCCCACGAAGCCGCCCTCGGCGATGGGCGTGTTCAGCACACGCTCGGGGCCGAAGCGCTCGACGATCCCGGCGGTCAGCTTGAACGCGCCACCGTAGCCGGCGATGTCCTCGCCGATCAGGATGACATTTTCATCGCGGGCCATCTCTTCTTCGAGCGCCGCGCGGATGGCATGGGAGTAGAACATAGAGTTCAGGGCTCAGGGCTCAGAGTTTGACGGCCTACACTTCCACCGGCCGCTCCCATTCCAGGGGCGCCATCTCCCCCAACGCCGGGAGTTCGGGCTGGCCCTCGGCAATCGGACCCAGCGCCGGGAGATCGGGCGGCGTCGGGGCCATCTGGGCAGGCAGCGGCAGCGCCCCGCCCGCGACCTGCCGGGCCGTCAGGACGGGGCGTCCATCGAGACCGAATGCTGCTCGCGCGCGGGCGCCTCACTCACGATCGTCCCGGCCATCTCCGTCGGCAC
>CAZZDO010000448.1:0-4339 GCA_964653205.1 uncultured Armatimonadia bacterium | reverse complement strand
AGGGGGCAGCACCGGCCGGAGCCTTGCCGTCCCGGCGGCTGCCAGGCCCCTGAGAAGGTTGGCCTGCACGCAGGGCCATCCGGGCTTGCTGCAGGCGTTCTACTATGAGTATGACGGCGACGGGCGGGTGAACCAGGTCGTGCGTGAAGACGGCCACGTCATCTACTATGACTACAACTATGTCGGCGATCCCCGCGGCGACCTCACCGCCAGCGCCGAATGGAGACACCAACCATGCGCACTACCCACCTGTGGACGGCGGTCGCTGTAGCCCTGTTCCTCGCTCCGCTCCACGCGCAAGTCGTGGACGACTTCTCGCAGGAGGGATGGAAGCTTTTCAACTCGACGCCGGGGAAGATCAACGCGCAGGCGGGCAGCCTGTACCTTGAGGATGCCGCGGGCGAGCCGAACTGGGTCACGGCCAGCCGCGTCTTCCATGTGGACGTGGACCAGACGCCGATCTTCCTCGTCGAGGTCGCGGCGGTCTCGGACGGCGGAACGGTCAAGCTGATCCGACAGGAGCCGTTCGACAAGCGCGTCGCCATCGAGATTGACCGGCCCGGCCTGTACGCCGTGGACATGCGCGGCAAGTTCGGCTGGACCGGGACCATTGACATCGAGACGTGCCTGTACGCGATCGGCGAGGGCGAGAACATCACCTACAAGGTTGTGAAGTTCGTCGCGAAGCTCACCGAGCAGGAGGAGGCGCTCATCAAGGAGCGGGACGCCGGGGGGAACATCAAGCTGGAGGTCCCGCCGTTCTGTGCCGTGCCCCTCTTCAATGCCTGCTCCGTGTACTTCACCAGCCCTAAACTCGACGCCCTGCACATGCGTTACCGCACGAAGGGCGGCGAGTGGCAGCGCGCGTTCGCGCCCGCGTACTTCGCCGAAGACAACATGTACCGGGGCAGCATCGTCAACCTTGCGGAGGCGACGACGTACGAGCTGGAGCTGAGCAAGGGCGATGGCGCGGTCCTGGAGCGAACGGAGTTCACAACGTGGCGTAGCGACGTCCCCATCGCCAAGACGGTGGTGCTGGATGGGAGCAACTTCGACGGGCATCTGGTCATCAACGAGGCCGGCTCGCCCGACGGTTGGATCCGCTACACCGCCCGCGAGGGCTTCGTGTTGCGCAACGATCGTCAGAGCGCTCTCATCGAGCTGCGCAAAGCGAAGTACATCATCCTCGACGGACTGACGCTGCGCGGCGGGAGCAAGGACGCCATCTTGGTCGAGAAGTGCGAATACGTCAGGATCGTCAACTGCGACATCGCCGGGTGGGGGCGCGTCGGGACGCAGCGGTTCGACCTGGACGGCAAGTTCTACACCGCGGACGGGGGCGCCATCAACTGGGACACCGGCATCCGCATCAGCCGGAGTCTGGGGACGGTCGTCGAGCGCTGCTACATCCACGACCCGGTCAGCACCGCCAATTCGTGGTACTGCTCCCATCCCGCCGGCCCGCAGGCCGTGGGCGTGGACAAGCCCCGGTCCACCGTGTTGCGCTACAACGACTTCGTCGGCAGCGACCAGCACCGTTGGAACGACGCGATTGAGGGGTCCGGCAACTTCGACCTCGACGGCGGGTTCAACCGCGATGCGGACATCTACGGGAGCTTCCACTGCTTTGCCAACGATGACGCCATCGAGATTGACGGCGGGCAGACGAACGTCCGGGTCTTCCGCAACAAGTTCGAGGGGTGCCTGTGCGGCGTGAGCATCCAGGGCTGCATGTCCAGCCCGTCCTACGTCTTCGACAACCTGCTGGTCAACATGGGGGATGAGTGCGGCATCGGGGGGCAGACCATCAAGACGTCGTCGTACGCCAACGGCCAAAGCGCCGTCTCGTTCATCCTGGGCAACACCTGCTACGGGGACTCAGGGGACCTGAGCATCCCGCCGAACCTGCGCATCGTCACGAGGAACAACATCTTCGCCGGGAGAGGGGCCGTGCGCGGGCGGGCGGGGTCGCCCGGCTCCGAGTGCGACTACAACCTGCTGTCCACCGCCGACAGCGTGCCGGAAGCCCACGGCATCCTCGGCAAGCCGGACTTCACGGACCCGGCGGCGGGGCTATTCGAGCCCCTGGCTACGTCGCAGGCGGTCGGCCATGGAACACAGATTGACAACTTCGCACCCGCCATGGCCGGGAAGGTGGACATGGGCGCCATCCCCGTCGGCTCCGGCCTGGTGCTACCCGAGCGGCCGATACCGGTCTTCCTGGACCGCTATCAGCTCGAGTTCTCCGCCGCTGAGGTGAAGGCCGGCGGTAGCAAGTCGGTGGTGGCGACCGTGAAGGGCGACAAGTTCGCCAGCGCCTACCGCATCGCGCAGAACGACGCCTTTGACTGGTTCACCGTCACCCCGGCGCAGGGAACGCTTAAGTCCGGGCAGACCGTGCCGTTCACCGTGAGCCTGATCCCGGACCGGATGAAGACCAGGGACATCTATCGCGGGGTGTTCCTCGTGCGGCTGGCCAACGGCTACTCCCGGCCGGTCACGGTGTACGCGAAGACCGACTACGTGCCGCCAATGAAGCCCGCCGGCGACGGGAGCTTCGTGGCCTACCTGGAGGCCGAGGCGCCTTCGGGGGGACCGGGCTACGAGGTCGCCGCCGACGCCGCTGCCTCGGGCGGGAAGTGCGTGCTCGTCTCCGGCGCCCGCGACAGCCAACCGACGGAGTACCGCTTCACCGTCCCGGCCGACGGCAGCTACATCGTGCTCATGCGCGTGCGGTCGGAGGAACCCGTCGGCTCGCATGACTCGCTGCAGTTCGGCCTCGACGACCGGCCGCTGGAGGAGGCCACACTCCGCAGCGGCGCCACCTGGACGTGGTCCATGGTGGCGCACAACCGACAGCAACGCCTGACGTGTCTGGAGCCGTTCAAGCTGAAGGCCGGGGAGCATGTGCTCAAGGTCACGCCACGGGAGTCGCTGGTCCTCGACCTGATCGCGGTGGCGACCAACCCGCAGTTGTTCTGGTAGCTGCGGAACGCATGGGGGGGCAGCCGCCAGGCCTCTGCCGGGCGATCATGGCTCATCGTGCATTTCTCGCGCCAGACCCGTGGTCATCGCCAGGAACCCGGCGAGGGCCACGACCATCAGCAGGGCGAGGGCACGGTAGGTGTTGGCATAGGCCAACAGGGGGATGAGGAGCCCGGCGACCACCGGCCCGGACGCGTGGCCCACGTCCATGATCGAACTCAACACCCCGAGCGAAGTGCCGACATGATGGGCGCGCGAGACGTCAGCCACGAGGGCTGGCGTAGACGCCGTCACCACCGACATGGCGAGCCCAAACAGCGTGGCCCCGACCAGGAAGCCCCAGAAGGATGGATAGACCGTGAGGCCGACGAGGGCGACGGCATTGAGGCCGAGCCCCGCGGCGATGACCGCGCGGCGCCCCAGCCGGTCGGACTGCCGGCCACTGAGGGGCTTGGTTAGCGCGACGGTGAGGATCTGCGCGCCGAAGATGATCCCGATCTGCCATTCGCTGACGCCCCGGGACTTGGCGTAGAGGGGCAGGAACGTCTCGACCGCACCGAACGCGAGATACTGCAGGGCCTCGGTGACGCTCGTGACCAGGATGGTGCGGTTGCGCCCGACGACCCCCAGGCCGACGCCGATCTGTTGGAGGCAGGAGCGCAGGCTGCGGGCCTCGCAGGCCGCGTCTGCCGGGGGCGCTACCGGCGCGCCCTGAGCGGTGCGCGGCAGCCACAGGGCGCACACGAGCGCCACGGACCCCGCCACGGCGCAGCCCAGGTACACGGTGTGATAGCTGACGAGGATCAGCACACCGCCCAGCATCGGGGCCACCGCGCGACCGACCAGCGTGGCCGACGAGTACCAGCCCATGCGCTCGGCCCGACGTTGCCGGGCCAGATCGGCAACAGTGGCCAGCGCGACCGGGCCGAAGATCGCCGTAGCCAGACCATGGTACAGGCGCACGGCCACCAGCGCCGCGGCGGAGTGAACCAGCAGATACAGCAGGGGGGCGGTGGCGAAGACCACCATGGCGGACAGCAGCACCGCTCGCCGCCCCAGGATGTCCGACAGCGCCCCCGCCGGCAGGCTGACGATGATCCCAACCACCGTCGAGGCCGCCGCGATGAAGCCCAGCACCGCATCCCCCACGTGCAGGACGTCCCGGGCGAATAGCGGCAGCACGGGCGTCTTGGACATCGTCGAGCTGAGAATCGCGAACAGACCCACGCCACACAGAATGAGCAGCGCCCCGCCGTTCCCCGTCGCAGTCTGTCTCGGCTCAAGCTCGGCCATGTGTGTGCTCAATCCGATGTCAGGTAAACTGCCTGGTGTGATATTACGCCAGAGGCCGCGC
>CAZZDO010000447.1:0-4347 GCA_964653205.1 uncultured Armatimonadia bacterium | reverse complement strand
CGGCTCGCGCTCCTTCGCGCCGGTCGCGCTGTCCAGGTTGATGACCATGTCATCGTCGCCGACGTTCACATACAGTACGCACTCAGCGCCCATCGGCTCGATGACCTCGACATTCACCTGCACCGTGTTGTCCGCCGTCGCCTCGACGACCCCCGCCATGTTCTTGTCGTAGATGTCCGAGGGCCGAATCCCAAATACGACGTCTTTGCCCACGTAGTCGCGCAGCTTCGGCGCGCGCGCGTCGTCCACCTTGGTCCGGAAGCCGCCGGCCTTGATGTAGATCGCGTCGCCCTGCTCCTCCACCGACGCGTCCACGAAGTTCATCGGCGGGCTGCCGATGAACCCGGCCACGAACCGGTTCGCCGGGAAGCGATAGATCTGCAGCGGCGTGTCCACCTGCTGCACGAGCCCGTCCTTCATGACCACGATGCGGTCGCCCATCGTCATGGCCTCGACCTGGTCGTGGGTCACGTACACGGTGGTGATGCCCAGGCGCCGGTGGAGCTTGATCAGCTCCGCCCGCGTCTGGATGCGCAGCTTGGCGTCCAGGTTCGACAGCGGCTCGTCCATCAGGAAGACGGCGGGCTCGCGTACGATGGCCCGGCCGACGGCCACCCGCTGCCGCTGCCCGCCCGACAGCTCCTTCGGCCGCCGCTTGAGCAGCCCCTGGATGCCGAGCATCTCGGCCGCCTCGGCCACCCGCCGCGCGATGTCCTCCCGCGGCACCTTCCGCAGCTTCAGCCCGAACGCCATGTTCTCGTACACGCTCATGTGCGGGTACAGCGCGTAGTTCTGGAACACCATCGCGATGTCGCGGTCCTTGGGCGACACGTCATTGACCAGCCGGTCGCCGATCCAGATCTCGCCCTCCGACGACTCCTCCAGCCCCGCGATCATCCGCAGACAAGTCGTCTTGCCGCACCCGGACGGGCCGACCAGGACGAGGAACTCCTGGTCACGGATCTCCAGATTGACGTTGTTGACGGCGGTGACACCGGGGAAACGCTTGCTCAGGTTGACGAGTCTAACTTGCGCCATGGGGGGGACACTCTCCGAAGGTCGCTCCGGGAACGAGACGGCGGGAGAAACACCCGCAAAACGGCCCGCACGCGAGACGGGCCGCTACTACGAGATTATATGGGAGGGGCGCGCGGATGTCAATTCGCACCCCGCGCCGCCGCCTTGCGCGCCAGCTTCGCCAGCCGCGCCGCCCGCTGCTCCTCGGGCTTCCAGCGGTCATGCAGCCACAGCCAGTTGTCCGGCGTCCGCCGGATCGCCTGCTCAATGGCGGCGCTGATCCGCTGCGTGTTCTCGATCAGGTCCGCCTCCCGGTCGTCCGTCGCGACCATCTCCAGTTCCGGCAGCAGGAACGCCTCGAAGCTCCCGTCCCAGTGGCGGATGCAGAACCCCGCGAACACCCGGGCGCCGGTCGTGCGCGCGAGCCACGCCGGGCCGGGGGTGGACCAGGACGGCCGGCCCATGAAATTGACCTGCACCGCCCCCCTCACGACATACTGATCCGGCAGTACGCCCAGCAGCCCCCCGGACTTCAGCACCCGCACCATCGCCAGCCGGTCTTCATCGTCCACGATGGCCAGCCCGTGGCTGGCCCGCGCCTCGCGGATGATCCCGTCCGCCCGGGGGTGCTTGTGTCGGCGCGCGACCACCGACATGGGCCGCCCCAACTCCTGGGCCAGCCGGATCGCCGCCCATTCCCACTGCCCGAAATGGGCGGTAACGATCAGGACCCCCCGCCCCGACGCCAAAGCCTCACGGATCGGCGCCACGGAGGGCATGGGCACCCGGTCGCGAATCTCCTCCGGCCGCAGATACGGCAGCTTGAGCATCTCGGCCATGGTCCGGCCGGCGTTCCGCGCCGACCGCCGGAACACGGCGCGACACTCCGCCGGCGAGAACTCGGGGAAGGCCGCCGCGATGTTCGCCTCCCCCATCCGCCGCCGACGCCCGGCGAAGAGCAGCGCGGCCGCCATGAAGCTGTCCATGAGTCGCCACAGGGCCGGCAGCGGCAAGCGCCGCGCCACCGCGCTGCCCGCGCGTAGCCCCAGGTACGCGAACGTCCGCGTCAACCGTCGCCAGAACGAACCCGCAGCGACCGGGGCGCGGCCCTCATCTCTCTGATCAGTCATGCCAAGCCATAGAATTCGCCGTGGGAGAGTCTGGACCTCCCCGGCCCTGCCGGCCCCTAACCCTCCGGTGGCGGGATCACCCACGCCTCCTTGCGCCGGAACTCCTGCTCGTACTGGCTCTCGATGATCCCTCGCTTCTCCAGCTCGATCATGCAGGCCCGAATGCAACCCCGGGCCCCGCACACCGCGTAGTATCCCGTCGCCTCCAGCATCGTCTTGTAGTAGTCCACGACCCGCCCGGTCGGGAATTCCGGCGTCTTCCGCCATGTCGCCCCGGCGATCGTGTACGACAGCTTGTAGGCCTCCTCCTCGCTGCACTCCTGCTTGGCCACGTTCAGCCGCAGCCCGGGGCAATCCCGCGCCAGGAACGGTGAGGCCTCGACGTTGAGCCCGTGGTGGGTCAGCGTGCACTTCCCCATGTGCACATCGCCCCACTCGATCACCTGGTCCTCAATCTGGATGCGCACGATCTGGTCATCCTTGACGTGGGGGATGCAGTGCCCGGGGCAATCCCTTGCGCACGCCATGCAGCGGTTGCAGATCGAGGGCTTCAACACCGGGTCCGGCTCCAACTCCGCGTCCGTGATGATCATGCCCAGACGCTGGCGCGGGCCAAAGCGCTTGGTCAGGAACACCTTCGACCAGCCGATCTCCCCCAGTCCTGCGGCGACCGCGGCGATGCGAATCTGCGGGTAGATGTCCGGCCCCGGCTGGCCCTCGCGCAGCGGCCCCATGCGCGGCATGGCCTCGGGCACGCCGGGGTAGATGGGAATGGCCTCAAACCCGTGGTCCTCGATGAAGCACGCCGTCTCATACGTCCCCTTCGGCCGGAACAGGTTGTTCAGCCGGTTATACGCGTAGAACGTGTAGTTGCTCCAGTGCGTCCCCTCCTCAATCCCCCGGTACGTCCCCCGCGGGATGCGCCGCAGCGTCACGATCACCGACTTGGCCTTCGGGTAGATCAGCGCGGGGTTCATCTGGTCCGGCGCGCCCTCGAACCGCGACACCGGCGCCACGCCGAGCATGTCCAGGCCGGTGCTGAGGCCGAAGTCCTTGATCATCTGAGAAGTGAGCGTCATTACGCCTCCCCCTCCCGCGCCCGGAACCCCTCCGGGTCCGCGCAGCCCTTGCCCTGGGCCGGCAACTCCACCTTGATCGCCTGCCCCATGCTGTCCAGCGCCCACGGCTCCCGCCACCGGAACTCACTGGCGAAGGTGTTGCTCAGCTTCCCGTTACGCTCGAGCTGATCCAGGCACGTCCGCGTGCACAGCGCCGCCAGCCGGTCCGGCTTGCCCGCCGGGTGGTAGCGGTTCCCGCTCGCCCCGTTGCGACAGGACTTGCACTTGCCGTAGTCTATGCCGCACACGGTCATCTGCTTGCCCGCGATGTCCATTGTTTGCTCGTGGCTCGGGTCCAGCGCCCCGAGCGGGCAGATCTCCACACACGCGTTGCACTGCCCGCAGATCGGCTCTGCCAGCAGCGGGTCCGCCGCCAGCGGCGCGTCGGTCAGGATCATCTGCAGCCGCTGCCGCGGCCCGAACTGCGGCGACAGGAACACGCCGTGGTAGCTGATCTCCCCGAGCCCCGCGGCCACGGCGGCCTCATCCATGTTCGGATAGACATTCGGCGCCGGCGACCCCTCGCGCACCACGATCCCCTGCGGGTACGCCTCGGGCGGGAAGGGGAACAGCGGCGTGGCTTCCCAGCCGTTGTCCTCGATGAAGCTGACGACCTCGAAGGTCGTCATGGCCAGGAACTCCCCGTCCAGCCAGCTATACCCGAACATCTCGTAGGCCCCCAGGTTCGTGCCCTCCTCGGTGGCCCGCAAGGTCCCGCGCGTGATGCGCCGCCCCACGACGATGATGGCCTTCGCGTCCGGGAAGATGGACAGCGGGTTCCGCTCCGCCGGCACGTCGGCGAAGCGTTCCGGCGGGGCGATGCCGATCAGATCGGCCCCCGCCTCTTGGGCGTACTGCTTGACCTGCTCTGCCGTCAACATGTCCGCGACTCCTCCAACCTTTGGGTTCACGACCAAAACGCAAATGGGTAGAGCGGGCCTCTGGCCCGCCTCCGCGCCTTACCCCGCCCCATCCACCCGCCTCGAGATCGCCTCCGCCGTCTCCGCTACCGCCGCCAGCGCCCGCTCGCGATGCCCCCCCACAAACCGCATCGCCGGCGCATACAGCCCCAGCGCGGCCAC
>CAZZDO010000446.1:0-4373 GCA_964653205.1 uncultured Armatimonadia bacterium | reverse complement strand
TCATGGGCGAGGACTGGGACACCGACTACTGGCTGTGGAGCGACTGGTTCTGCAAACTGAACGACCAGCCGATCCACGGGGTCAAGGGCGGCATGAACATCGCCTACGTGGACGGACACGTCAAGTTCTGGCCTCGCCAGGCGGCCAACAACTTCAAGTAGCCGCCCACGGACGCTCATCACCCCGGCCTCGCAGCCGCGGGAGGTCTCGCCATGCGGCCGAGGGAACATCATCCCTCGGCCGTCTGACTTCCCGAGACCACCGCACACCCGAGGCCTGCCATGTCCCCCCGCCATCTTCTCATTCTCCTTCTCGCTCTCACGAGTGCCGCGGCCCACGCCGAACCCGGCCTCCTCTTCCGGGCCGCCTTCGACGGCACGGTGAAGGCGGACAGCCGTTTCCCCGACCCCGTGGAGGTCGTCGGCCCGGCGCCGACCTTCGCGCCCGGCAAGTTCGGCCAGGCGCTGGTTGCCGGCGCCGAGAGCACGCTGCTCCGCTACCGCACCGATGGCAACCTCGTCCCGCAGGCCGGGTCGGTCAGCCTGTGGATCAAGCCCGTCAACTGGGGCACGGACGGCAACTTCCACAGCTTCTTCGAGTCCGACCAGGAGCGCGCCGGCCTCGGCTGGCTGATCCTGTACAAGTACTACCAGAACAACTGGCTGCTGCTGCGCTATGCCGACGAGACGGACCAGGTCGGCATCGTGCAAGCTCACACCGACAACTGGAAACCCGGCGCATGGCATCATCTCGTGGGCACATGGTCCCGCGATGAAATGCGCGTCTACATTGATGGCGAGTTGAATGCCCAGGCCGCGCGACCGCTGGTGGCGCAGTCGCTGCCCGCGACCTTCAACGTCGGCGACAACGGCTGGCATCTGCCCCACAAAGGCGCCCAGACGCTCGTGGACGAGGTCCGTATCTACAGCTACCCCCTCAGCGCCGAGCAAGTGCGCAAGCTGGCCGGGAAAGCGGCCCTGCAGGTGACGCGGGACGTGATGACCGACCGCTGGACCGTGCAGGTCGAGATCCCGGATGTGGCGGTCGCGAAGCAAATCAAGGTGGCCATCGCCCCGGCCGCGGGCGGCGATGCGGTCAAGCAGGCCACCGCTGAAGTCGCCGGCCCGACGGCCACCGTGCCGGTGGATGTAGCCGACCTGGCGTCCGGCGAATACGCCGTCATCGCGCAGGTGCTCGACGCCCAGGGGCAGGTCGCCGCCGAGGCCCGCGCCACGGCACGGCGGCTGGCGCAGGAGCGTGTCACCCTCGCCAACGATCAGCTCAAGGTCACCTTCGACGGTGGCAGCGGCGGCATCATGGCCATCGAGGCGCCGAAGCTGGGCTTCACAGCCCGCACGCCCTCCGCCCCGGCCCCGCTGTTCGCGGTGGACACCGTCAGTCTGCCCGACCACGCCCGCTTCTATCAGCCCGGCGATGTCCGCACGCTCCCGGCCGACGACGCTTCCCTCAAGGAGCTGACCGTCAAACGCATCGGCAAGTCTCAGCAGTTGACCGCGCGCTACGAGTTGGGCGGCGGGATCACCGCGACCGTCACAGGCGATCTCCCCGACGACGCGGCCACGCTGTCCCTGACACTGAAGCTCACGGTGCCCCGCCCGTTGCGCCCCTCCGACGCCTTCCGCGTGCCGAGTGTCGTCTTCCCGACCCTCAGCGGCCTGCGCCTGGGCCCGCAGAGCGAGGACGACTTCCTGGCCACCGGCAACATCCAGGGCGAACTGCTGCCCCACCCCGCCGCCGGCAAGCTCAAGCGCAGCATGCAATATCCCGGGCGCTGCTGCCTGCCCTGGCAGGACCTGTATGACGCCGCCGGGGGGCTGGCGATGATCCCCCTCTCGCCCGCGAGCCAGCAGATGGAGGTCATGACGGAGGCCGCTGACGGGGCGCTCACCCTCGGCAACCGCTGGTGGACGCTCCTGGAGCCCGGCGAGACCTTCCAGGCGCCGGTCGTCGAACTGGCAGCCCACGCCGGGGCCTGGCACGCCACCGCCGAGCGCTTCCGCGACTGGAGCCTGCAGAACACCCCGCCGCGGAAGCAGCCCGACTGGCTCGCGACCTGCGACGGCTGGACCGGTGCGGGCGGCCCGAGCTACAAGTTCAAAGAACTCCCCGAGATGCTCAAGACGGCGCAATACTACGGGTTCGACTACCTGCAGCTCTGGGCGCAGATGATCCTGGGCGGGGCCTACTACTCGTACTTCTACCCCAACCCCGACCTCGGCACCGAGCAGGAGCTGCGGGACGCCATCGCGCAGATCCACAAGCAGGGCGGGCATGTCGGCTTCTACAGCAACGCGATCTGCTTCGACGCGGCCGTGGACGACAACCCGGCCCTGCGCGAGGCCATCGAGAAGCACAACCTCACGAACCTGCCGCCGCTGCCGAAGTTCTACGACGAGGTCATCAAGCACATCTTCATCGGCCCGCAGGGCCACTACGGCAAGGGCGGGGCGGCCGGCCACAGCCATTCGGGCTACCCGGACGGCTACTGGGCCATGAACCCCGGCTCCCCGTGGTGGGGCGACTACCTGTCCTTCTGGATCAGCAAGTGGCACAACGACTACGGGGCCGACATCTGGTACCTCGACAGCTTCCCGGTCCAGGGCTACGGCCTGCAGCCGGCCAACTACTCACTCGACCTGCCCCACCCCGAGGGCCTTGCCACGGGCCAGACGCGCCTGCTGGAGCGTATCCGTAAGGACTTCCCGGGCCCGCTGCTCTACGAGGGCGTGGCCTGCGCCGGGCTGATGCCATGGACGAACTGGTGCCTGGGCACGGAACTCTCCTTCGGCAGCGGCGCCTGGTCGCGGCCCGAGATCTTCTGCACGAGCTTCAGCGACGTCTACCCGGTCTTCTCGGGCACGTGCAACCGCTGGACGGGCATCCAGAGCATCTATCCCGATCTTGCGGAGACTGGCCGCCATCAGGACGCCTTCAACTACGTGTTCCTTCTCGGCGAACGGTTCGACGTACTCAACCTGCACCCGCGGAGCGAGCAGAACCCGGTCCACCAGCACGTTAAGCAGCTCGTCGCGCTGCGCAAGCGGGTCCGCGACGTCGTCTACCAGGGCCGCATGATGGACGCGCTGGGGCTGTCGGGGATGCCGGAGAGGGTCCAGGCGCGGGTCTTTGTGCCGGAGGGGCCGAATGGGGCACGGCCGGCGCAGCCGGGCCGGGCCCCATCCGGCCCCCAGGCCGCCGTCGTCACCGCCTGGGACCGAGGCCAGGACCGCCAGCCCTGGACGCTGACGATAGACACGACCGCCCTGCCCTGGCCGGCCGGGCTCAAGCAGGCGAAGGCACTGCTCCTGGACGGCACAGCCCAGCCCGCGCCCATCAAGCAGGACGGCAGCAAGCTCACGGTGGCCGTCCCGGCCGCCGAAGTCTGCGCCATCCGCTTCGACCGTTAGCTAGTTGCGGGGTGGCGCGCCGGCCGTACCGGCGCGACGGGGGCCCCGCAACGGGGCATCCAAACAGCCTGCAGACCCGGAGTTGCCCATGCGACGCCCCGCGCCCGTCATCTTGACTCTGCTGGCCCTGTCCAGCGCCGCCCACGCCGCCCCCGCCTCGCGCACCTTTGCCGCCGGCGCCTACGGCTACTCGCTGCAGGCCGCCCTCCAGGCCATCGGCGACGGCCAGGCGACACTCACGGTAGACGGCCCGCTCACCTGCGACGCCCCCGCCATCCCGACGCATGTCGAGGTCGTCGTCGCCCGCGGCGGCCTGCTGGCCCTCGGCGACAAGCCGCTGGTCGTGGACGGCACACTCGTGGCGGGCCGCTACCCGATCTTCCCGCCGACCGGCGCCGTGACGGGCCTCAAGGACCCCTGCCCGGAATGGTTCGGCGCCGGGGGCCGGGGGCTGACCGATGACACGGCCGCGATCCAGCGCGCCGTAGACTCCGTAGGTGGTCGCCCCGGCAGTCGCCTCATCCTCAGCGGCAAGTACGCCATCACAAGCGTGGAACTCCGGCAGTTCGGCGCGACGATCCACGCGGAGAACGCCTGGCTCCTCCCCCGTCCCGGCGCCAAGGCGGACTACCTGCTGCGCTTCGCCCCCTCCGCCCACTCCGCCACGATCACGGGCAACCTGTTCGTGGACATGAACTACAACCTCGATTACGGCTGCGCGATCAATGTCAACGCCCGGCACTTCACGGCCCACAACGTCTTCTTCTGGCGCGCGAAGCTGGCC
The DNA here is from genome assembly GCA_964653205.1 of uncultured Armatimonadia bacterium. Lineage (GTDB taxonomy): Bacteria > Armatimonadota > Zipacnadia > Zipacnadales > UBA11051 > JAJFUB01. The sequence goes on along the minus strand of CAZZDO010000446.1, from coordinate 161 downwards.
TGGCTCATCGGCGACCCGAAGTGGGCTACGAGCGGCGTCAAGGGCGACGCCGAACGCGGCGACAGCGAGATCGAGATCTTCGGCAGCGCGACATGCCATTGCCTGCGCGCGGTGGAGGCCGTCGGCGCCAACACCATCGTCAAGTTCACCGGCTGCCTGCT
>CAZZDO010000445.1:0-4376 GCA_964653205.1 uncultured Armatimonadia bacterium | reverse complement strand
CTTCTACTTCATCGGCAAGGCAGAGTCGGTGCTGGGGACGGCGCTGGGTCTGGGGGGCGGGGGCTCGGTCTCACTGGCGGGCTTCCCGTTCCTTGAAGAGCAGAGCAGCGGGGCGCTGCTGGCGCTGGCGCTCGGGTCGCTGTGGATCGGGCGGCGGCACTTGCGGCGGATGTGGGACGCGGCAATCCGCGTAGGTGCGCCGGTCCCCCGGCGCACGGCGGAAGATTGCCCGCCGGGGGACCGGCGGGCCTACGCGGCCGACGCGCAGGATCCCCACGACCCCCTCCCCCCGAGCGTGGCCATCTTCGGCCTGCTCGTCGGCCTGGCGCTGATTGTCGGCTGGTGGCAACTCTTCGGCATGTCCCCGAAGGCCACGCTGCTGTACTTCGGCCTGTGGTTCCTCTACTCGATCGGGCTGTCGCGCCTGGTGTGCGAGGGCGGGACGGTGTGGATCGGGACGCCGCTGGACCCGCGGATGGTCGTGCGTAACGCCCTGGGCGTCGGCGGGCTGGCGCCGCGCGACTGGCACATGATGGGCTACCTGCGCTTCCTGACGATGGACTGGCGCTGCCTGATGATGCCCAACGTGATGAGTTCACTCAAGCTCCTGGAGGCCGAGGAACTGCAGCCGCGCGGGCTCGTGGGCTCGATGATGTGGGGTGTGGGCCTCAGCATCGTGACCTCGTTCATCACGATCACGGCGCTGTCGTACCTGACGCCGGGCGGGGGCATCGGGCTGAGCACCTGGCGGTGGGTGGGCGTGCCGCAAGAGCCGCTGCGCATCACCGGCCAATTCCTGATGAACCCCACCGGGCCCGTGACGATGAAGGTCCTCTTCATGGGAATCGGCGCGGCGGGGATGGTGGCGCTGCAAGCCCTGCGGGGGCGCTTCCTGTGGTGGCCGCTGCACCCGCTGGGCTACCCCATGGCCGCGACCTTCGCCATGCGCAACATGTGGTTCTCGACCCTCGTCGCCTGGGCGGTCAAGAGCCTGATGCTGCGCTACGGGGGCATCCCGGCCTACGAGAAGAGCCGACCGTTCTTCCTGGGGATGATCCTGGGGGATTTCGCGAACATCGCGCTGTGGCTGGTCATCGAGGCGTTCACGGGACTGCAGGACCACTTCCTGTATCCTTGACAGCCGCGTAGGCCCGCCGGTCCTCCGGCGGGTCGGGCTGTGGAATTGTGCGCCGGGGGACCGGCGCACCTACGCGGACACGCAAAAGCGGCCGTCCCAATCGGGGCGGCCGCTTTAGTGTTCTGGTGGTGCCGAAGGCCGGACTCGAACCGGCACGGGCAGTGCCCACAGCCTCCTGAGGACTGCGTGTCTACCAATTCCACCACTTCGGCGCTCTGACAGCGCCTATCATACTGAGAAAGCCGCCACCTGTCAACGTGGTCGCGGAGCCAGCTGACGGGCGCCCGGCCGCTACTGCTGCTGCAGCGCCTGGCCGCACTTGCGGCAGAACTTGTCCCCCGGCTGCACCGGCTCTTTGCACTTGGGGCAGACCGCGGGCGTCGCCTGCACGGGCGCCCCACAACCCGGACAGAACTTGTCTCCCGGTTGCACCTTGGCCCCACAGGCCGCGCAGGTAGCCGGTACCGCCTTCACGGCGGCATTTGCCGCCGCCGCGGCCGCCGCCACGGCCTTCTGCGTGGCGCTCCCGATGGCGCTCTTGTTGAACTGCGCGCTGTCGAAGTCCGTGAGCACCGCGCCGTCGCCGATGATCGCCTCAGTGGCCTCGCTCTTGATCTCCTTGGTGGCCAGGACGGCGCCACTCGTCAGGTCCACCACCTTGATCTGCATCCGGACTTGCCCGCGCTCCATCCCCAGGCGCGCCCCCCCGGGCAGCGGGATCAGGCGTTTCACCTTGGTTGAAGCGCATTGCATGATCCGCCCGCAGACGGCGACATCGGCATTCAGCACGGCCGCGAGGTCCTTGAGGGGCACGGTGCCGTTGAAGATGTCGGCTCCCTGCCAGCCCTGCTGTTGCACGGCCTGGGTAACCGTAGTGCGAGCGATGATGGGCCGCGTGGCCGTCTTGGCCATCTCGGCAGCGATCAGGTCTGGCAGGCGCGTGCCGAGATCCCAGGCGGCGGTGGCTGCTCCGGACTGGTCGTCAAAGGGCATGACGGCGATCCCGAGCGGGCCGGTGGGGGTCGTCGGCGTCGTCGGTGTGGTCGTGTCCGGCGTCGTGGGCGTCGTGCCGCCGGGGTTGGTCGCGGCGACCGGAGCGGTGGGACCGCCGGTCGCGGCCCCAATCCCGGCCATCAACTCGGCCACAGCCGCGTCGGCCGCGGCCACGGCGGCCGTCTGTGCAGCGGTGTTGAGGTCCGCGTCCGTGCCCGTGGTCGCCACGGAGCTGGTGCCGAGGACCTGTCCCTCACCCAATCGGGACACCGCGCGCAGCACCGCGCGCGCCTGCACCGTCGCAGGGTTCGCGCCGGGCGCGTCCGGCGCGAGCATGGCCGGCCCGACGATCACGATGTCCACGCCGAAGTTGTCCGCCAGGGCCTTCGGGAGCGCGGCGGTGGTGTCCTCCATGACCGGCTGCAACTGGGTCGAGTACCGCCCGAAGGCATATTGGCTCTGATCCGTAACCTGGTAGCCGGCGTCCACGAAGCGCTGGATGAGGCGCGTCTCGAGCCACGGTTGGCCGGCGTGGCAGTTCTCGGGAGTCCAGGTCACATCGGCCTGGGCGGTGGCGTCGAGCAGGCCGAACTCGCCCTGGTGGAACTCGGGGATGACGATCAGGATCTTGACATCGGGGAAGGCGGGCAGGGCCCCGTCCTGGGCCTGCACAGCGGGAATGGCCGCAAGGAGCAGCCCGAGTGCGAGCAGGGTGAGGAGCTTCATGGCAACCTCCGTTGGGGAGCGGAGTAGCGACTCCGGATATGGTCCACTTCGCCGCCGGGGCGCTCAATTCCTGTGCTGCGGGAGGACTCCTCGTGCCGGAAGGGAAGCATCCCCGCCGAGGTGAGTGCCTTGCGCGGACGAGAACGGGCTCTCCGGGCCCTGCAGTTCGAGACGACCGACCGCGTGCCGCTGCTGGGCGGCTTCATCGCCCATGCCGAGGCCCTGCGGCAGCTATCCGGCCTGGACCCCTTCACCGAGCCCCGCCGCGCGGCGGTCGAGGCGGCCCGCGCGTTCGGTGTGGACCTGATCATCCAGGTCGTCACCCCCAAGGCGGCCGAGGTCAGCACGGATATGGGCGAGGGGCGTGAGAGCCTGTTCACCCAACAGGGCCGCCCCGCGTACGCCAGCCCGGAGGAAGTGCGCGACTACGCCGAGGGTCTGCCGCCTCCCGAGCAGGTCCGTCGCGACTTCGACTTCGCAGCGTACCAGGAGCAGATTCAGGCTGACTGGGCCCAGTGCGACGAGGACGGGGGAGAGGACATCCTCATCCTGCCCTATGCGAAGGCCCGCGACTGCCCCTTCATGTATTACTCCCAGTTCGGCTACGACAATTACTACGAGGCGCTGGCGCTGTACCCGGAGAGCATGAACAAGCTCTTCCGTTGCGCGGCGGAGACCGCCCGATGCTGCAACGAGGCCTTCGTCGCGACGCTGGGGGAGGGGGGGCCGCCGCCGGTCGTCTATATCGGTCAGGACATCTGCGACAATGCCGGGCCGATGGTCAGCCCTCGTCTGCTGGACGAGGTCTACTTCCCCCATGTGCACTACTGCCTGCAGCCCCTGAATGACTCCGGGGTCAAGAAGATCTGGCACTCCGACGGCAACATCAACCCGATCATCGAGCGGCTGCTGGCGGCGGGCATCAACGGCTTCCAGGGGCTGCAGGAGGACACCTACCTGCCGGAACACCAACGGGTATCGCTGGAACGGCTGGCCGGCATGACGGACCGGTGGGGTGAGCCCCTGATCCTGTACGGCAGCATCTCGGTGCGCGAGGTCCTGCCCCACGGCTCGCTGGCGGACGTGCGCCGCGAGGTGGAGCGGTGCATTGACGCCTGCCGCGGGCGCGGCGGGTTCTTCCTGGGGCCAACGAGCACCGTGGGCCCGGACATCCCTGTGGCGAACATCATCGGCATGTACGAGCACGCGCGGGAGTACGGGCGGGCGTCGAAGTAGCCCCGCCCTCACGAGGCCCGCAGAACCGCGGACACCCGCCCACCTGGCGGGTGTCTGCGTCCTCTGCCCCTTGACGTCTAGTGTTATGTCCCTTTAATATCTAGACAAACGTCGGGCAGTATGATATGATCTCCGCAGCACGGCATAGGAGGTCAAATCATGCCTACGGGCCGTCCCGCCAAAGCGCCGGTCGTGTTGTCGGAAGAACAGCGCGAGCAGTTGCACAGTTGGGTGCGCACAGATACTTTGCCCAACGCCTTAGCCCAACGGGCCCGCATCGTTC
>CAZZDO010000444.1:0-4381 GCA_964653205.1 uncultured Armatimonadia bacterium | reverse complement strand
CGACGAGCGTTCCCACGGGCCGACGGGCGCCGGCATGAACTGGGCCAGTCCCGGCGGCACTTGCGCCGGCTGTTTCCACAAATACGAGTCAGGGTATGTACCTACCAGCACGCCCGGAAACCGCTGGGAGCCGCTGCAGCCGTACATCAAGAACCGCCAGGTCTGGTGGTGCCCATCCACCGGCGCGTACCGCTCATACGCGTGGAACCGTGGCGGCGAGTCCCGCGCCATCGCCGTGTTCACCCAGCCGGCCATGACCATCATGTTCGCCGATGGCGGCGGGCGTGGAACCGGCAATGGTGACATCGCTTGGCTGACCCACAACTACCAGGACCAGAACACCGACCGCGACTGCTGCACCAACATGAGCAACGTCGGTGCGGGCAACCACAAGCACTGGATCGGGAACCCGCACAACGAGGGCGCCAATGTCGCCTTCTGGGACGGCCACGTGAAGTGGCTGAGCACGAGTTCCATCCCGGCCGGCCGGCGCGGCAACGGCGTCAAGTTCATCGCCGAAGACCCGGTGGGCCTGTAGCACCGCCCCGGAGTGTAGTCTTCCTCACCTCGTGAACGGCGCCGCTGTACCCATGGCGAGCGCCGTTCACGGGGCTGCCAGCCCCCCCAGTCTTACCCCCGGCACTGTGCCCTGCGGGTAGCATTCCATCTTCAGCGCCAGGCCGCCCGCCGGGACGCGGAAGTCCCGGGTGAGGTAGTCGGCGAACACGAAGTCCGCCACGCGGCTGTCCTGCTCCAGGCCAAGCTGCCGGCGCACCTGCTCCAGGTCCGCATAGCGCTCATTGTGTCGCCACGCGCAGCCCCAGTTGAACAGCTCCTGCCCTCGCTGCACGGCGTAGAGGTTGCCCGTGAAGACGATCTTCAGTTGGTCGAGCGTAGTGGCGCGATTCATCGCGCCCTCTCCCGGCTTGGGCGCAATCAATTGCGCCCCTACCTGCAGCGCCGCCGGGAAGTGCCGCTCGTCCAGCACGTCGAACCAACCCCACGTCTGCGCGTCGCGGTTGTAGGCGATGACGTTGTGGCGGATGGCCTGGTCGTGGTTCCAGATGGGCTCTTCGGCGCCTTGCTTGCCGATGCGCGGCGTGGTGCGGCCCTGCTCGCGGAAGTTGAAGCCCTCTCTGTTGCCGATCATCAGGTTGCGCTCGATGACGCAGAAGGGAGAGCTGGACAGGGAGATGGCCGCCTGCGCGCCCCACGCCCCGGGGTTGACGGCAAAGCCGTTGCCGATGATGACGTTGTCGTGGGCGTGCAGGCCGTAGGAGATCTCGTAGAAGATGCCCGCGTCCTCGTTGTCGGCGATGAGGCAGTTGCGGACGGTGCAGTCTTCGTTGCCGATGTCGAACCAGATGCCGTTGCCGCGGTTGTCCAGGAACTGCGACTGCTCGATGACGACTCCGCGGCTCATACACAGCTTGTCGCCGCCGGCCTCCCAGCCACGGTTCCAGCCCTTGACGTTGTTGTTGCGCACGACGCAGCCGGTGAACAGCAGGTTGTGCGCGCCGCCGGCGGAGAAGCCCATCTGCCCGTTGTCCGCAAACGTGCAACGCCGCACGACCAAGTTCGGCGCGACGAAACTCGCGCCGATGGAGTTCATGCGCTCGCACAGACAGTCCTCGAGCACATCCCCCTGCCCGCGCAATGCCACCGCGCCGTGCTGGGCCATGTTGGCCGCGTAGCGGAACCGCAGGCCACGCGTGTGCACATGCGGCGCCTTCACGTCCCAGATCACGCTGCGTGTAGAAGCCTCCACCAGCCGCTTCGTCAGGTCCTCATTGTGAAAGCCCCACAGGACCAGGCGTTTGCCCGGCTCGTCTACGAGGAACGTTCCGCGAGCGAGTTGCTCGCGCGCCAGCACCTGCCGCAGTGCGTAGCCGTCCACGAAGACCTGTTCGCAGCGCCCGACCAGGCGGTGGTAGTCATCGGCCGGGTGCGCGCGGGCGGGGTTCCAGCCGATGAAGACGTGCGGCCACTCGACGCTGAACACCTTGTCCTCGCCGGGCTGCTGCTGCAGCTTGCCCAGCACATCGGCCCCGGTGACGACGACATTCGCCGCCAGGTCGGCGCGGAAGACGACGGGCTTGTCGGCAGTGCCCCCGCGCTCGATGACAACGCCCTCGCGGTAGGTGCCGCTGCGGATGAGCACGGTATCGCCGGGCTCGACGAGCCTGGCTGCGGCGGCGATGGTCTTGAGGGGCGCTTCGGGGGTACCTTCGTTGGTGTCGGCGGCCTGGGGGTGGCGTTGGTCCACGACGAGGGTGCGGGCGTCAACGGAGAGAGGGATGGATAGAGCGACACACAGTAGCATGGTCCGCCACATGATGGCCTCCCGCGAGCGCTTCCGGCGCCCCACCCCCGCGCCTTCGGCGCGACCCCTCCCTGAAGGGAGGGGCCGTCGTGGCCGTTGCCTTTCCCCCTCCCTTCAGGGAGGGGCTGTCCTGGCCGTTGCCTTTCCCCCTCCCTTCAGGGAGGGGGTAGGGGGTGGGACGCCGTTCATCTCCCCGGCAGCTACGAATAGAACGCCTCCGCCGCGTTCCAGAAGAAGTCCTCGAGCTGCTGCTCGGACACGCCGATCTCGTTGCGCAGGAGGTCGAGGTCTTTGCGGACGTGGACGGGCGTGCTGCCGGCGATGCCACCGGGGTACGTGTCCGTGCCATACATCAGGCGGTTGCACCCGGCGAAGATCACCGCCTTGCGCAGGGCGTCCTCGCGCCAGGCGTCCGGCGTGCCTCGGCACGTGTCAATCCACATGCCGCTGTTGTCGCCGCGCGCGTGGGCCAGCGACCGGCTGTGCCCATAGACAGCCAGGCATTCATCGGTCCACGGCCAGCCGATGTGGGCGAGGGCGAACTTGAGGCCGGGATAGTTGATGAGCGTCTCGTACAGCACCGGCCGGCAGAAGCGCGAGCTATCGCCGAACGCGTACAGGATGCCCGAATGGAACTGAATCGGCTTGCCGAGTTGCTGCATCGTTTCATACAGCGGGAGCATGAAGTCATCGCACGCCGCCCAGTGGTTCGGAATCATCTTCAGGCCGTGCAACTCGTGCTCGACGAGCGCCTCCTCGATCACGTCCAGCACGCCCTCCTGCCGCGGGTCGGGCCAGAAGACGCCCCAGATGCGGTCCGGCGCGGCGCGTTGGAGCGCCGCGACCTTCAGCATGTTCTCGCGGAAGTCCGCCAGCGGGGGCGGCGGCCCGGCCTCGTGGTGCGAGCCCGGATAGGCGCTGAAGGCCGTGATGCGGGTGACGCCGGCGGCGTCCATGGCCCGCAGAACGTCGTCCGCCTGCTCGTCCCCGCGGCAGTGGATATGGCAGTCCCAGATGTTCATGGCGCCGACCTCGCATATGGTTGATGCGCGTAGGTGCGCCGGTCCTCCGGCGCACATGCCCGCCGGAGGACCGGCGGGCCTACGCGGCTGCGGTCATGGTTCCCGCCGTCTACGGCCAGAACGAATACGTCGTCGTGTTCGTGAACAGCCCGTACAGGATCCACAGCGACCCGCTGACGACGTCCGCGAGGATCAGCCCGAACGCCGCCGCGCGCAGCGCCCGCATGGCCTTGCCCCCGGCGTAGCGCAGCGTCACTGTCTTGGTGATCCACGCGATCATCATCGGGCACCACATGTGGGCCATGTACCAGGTCGTCGAGAGCGCGAAGCCCGCCGGGTGGAGCGGCCAGCCGATCCAGCGCGTGCGCAGCACCATCAGCCCGAAGTACACGCCGAAGCCCACGACGCTGGCGATGATGCGGTTCCACTGGAAGGGTTCGTTGCGGTTCAGCCACCCGGTGAGCTGGTTCCACGCCTCCTGGCACGACCACGGCATCCACTTGGCCCAGTTCATCCCCAGCCCGTGGTGGTAGCCCAGCGCCAGCGTCATGAAGAAGGAGAGCGCGACGGCGACGGGGATCATCGCCAGCGTGGCCAGGAGCAGCCGGCGCTGGCTGCTGCCGGTGTGCCTGGCGAGATAGAGCGCCTCGAATTGCAGCGGGAAGGGGATGTTGCGCATCCCGCGCGTGAAGCCGAAGAAGAGCGACAGCGACGTCAGGTTCTGCACGCCGAGCATGCGCGGCCCCAGGATGTTCCCCTGCATCACGGTGGGGCCGAGCCGCTCCAATTCATGCGTCGGCAGACCCATCTCCGCCCGAATGCGGCCGATGATGGCGGTCATGATGTAGTACTGCACGAAGAACGCAATGGCCACGGCCCAGGACATCTTGATGGACACGCCGATGACGATGGCCGCCACGAGCCCGGCCGCGAACAGCAGCGCGGAGGCGCGATAGGAGAGCGCCTCGCCGTAGTCGTCTTCGACGTCGCCGTCTGTAGGGCGGGGGCTCGTACCCCGCCCTACAGACGGCGACGT
>CAZZDO010000443.1:2636-4390 GCA_964653205.1 uncultured Armatimonadia bacterium | reverse complement strand
AGCAGTACCCGCCCCGCCACACCTTCTCCGTCCCCGCGGCCGGGCCGGTCGGGTCCAGGCTGGGCGACGCCGCGTAGTAGGTCTCGCTGTACCAGTCGGCGACCCACTCGTCCAGGTTCCCGGCCATGTCCAGCGCCCCGCACCAGCTCGCGCCGCCCGGGTAGCGCCCGACCGGGGCCGTGAAGGCCATGCCCAGGTCCTCGTCCACGTAGGGGTTGTCCTTGTTGTTACACAGCCAGGCGTTCCACTGGTTGCCCCACGGGTACTTGCGCCCCTCGGGCCCGCGCGCGGCCCATTCCCACTGCGCCTCGGTCGGTAGCGCCATGCCGTAGAAACGGCAGTACTTGTCCACGTCGAACCAACTGACCCCGGACATCGGGTGATTGTCCGGCGTGAAGATCTCCTTGTCGAGCCTGATCCCCGCCTGTTGGCAGTAGCGTTTCCACTGCGCGCACGTCGTCTCGCACCGGCTCAGCCAGAAGCCCCTGCTGATCCGCACGCGGTGGATAGGCCGCTCATCGGCCGGGCCGTCGTTCGACCCCATCATGAACTCCCCGGCGGGCACCCACACCATCTTGCCCCCATCGGGGCCGACGATCTCTTCACCCGCGCGCGTGCCCTGCCGCTGCCAGGGCTTATCGCCCTGGGCCAGCGCGGCCGTCACGACCAGCAGTGCGGCGATGATCCCAAGCTTCTTCATCAGATGATACCTCGCGATTCGAGCTACACGTTCCTTAGTAACGCTCCGGGGGCGATTTCTTTCCCCGAGAATCGCCTCGCGCGCACCTTGACGGCAGCCCGTCACTCGTGTTTGATATACTGAACTACCATGCCCCCCACTGACCTGTCGCTCAACCTTGCCGGCCTCGCGCTCAAGAACCCCGTCATGACCGCTTCGGGCACGTTCGGCTGGGGCGTGGAGTACGAGGACTTCCTGGACCTCTCGGGCCTCGGGGCCATCGTCGTGAAGGCCACGACGCTGCACCCGCGCCCGGGCAACCCGCCCCCGCGCGTGACCGAGACGCCCGCCGGGATGCTCAACGCCATCGGCCTGCAGAACCCCGGCGTCGAGGCCGTCATCGCCGAGAAGCTCCCGCCGCTGCAGCGCCTGGGCACGCCGGTCATCGTCAACATCGCCGGCGACAGCCTCGCCGACTACGCGGCGGTCGCGCGCCGGCTCACGGAGAGCGGGCTGTGCGACGCGCTGGAGATCAACGCCTCGTGTCCGAACTGCGAGCAGGGCGGGATGCTGTTCGGGCTGGCGCCGGCGGCGCTGGCGGAGTTAGTGCGGGCTGTCCGCGCGGCCACCGACCTGCCGCTCATCACGAAGCTGTCGCCGAACGTGACGGACATCGTGCCCCTGGCCGCGGCCGCCGTGGAGGCGGGCTCGGACGCTCTCTCGCTCATCAACACCCTCGTCGGGATCGCGATTGACGTCGAGCAGCGGCGGCCGAAGCTGGGCAACATCACCGGCGGGCTGTCGGGCCCGGCCATCCGCCCGGTGGCCGTCCGCATGGTCTGGCAGGTCGCGGCGGCCGGCCTCGGCGTACCGATCATCGGCATGGGCGGAATCATGAACGCGCGCGACGCGCTGGAATTCCTCCTGGCCGGGGCCAACGCCGTGGCCATCGGCACGGGAACTTTCGTGACGCCCGAGACGTGTATGGAGGTAGTGGCGGGGCTGGAGGCGTACTGCGCGCGGCACGGGGTGACGCGGCTGCAGGAGCTGGTCGGCGCGGCGCGGAAGACGTAGG
>CAZZDO010000443.1:0-2536 GCA_964653205.1 uncultured Armatimonadia bacterium | reverse complement strand
CAGGAGACTCGCATGCTTCCCACCGTTGACTTCGCCGGCCTCACCCTATCCCGCCTCCTCATCGGCGCCAATCCCTTCGGCGGCTTTTCGCACCAGAACCCCGAACGCGACGAGGAGATGAAGACCTGGGCCACCCCCGAGCGCATCCTGGAGACCTGGGAGCGCGCCTGGATGGCCGGCATCAACACCTTCGTCACCAACAACGAGACCGAGCACGTCATCGAGACCACGAAGCGCTATCTGGCCGACAAGGGCCCGATGCAGTGGATCGGCCAGCTCGCCATGCGCTCCCATCCCACGATGATGCACTCACTCGACGAGGCCAAGGAGATCGGCGCCACCGCCGCCTATTTCCATGGCGGCTACGTGGACGGCTTCTACAAGGAGCAGGACGCCAAGACGCTCGAGGCATGGGTCGCGCACGCCAAGTCCATCGGCCTGCCCATCGGCGTGGCGGGCCATTCGCCGCTCGTGCACGACTGGGTCAACTCGCTGGACCTCGTGGACTTCCACGTCGTCTGCATCTTCAACTGCGGCAGCCTGCACGCGGGGACCGGCCACCGCTTCCAGCTCTCCGACCTGCCCGCCGCGTACGAGTGCATCCAGCGCATCGCGAAGCCCTGCATCGCCTACAAGATCATGGGCGCGGGCCGCATTGACCCGCTGATGGCGTTCGAGTACTGCTTCGACCACATCAAGCCCGGCGATGTCTGCAACGTCGGCATGCACCGCGGCGACAAGGACGACATGGTCGAGGAGAACGTGGCGATGGTGCAGGCGATCCTGACCCGCCAGGCGCAGGAGAGCGCGTAGAGCGATGCCCGAGCCCGAGGTGCTGCGCCAGCGGGACTGGACCGATGACGAGCTGCGCGCCGCGGGCTTCGCGTATCTGCCGCCCCGCCCGGACTGGGTCGTCATGGCGCGGGCGTTGCCCGCCGCCGAGGCCCCGCTGACCATCGTGACCGACTGGGACACGCTCGTGGCCGACGCGGGCACCATGATCTGCTTCGACGCGACAGGCCCGGCGCGCGAGCACCGGTACGACTTCCCGCACTGGCCCGTCCGGCCCGACCATTTCCGCGACACGTACGTGCCCGTGGACGAGGCGAACTGGCAGCCGACGCCCACGGAGCAGCGCCTGCTCGCCCTCGGCTGCCGGCCGTACCGCCGGGCGGTCGGGGTCTGGGCGATGAAGCTGACCGAAGACCGGCTGGTGCAGAGCCCCGAAAGCCCCGAACCGGTGGTCGTGCCTCGGGGGGCGTGGCTCCTGATCGGCGCGCAGGGCGCGACGCGGGGCGTGCCGTATTCGACGGACGAGGCGTCCCTGCGGCAACGATACGTCTTGCCGGACAGTGCCGTGGCGGGCGAGACGCCCGCTCTACCGCCAGGATGACCGACCCGAGGTGCCGATGAAGACTCTCCCCCCCGTGCGCATCAGCGCCGCTTCGTATGACGCCCTCCTCGCGCAGACGCGCGCCGTGCTCGCCGCCTGCCGCCACGAGAACCCCGCCGGCGTGCCGCTGTACTATCCGGACGGCTCGGGCCACTACGCGGCGTGCTGGACGCGCGACTTCTGCTACATGGTCGAGGGCGCGACGGACCTGATCCCGCCCGCCGAAGTCCTCGCGGGCATTGACGTGCTCCTCGGCGGCCAGCGCGAAGACGGCTTCATCCCCGACCGCGTGCAGGCCGACGGCCTCGCGGTGTTCTTCCCCGGCCCGGTGGACAAGCCCATCGGGTCGCAGCCACCGATTGACAACCAGCTCTTCATGGTCAAGCTGATCTGCGCCTACGCGAAGGCCACGCGCGACTACACCGGGGCCCACCAGCGCCTCGAGCGCATGTGGGCGGCGATGGACGCCGTGCCGGTGGAGGCCGACGGCCTGACCTATGTGGACCGCAACACCCCGTGGGTGGACTACGGCTTCACCGACACGATCTGCAAGACCGGCAAGACGCTCTTCGGGTCGCTGCTGCACTGGGAAGCCTGCGAGTTGATGGCGCAGACGTACAAGGGCTGGGAGCAGCACGACGACGCGCACGCGTGGTTCGAGCGCGCCGAACACGCCGGCCAGAGGCTGCTCGAGTTCTGGGACGACGACCAGGGGATGTTCCGCGCCGCCATGCAGGACTGCCGGCAGGTGGACCTGTGGGGCAGCGCCTACGCCGCCGTGCTGCGGGTCGCCTCGAAGACCCAGACCGAGCGCATCGCCCACTACTTCCTGCGCCATCGCGATGAGATCATGCTGCACGGCTACGTGCGCCACTTGCCCGGCACGCAGACGTGGAAGCGCCTCTACGTGGACGTGCCGGCCGGCACGTATCAGAACGGCGGCTTCTGGGCCGTGCCCAGCGGCTGGGTCGCGCGCACGATCGCCACCGTGGACGAGGGCTTTGCGCGGCAGATGCTCGAGGGGCTCATCGCGCAGTTCGCCGAGGACGGCGCGTGCGAATGGATCAGCGCCGACCAGCAGGCCCTGCCCGGCTACGGCGCCAGCGTGGCGTGCGTGCTGGGGTCAGTGACGCGCGCGAAGGC
>CAZZDO010000442.1:0-4405 GCA_964653205.1 uncultured Armatimonadia bacterium | reverse complement strand
CCGTTCCTCCTGCAGGTGCGCCGCGCCCCGCGGAGAAACCTCTGACCATCATGACCACTACACGCCTCGCCACAACCGCGGCCCTGGGCCTGGCCGCCCTGCTCTGGGGGTGGTCCGCCATGGCAGCCGGACAGGCAGTCGGGATCAAGCACCCCGTACTGGATCACAAGCTCAGCGCCTCCCAGGTCGAGGCCTTGCAGAACGCGGTGGCCCCGCTAATGGCCATGACCGACGAGCAGGCCCTCGCCTTCGTCCCGCCCCACGGCTACGCGCAATACGTCGAGTGCCCCAAGTGCTATGGCGGCGTCGAGGGCAATGGCGTCCTCACGTGGAGCTTCGACCGGCCGGAGGAGCTCAAGTGCCGCTTCTGCAAGACGGTGGTCTTCCCGAACCCCGACTACCCCGAGAACCGGACCCTCACCGGCCAGAACATGCTGGGCGAGACGATCAGCTACAACTACTACTTCGGCGAAGGCCACCAGGCGCCGCACTTCATGAGCATGCACCTGTGGCTGCACAAGCGGGCCTGGCTCATTGCACGGACGACAGAGGCCGCGAAGCTCTCTGCGCTGACCGGCAAGCCGGAGTACGCGCGCCGGGTCGCCATCGTGCTCGATGCCTTCGCCAACGCCTATCCGCACTATCCGGTCCTGCAGAACGGCCCGCGCCGCTTCGCCTTCAAGGAGCAGAAGCTGCACTGGACGTGGGATTGTGGCCGCTGGAACTTCTTCCACAACGAGATCCCGGTCGAGATCCTCCCCGCGTATGACATGGTCTATGACAGCCCCGTCCTTGACGAGCTGTCCAAGGCGCGGGGCTACGACCTGCGGGAGAAGATCGAGCGGGACTTCGTCAAGGCCGCCGCCGAGGGCGCCATCGCCCGGAAAGATGAAGTCAGCAATGTCTCGGGCTACGACATCCGCTCGGCGGCGCTGGCCGGGCGGATCATCAACGACCCGCCGCTGGTGCACTGGGCCTATGCGGAGATGGTCAAGCACGTGGATCACGGCTTCTTCCGCGACGGCGTGTGGAAGGAGGGCACCCCGTCGTATCACGCCATGACGGTGGGCGGGCTCAAGTACTCCTTCGATGCGGTGCGCGGCTATTCCGACCCGCCCGGCTACCAGGACCCGCAGACGGGCAAGCGGCTGGACAACGTGCAGCCGGAGAACGACTTGCCGCTGTGGGGCCGCTGCCAGACCGCGCCGGAACTGGTGGGTCTGCCCAATGGCTGCTCGAGCTGCATCCACGACACGCACCCGTACGAGCGCCGCAGCGCCCCGCGCGACTGCAGCGTCTCGACGATCCTGCCGGGCGCCGGCCAGGTCTCGCTGGGCCGCGGCCGCCAGGCCAGCCAGATGCTGGCCCAACTGCACTTCTCCGGCGGATATGGCCACCAGCACTGCGACAACCTGAACCTGATGCTGTGGGCCAACGAGCGCGAGCTGCTGCCCGATGTCGGCTACACGTGGACGCAGATGCGCTATTGGGCCACGAGCAGCCTGGGGCACAATCTTGTGGTCGTGGACCGGACCGACCAAAGCTCCGGGCCGCCGGGCAACCTGCAGCTCTACCTGCCGGGCGATGTGAAGGACCCGACGTCGCCGCAGATCAGCGCCGTGGAGGCTTCGGCCGAAGCGGCGTACAGCGGCATCAAGGGCCTCGACCTCTACCGCCGCCTGCTGGTCATGGTGCCGGTGTCGGCCGATGACGCCTACCTGGTGGACGTGTTCCGCGTGCGCGGCGGCAAGACCCATGACTGGACCCTCGAGGGCGACGCCGACCGCGACACGACCGCCGACTGCAGCCTGCCCCTGTCCGGCAGTCGCAAGTGGCTGCTGGAAGAGGGCGAGGAATGGAAAGAGCCGACCCTCGAGGGCCAGAGACACAACCCCTACGGCATGGTGCGCGACGTGGCCGACGGGCAGAGCCAGGGGGACTTCGAGGTCCGGTTCATGGAACCGGGCGAGGCCGCGCGGGGCCTGAAGAGCTGGGTTCGGGCCGGCGGCGCCTGCCAGGTGCTGCTCGGCCGCAGCCCCTCCGTCCGGCGCATGGGCCAGGGCCCCAACGCCGACATGCGCAAGGGCTATGACTTCTGGATGCCCAAACTCGTCGTCCGCCGCACCGGCGGCGACCCGCTCGTGAGCACCTTCGCCGCCGTGCACGAGCCCGTCGCGGGCGCGGGGTTCGTCACGAGCGTCAAGCGTCTGCAGGTGACGCCCGAGGACGGGCTGGCCGTGGCGCTGCAGGTCGAGCACGCCGGCGGCACAGACACGATCCTCAGTGCCCTGCCCGGAGGTGCAGCCCAGGAAGTCGTCGCCGGGAATGGCGTGCGCCTGACCGGACGGCTGGGCGTCGTGCGGCAGAGCGGCGGCAAGATCGTCGGCGCGTGGCTGATTGACGGCACGAGCCTGGCCGGGCCCGACTGGGCCATAGCCGCGCAGGCCGGCGGCTACGCGGGCGAGATCAGCGCCACCGCGGGCGAAGGCGGCGAGGAGCCGGCCCTCCTCACCACGAGCGCGCTGCCTGACGGGAACACGCTCGCCGGGCGATGGCTCATCGCCATCTATCCCGGCGGCATCACCCAGGGCTACGAGATCAAGTCCGTGAAGCGCGAGGGGGAGCGCACGCGCGTCATCCTGGCCGACGACCCGGCCGTGCGCATCGGGGACGGGAAGGCCGAGGAGACATGCTTCCCGCACCGCAAGTTCACCGGGCCGGTGCGCTTCCACGTCGCCGGGGTCGCGGCGCTGGCCGCCCAGAGCAACGGCCCGTTGCAGGCGCAAGTGACCGCGCCCACCGAGTTCAAGCTGCCGCAGTAGCGGCGCAATTCATTGCGCCCGGCAGATGCGCAGAGCAGACATGGGCGCGATGAATCGCGCCGCTGCGACAGGCATGACTGCATCAGACCATGACGTTAGGCCCCGCGCCGGCTCCGGCCGCACCCCGCTGCTCTTGCTGGCCGGGGTGCTGGCGCTCTATCTCGTCCTCGCCGTGCGCCTGGTGGCGCTGCTGCCGCTGTGGGGCGCGGTGCAAGATGAGATGATCCACTTCGGCTATGCCGGGGTCCTCGCCACCAGAGGCCGCCTGCCCCTCATCGAGCCCTCGCACGCACCGGACCTGATGTACTACTACACGGCGCCCAGCGCCGGCGATGCGGCCCACCACCCCCCGGGCTACTACTTCGTCGCCTCCCTGACGCTGCGGCTGTTCCACGCGGCCTCGCTGGCGACCCAGAACTACGCCGTGCGCGGGACGTCCACGCTGCTCGGCCTCGTCGCCCTGCTCTTCATCCATGGCGCGCTGCGGCGGCTGTGGCCCGCGCGGCCCGGCGTCGCCGTCGCCGTCGTCGCCGTCGTGGGACTGTTCCCACACTGGCTGATGGTGTGCGCAACGATCCACCCGGAGTCCTTTGGTGCGGCGGTGGCCTCGGCCCTCCTCTGGGGCCTGGCCCTGTACCGAGAGAGCCCCCGGCGTTGGCAACGCGTCGTGCTGGTCGGGGGCCTGGCCGGGCTGCTGGCGCTGGCCAAGATGACCATGCTGCCGTTCTGCCTGGCGGCCGCGGTGACACTGCTCATCCTCGGCACGCGCGACGGCCTGCCGTGGCGGCAGCGCGTGGGACAGTTGGCGGTCATGGGCGGCGTGGCGGCGCTGGTGTGTGGCTGGTGGTTCGTGCGCAATGAGATGCTCTACGGGCAGTTCGTGCCCAGCAGCGACCTGATGCTCGGCACGACGATGCACACGCGGCTGTTCCTGCGCGACGGCTCGCAGGACATGGTCGCCTTCCTGTTCATCCCGCAGGGCCAACTGCGCTACCAGTTGGCCGTGACGGGCGCCTTCCGGTACTTCTGGTGTCCCGGCGACTGGCTGCCCCCGGCCGCGCGCCCGGTCATGTACGGGTTAGGCGGACTCGTCTGGCTGCTCGTGCCGGTGGGCCTGGGGGTTGGGCTGCGCCGGCGGCAGGCCGATCTCGTGGCTTTCTGGCGCCCCTTCATGTTGCCCTTCCTGGGAGCGCTGGCGCTGCTGTGCTTCATGTACCTGCGCTGGACGGTGCTGGTGGCCATCCAGGCCCACGCCGAACTCGGGCGCTGGCTCATGCCGCAGATGGGCAACCTGGTGCTGATGTGGGCGCTGGCGGCCGGGGGATTGGCGGAACGCCGCGTGGTGCTGCTGCTGGGGCTGCTGGCGGCGTTCTTGCTGGTGTGGGATGTGCTGGCGATGGTGCACATCGCCACGGTGCTCATCCCGCTGCACGGCGCCCCGGCCCCGCCGAGCGGGTAGTGCGGTGTCCGCTGGTTGCGGGTGGACCCGCCACCGTCGTATCGTGGCGGGGACGGGGGCCCCGCAAGTGGTCGGCGATCCCATGCGGGGCCCCCGTCGCGCCGATACGGCCGGCGCGCCACCC
>CAZZDO010000441.1:0-4424 GCA_964653205.1 uncultured Armatimonadia bacterium | reverse complement strand
CGATCCTGATATGCGTGCAGCGAGCCGTCCAGCACCTCCGCGACGCTCACCTTGCGGCCGGCGTGTGCCGACTCCATGATCGCCTGGATGACGGCCAACGCGCGGAGGCCCTGGCGGCCGTCGGCCTCCGGCTCGGACTCGCGCCGGACAGCCCGGGCGAAGCTGTGCAGCTCCGCCGCCAGCAGCTTGCGGTCGGTCTCGGTGAAGTGGAATGAGTACTCCATGGGGCGCTCGCCGAATAGCTTCGTCTCCACGTCGTTGAGGTGGTACGACGGGACCAGTTCGGGCAGGCTGTCGCCGGGCAACTGCTTGCTCTCTCGGTACACGACCACGGGCGCGCCGGTGCGGTCGCCCGGGAGCGCCAGCGTGCCGGCGGTGCCGAAGATGGTGCGTTGGGACTGCGTCTGGCCGGGGCTGGCGAAGCTCAACGTCAGGTGCCCCTGCGCCCCGCCCGCGAACGTCAGGGCCGCCGTGCAGGCGTCCTCGGCATCCACGTTCACGGTCACCTCGGTGCCGTCATACTCCTTGCCGGCGCGCGCGAAGTGCACGAGCTGCGCCTCGCCGGCCACGGTCTCGACCGGCCCCATCAGGCTCTCAAGCATGTAGGCCGCGTGGATGCCAACATCGAGCAGCACGCCCCCGGCGGCCAACTTGTGCCGCCACGCCGTGCCGATGATCGTGAAGGCCGAACCGATGGCCAGCTGCAGGGCGAAGGTGGGATGGCCGATGAGCCCGTCCTTGATGCAGGCCTTCGCCAGGCGGTTCATGGGATCATGGCGGTTGTTCTCGGCGGTGGCGAGCACCCGCCCGGTGCGCTCGGCGGCCTCGACCATGCGCAGCCCGCGGGGGACGGTGATGGCCAGGGGCTTTTCGCACAGGACATCCAGCCCCGCCTCCAGCAATCCCACGACCATGTCGTCGTGGGAGCGCGGGTCGGTGACGATATCGGCAGCCTGCAGGCCGGGCCGCTCGCGCAGGGCCTGCGCGAGGTCACCGTACACGGCCGGGCGGGCGCCGAGCAGTTCCTCGGCCTCCGCCGCGACCTTCTCGGCCAGGTCCAGGCGGCGATCACAGACGGCGGCCAGGCGCACATGGCCCGGCCAGACGCGCTCAAGCTCGCCCAGTCCGCGCACATGCCGCGCGCCCATCATGCCACAGCCGACGAGAAGTAGTTCGATGGGTTCCATGGTGTGTGTAGTGGCGCAATTCATTGCGCCGGGCGCGATGAATCGCGCCGCTACTTCCGCTCCCTTGCCGCATTGAGTTGCTTCATGAATTCCCGCATCCACGGCGCGTTGTCGTGGAAGGTGCGGGCGCTGATGATGTTGCCATCCACCACGCAGGGCTCGTCCACATAGGTCGCGCCGCAGACTTCCGCATCATAGGCGCACTTGGCCACCGTCGTCACGCGCTTGCCCCGGATGACGCCGGCCTTCGCCACGATCTCGATCCCGTGGCAGACGACGCCGATGGGCTTGCCGGACTCGGCGAAGTGGCGCGTGATGCGCATGAGGTCTTCATCGTAGCGAATGTACTCCGGCGCGCGTCCGCCGGAGAGGATCAGGCCCAGGTACTCCTGCTCCTTGATGTCGCGGAAGGCGATGTCGGAGGCGAAGTCGTAGCCCTTGGACTCCTGGGTGAGGTCCCAGTCGGCGGGCTTGTCGTGCTGGACGAGGTGATAGATACGCTTCTCCGGCGCGGCCACCCAGCACTGGTAGCCATCCTCCTGGACGCGGTAGTACGGGTAGAGCGTGTCGGTGACTTCGGCGGCATCGCCGATGACGAGTAGGACCTTTTCCATTGGGTTCTCCGTAGAGGCGCAATTCATCGCGCCGTCATTGCGGAAGGGATCACAGACCGGGCGCGATGAATCGCGCCGCTACACTCCGGCCTCCGCCGCTGCCTTCGTCATCACGTCATAGCAGTGCTGGGCGGCGCCCCAGACGTCGTACTCCGGCTGCGACCAGACCATCATGCTGATCTCGAGGGTGATGAGGTCGCGCCAGCCGAACCGGTGCATGGCGCCGACGTACTCGGCCAGGTCGAGATCGCCTGTGCCCGGCAGCACCAGCGCGAAGCCGCCATCGTCCTTGCGGATGGCGTCCGTGACGTGCGTGTGGGCGGTGTAGGGCAGCAGGCGCTCGACGGCCGCCGAGATGCCCTCCCCGGCCAGGAAGAGGTGGACGATGTCGAAGTGCAGCCGCACGCGCGGGCTGCCGACTGTGTCGAGCAGCCAGGTGATGCGCTCCGAGCAGTTCACGGCCGCACCCGTGTGGGCCTCGCCGGCCACGATGAAGTCATGCTGCTCGGCGAGGGCCGCGTAGTCGCCCAGCAGATCCACCATGCGGTCGCGGATGTCGTCCCACTGGTCGCGCCCGGCCCCAAAGCCGATGGCGACCACCGGCGGCTCGCCCATGCCCAGGTCGCGCGCCAGTTGCGCCCCGGCGCGCACCCGCGCCATGTTGGCCTGGTGGGCGGCGTCATCGGGGGTGTAGAGCGACCCCAGCATGAAGAGTGCCGGGAGGCTCAGCTTCGCGTCGGCAATGAGCTGGCGCAGATGGGCGCAACGCGCGGCGTCGAAGTCGCTGAGGTCCCCGCGATCCCGGTTCGGGCCCACGCAGATCTCAACGCCCTCATACCCGATGGCCGCGAGGCCCGGGACCGCCTCCTCCAGTGGGATGGTGGGCATGGCATAGGTGCCGTAAGCGAACTTCATGTCGAAGGCCTCTCAGGGGTGTGATGCCGGCGCGGCACGGGCTGCGGGCAGCCTGCCTGTCTTGGCTCTGCTCATCGTGGACGTCGCCGGCACAGGTCGCTCCAGCGGCCGACGGCATGAGCAGAGCAACGGCGGGACGGGCCGAAGGGAGCGCCACGAGTTCCCGATTGCGCATGAAGGCGAGGAGCTGCGTGATCACGATGATGAGCAGGCCGATGAGAATGACAATCAGCAGCCAGATGACTTCGGGCGACAGGCCGGCCTTGCGCTTGCCGTACACGTAGCGCCGGCCGCGCGTGGCGCGCTTGATCAGCACCGTCTCCAGCGGCGCATCGCAACTGGGACAGGTCAGATCATCCGCGCCGACCGCCGCCCCGCACTTGGGACACACGAGCCGCTCCAGAGGCGTCTTCATGGCATGCTCCGGTCACAGTGGCTGCACGGAGTTTCGCCGCCCCGCACGGGAATCCTTCTCGGCGGTGCGCAGGTGTTGCGTGGACGTTACCACATCGAGGCCGCCGCGCGCTTCAGGGGCCGCTCCGGGCCGCCGATGTTGCAGGTGACCCAACCGCAACCGCTCCGACGAAGAGGTGCATTGTCATGGTGACTGAAGGGACCGCTGCCGTCGTCACGCCGGTCGAACCGTCTCGGCTTCCCGATCTGCTGGCGCAAGCGCGTACACCGCTGGAGGTCCTGTGTGGCCTGGCCGAGGACGGGATCCGCTACGGCTTTGACTTGTGGGCGATGGCCGCTACGCGGCGCGACCAGATGGAAGTGCACCTGTGCACCGCCGCCCCGCTGTCCGCTTCGTGCGCGGCCAGCCAGTTGGCCCACTTTGTGGAGAGCGCCGCTGATTTGCCCTGTGAGGGCGATCTGCTCATGCCGGACTGGTCTACCGCTCCGCAGCGGGTCGTGTGCCTGGAGCCCCAGCTTCCCGCGCTGACGCAGGAACTGGCCGAGTACCGCGACACGCACGTGAGCACAGGGGAGCAGACCGGGGTCATCATCCGGGCTGCCGCGCTGGCCGGGCCGGGTGGAATGCGCCTGGCGCCCTCCTGGTCCCGGCTGCCGGTCATGGTGCAGTACGCCGCCCCGTATCTGCGCGCGATGAATCTGGCTGACGCCGACACCACCCACGGGATGATTGACGTGGAGAGCGGGATGTACAGTTGGTCGTACTTCATTGACGCCATCGAGCGGGAGGTGGACCGGGCGCGGCGGTATGAGTCCGAGCTGTCTCTGGCCGTACTGGAACTGAAGCCACTGGGCGTGCTGGGCGAAATCGCCCCGAGCCTGCACCGGCGCGTCGCCGAGCACATCGTGGCGAGCGTCCGCCGCTCCGACGTCGTCGGGCGGGTCGGGAAGCGCACCTACGCGGTGTTCTTCCACGGCACCGGTCCGCGCCCGGCCCTGATCGCCGCCGGCCGGATCGCCGACTCCCTGAAGGCCGATGCGGCCATAGACGGCTTCCTGTCGTTCAGCCTCGGGGTGAGCGGCTGGGAGCGCAGCGGCCCGCTGGAGGTCAACACGCTGATGTCTCAGGCGGGGGAGGCGGCGGCCGAGGCCGCGCTGATCTCCCCGGGAAGCGCCTTCGTGTACATCTAGACAAAGGAGGATTGTGTCAGAACGCACGGAGCCGGGCGCGCCCAGGGGAGGCGCCCGGCTCCGCAGTTCTGCCGACAAGGCATGCACGAGGCGTATTGACTTT
>CAZZDO010000440.1:0-4450 GCA_964653205.1 uncultured Armatimonadia bacterium | reverse complement strand
CTGTACAACCAGGGTATCATGGCGCTGATCCCCGAGCCCTCGCTGGTGGCCCTGTTGGCGCTGGGGCTCGGCTTCCTGGCCCTGCGCGGCCGCAGGCGTTCGCAGGCTTGAGCCCAGGCGCTGATCCAGTCAAGACACGCGGGATGAGGACATCCCCCGGTTCCCCGCCAAGCTGTTTCCCCGGGGTTGCGAAGCGACTGTGGAGTGCGGCATCGAGCCGCCGCACTCCAAATGGCGAAACATTCATCCGCCAGCCATGAGCGACCAGGATGGCCGCGCGCCCAGGGACGTTTCCATCACCCGATGGGAGAACATGCCCATGACCCCCACCCTTCATGACGGAACCGCCCGCGCGCGACCGGCCCGCACCTTGGCCGCTGTCCTGGCCGGCGCTCTGCTCCTCTCCGCCGCGGACGCGCGGGCCGCCGAACCGGCAGACCCAGGATCGGCGACCCCGGGGAACTTTGTGTCCATGGACCCGGTGATGGAGCAAGACCCGGGCCGATGGAGCGTGGGGCCGACCGACGACCAGAAGGGCTACCTCGAGATCGCCCTGCAGGAAGAGATAATGCACGAGACCGACCGCGGCCTTCTGCTCACGTTCCGCAACCTCATCGCGCCCACCAAGGACGGCGACACGTTCGACGACCGGTTCCAGAACGCTGTCCGGAGCGACCTCGGCCATGCCTTCGGGCAGATGGACCGCTACACCCGGCTGACCGCCTGGGTCCGCATGGAAGGCATGCGCCATGCCGAGGTCTCCCTGCTGCTGTCCTTTGCCGACCCCGCCAATCCCTCCCGTTCGGTCTACCTGGCCAGCCGCACCCCGCTGAGCTCCGGGACCTGGACGAAGCTCATCCTTTCGTTCGACCACCTCCCGGAGGAAACCCGCCGACGCCCTCGCTCCGTGGGGATCATGCGCAGTTACTACCGGAAGGAGCCCGGCGACGAGGAGACGATGCGCCTCTACCTCGACGACTGGCGCCTCGAACGTGCCCGGGAGAGGAAGTGCCGCGGTACGGATCCCGACCCGTCGGTGGTCATCGTCAACCAGGCGGGCTACCAGCCCGCCGACCGGAAGCTCGGCGTGGTCGCCGGGACCCATCCGTCGGACCGGTTCCGCCTGCGCGCGTCCGCCGACGGGTCCGTGGCCCTGGAGGGCACCCTCGATCCGCGAGCCTTCCACCTGGGCGCGATGAAGCTGGCCGATTTCACGGGGTTCCGGCGGCCGGGCCGGTACTTCGTGGAGGCCGGCGGCATCCGCTCGGTGGACTTCGATATCCGGGACGGGCTCTACGGGGACCTGGCCAAAACCCTGGCCTCCGGCCTGCGCCAGATGCGCTGCGGGGCCGCCGTGGAGGCACACGACGCCTGCCACCTGGACAACGCCAAGCGGCTGGACACGGGCGCCCACGTGGACCTGGTCGGGGGGTACCACGACGCGGGCGACACCCGCAAGTACAACTGGAACGACCCCGTCGCCCTATGCCACTCCGCGCTCGCGGCCCAGGCGGCCCGCGCGGCCGGCCGAAGCGACGGCCCGCACCTGGACGAGGCCCGGTGGGCCGCGGCGCACATCGAGAAGCTCGTCCGCGAGTTCGGCTCCGAGCGCATCCCCGCGCGCATCGAGAACCGCGAGGGGCGCCGGCGGCACTGCAACTACTGGACCGACAACGTGCCCGGCAACGAGGATGACCACGTCATCAACGCCGACCCGGAGGGATTCGCCGGCCTTCCCCCGCACGTGTGCCTGGACATGGCCCTGGGATTTGCCTCGCTGGCGGAGCTGGAGGGGGCGGGCTCCGCCGAGGGCAAGCGCTGGCTCTCGCTGGCCGAGGAGGTCTGGCAGGCCAACGAGAAGGCGGCCGAAAAGGACCAGTTCACCGCCGCCATGGCCGGCATGGCCGCGATCCGGCTCCACCGCCTCACCGGCCGGGAATCCTATGCCCTGCGGGCCAGGGATCTCGGGCGGGTGCTTCTGCGGCTCCAGGAGCTGCGGTTCGTCCGCGGGCCCCACGGGCCGGTGGCCGGCTACTTCTACAATAGCGCGGCGAACGACCTCCGGCAGGTGTGGCGGATGATGTACCACGACCCGGCGGTCAGGATGCTGGCCGAGCTCGGACAGTCCTTCCCCGACGACCCGGAAGCACCGGACTGGCGGGCGGCCCTTCGGCTGTACGCGGAGTTCTTCGTCCGGCCCATGATGCGCCTGGAACAGCCCTACGGGTGGGTGTTCAGCGGCCTGGTGAACGACGTGGAGCACGAGGAAGACCTGGTCTGGTGCGCGGCCAACGCGCGCCTGTACGGCCGGTACCTGCCGCTGGGAACCCGCCCCGCCGGCGCGGCGCTATACCTGCGCCTGACCGGGCTGCACCGCAACGGCCACGACAACAGCATCGCAGGCCTGACGCGGCTGTACCTGGCCCAGGCCCTGTCGGACCCGGACCTGCAGGAGGCCGCGCGCCGCTGCCTGGGGTTTCTCCTCGGAGAGAACGCGTTCAACGGCATGAGCATCACCGGCCTGGGACAAGATCCCCTGGTGCCCGCCCACAACATCATCGGTCCGGTGCCGGGCCTGGCGATCGCCTCGGGGGTCGGGCACGACTTCTTCACCCGCTTCAACGAGGACAGCGGCGACAAGGAGGTCTCCGGGCTGGCCACCGCGTGCGCCATGTCGCTGGCCGCCCGGCTGGCGGAGCCCTTCCATCTCTCGGGCAAAGTGACGGCGCGTGATCCCTCCGCCCCCGCGGGCCTCACGCTGACCGCCCTGGACGGTGACGGGCGGCCCGCCGAGGTGACGCTGGACGCGGACGGATGTTTCGGACCGCTGGCCCTAGCCCCGGGGCTCGAATACGAGATCAGAGCCGGGCCGATCACCAGGCGGATCGTTGCAGTCGCTGGGGGGCGAAAGACGCTGGCCATGGACCTGCGGGGCGAGGTGCGGCTGAGCCGCGGGACAGCTCGCCATGCGGGGGCGGACACTCCGGCCCCTGGAGTGCCCCCGGGGCCTGCCGCCGAATGCCCCCCAGACCTGCTTCAGCCCCACGCGGGTGAGGATGTGGCGCTGGAGGTTCTGCTCACCCCCCAAGGCACGCCACCGGCCGCGGGGCGCCTGCTGATGAGAGGCTATAACGTGATCCTTCCGCGCACGGAACGGGAGTATCGCCTGGACGGGAATCTGCCCGTCCGCCTCCCGTGGACATTCCGGCCGGACAAGCCAGGGGAGGTGTTCACCGTGCAGGCCTGGCTACCCGACCAGCCCGATGCCGTGGTCGAGTGGGTGGGGCTTGCCCTTCCCACCCCGGCCGCGGAATAGGCCGCCGCAGCGTCCCCCCGCGGACTGGTTTGGCACAAGCTTCCTCGGCCCTTCTCCCCGGAGCGGAATGCGCCAGCGCCTGCCTGCCTCGACGGAGCCGTGGCGCAGGCGGGCCGCGCGCCACGCGCGGTTCCGGACGGAATCGTGAACGATTCCGTCCCCCTTCCGTCTTCCGTCCTTCCCCGACACGCCGACACTTCCTCCCCCTGCCCCCAAGAAAGTTCTTTCTTTGGTGTTGACACCCCTCTTTTCCCATGGTTAATTGGGGCAGGATAGTGATCATGCGATGGCGGCCCGGACGATATCAGTCGCCCGGATCGCAGCAGGGTCGGGCAAGGAAGAGGGAGGGAATGGCCATGCGCAGGATAGCGACGGCGGTTGTGGTGACGGCAATGGCGTTGGCGGTATCGGCCCAGGCCAGCGAGTACGGGTGGACGTTCGAGGGCGCGGCCGCGAACGGCCCGGCCAGCAATGTTTTCGATTCGGGCACGTGGAATCTTACGTACGACTATCCCCGTGTCCAGACCATCAGCAGCGACGCCAAGTTCGGGGAGGATGCTGTCATGCTCAACGGGAGCGGCGGCCAGGGCTACATGGGGATCAGCTCGAATTTCCTCTCCGCCAGCATGACCGAATTCTCCATCTCCATGTGGGTCAAGTACACCAACACCATTGCCGGCAACACCCGCTACCTTTCGCGGTACGTGGCCACGCCCCGAACGGACGGCGAAATCCTGCTCGACAACGTCACCTCCAACAGCATCTACCCGCGCATGCGGATCTGGTACGGCGGCACCCTGGTGGGCGAGCAGGTCAGCGCCTCCACGGGCCTGGGGACGGGCGTGTGGACGCACCTGGTCGTAGTGTTCGACGGCGCGCAGGCCGACCCCACCAACCGCCTCCGCATCTACGTGAACAACATCGAGCGCGCCACCTCGGCCCTCGGCACGAATCCCCCCTACATCGGGACCATCACCCACCCGTGGAAGGTGGGCAACGCCGACGGCGGGGCGTTCCCCGGCCACATGGACGACATCCTGATGACCGACACCGCCCTGACCGCCGACCAGATCTCGATCCTGTACAACCAGGGTATCATGGCGCTGATCCCCGAGCCCTCGCTGGTGGCCCTGT
>CAZZDO010000439.1:2704-4464 GCA_964653205.1 uncultured Armatimonadia bacterium | reverse complement strand
GTCGGGGGCTGGCAGCCCCTCCCACATGGCTGTGAGACAAGCGCTTCACCGCCCCACAAGGAAAACCGCGGCGTCAGCTCTTAGACCTGGCAGCAGGTGCACTTGACGGGCAGTGCCATCTCGCTCCGTCCGTAGCGCGGTCTCCCGCAGGATGCGAAGGCCTGCGGTCCGGCAGAACACGCGGAAGTCTTTGATCGTGGTCAGGTGGATGTTGGGAGTGTCATACCACTCGTAAGGCAGGCGCGCGGTTTTGGGCATCCGGCCGCCAAAGAAGAGCTGGACCCTGGCGCTCCAGTGGGCGAAGTTGGGCACACTGATGATGCACTTGCGTCCGACCCGCGCCATCTCCTGGATCAAGAGCAGCGGCCGGTGCAGTACCTGGAGGGTGCTGGCCAGGAGAACGTAGTCCACGGACTGGTCAGCATAGTCCGCCAGGCCATCGTCGAGGTCCGCCCGGACGACGTTCGTCAGGCCCCGCGTTACGCAGGCTTGGAGGCACTGCTCGGACAGTTCGAGGCCCTGGGCGGTCACCTGCCGCTCACGGATAAGCGCCTCCAGCAACTCCCCGTTGCCGCAGCCGAGGTCCAGCACGCTGCTGCCGGGCTCGACGAGGTCAATGATGTGCCGGAAGTCCTGGGTAGGACAGCCGGC
Organism: uncultured Armatimonadia bacterium; assembly: GCA_964653205.1. Taxonomy (GTDB): domain Bacteria; phylum Armatimonadota; class Zipacnadia; order Zipacnadales; family UBA11051; genus JAJFUB01. The sequence goes on along the minus strand of CAZZDO010000439.1, from coordinate 3,813 downwards.
GCCCGATTGGCGACAAAGCGGTACCGCAAGTGCCATTGTGTTCACCTTCCACCTGCCTGGCCGGCCAGAAAGCCGCGGACGAGCTTGGTCAGGCCCTCGGCCTCCAGCAGAAACGCGTCGTGGCCGTAGTCGGTCTCGATGTCGGTGTAGATCACCTCGGCCCCGTTCTGGCGCAGGGCGGACACGATCTCGCGCGACTGGTATGACGGGAACAGCCAGTCGGAAGAGAAGGACACCACCAGGAACTTGGCTTTCGTGGCGGAGAAGGCTTGCCTGAGCGACCCGTAGGCGCGCGTGAGGTCGAAATAGTCCATGGCCTTGGTGATGTAGAGATATGAGTTGGCATCGAAGCGCTTCACGAAGCTGTCGCCCTTGTAGTGGAGGTAGCTCTCGACCTGGAAGTCGGTCACGAAGTCGTAGCCGTATTCGGCCTTGTCCTGCAGTTTGCGTCCGAACTTCTGGTGCATGGACTGGTCGGACAGGTAGGTGATGTGCCCGATCATCCGCGCGATGGAGAGGCCGCGGAAGGGAATGGCCTTGCCGTAGTACTCCCCGCCCATCCAGTCCGGGTCGGCCATGATCGCCTGCCGGCCGACTTCGTCAAAGGCAATGGCCTGGGGCGAGAGGCAGTGGGTGGTGGCAATGGGCAGCACCAGCCGCACCCGCTCGGAGTAGCTGACCGCCCACTGCAGCGCCTGCATTCCGCCCATGGAGCCGCCCACGACCGCGCAGAGTTCGCCGATGCCGAGGTGATCCACCAGCGCGGCCTGCGTGTGGACCATGTCCTCAACCGTGATTACGGGAAAGGACAGGGCATAGGGGCGCCCTGTCCTGGGATTCACGCTGGCGGGCCCGGTGGACCCCTTACAGCCGCCGATGATGTTCGAGCAGATGACGAAGTACTTGTCGGTATCGAAGGCGCGCCCGGGGCCGATCATGACGTCCCACCAGCCGGGGTCCTTGTCCTCAGGCGAGTGATATCCCGCGACGTGGGCGTCGCCCGACAGCGCGTGGCACACGAGAATGGCGTTGTCCTTCGCCACGTTCAGCTCGCCATAGGTCTCATAGGCCAGCGTGACGGGGCCCAGCGTCTGGCCGCTGGCGAGCAC
>CAZZDO010000439.1:0-2604 GCA_964653205.1 uncultured Armatimonadia bacterium | reverse complement strand
GATCAGGAAGGCGTTGAAAGGGCTGAGGGCGGGGCCGAGGTCGCGCAGGAGTTGCACGCGCGCCTTGATGATGTAGGAGATCGCCCCGAACGTCTCCCAGAACTTCAGCCCGTGGTAGCTCGGGTCGGGCTCGGTGAACTCGGGGAACTTCCCGTTGGCCCAGTTGAACTTCCCGCTGTCCACGATGATGCCGCCGATGGACGTGCCATGGCCGCCCAGGAACTTCGTCAGCGAGTGGACCACGATGTCCGCGCCCCACTGGATCGGGTTCAGCAGGTACGGCGTCGTGACCGTGTTGTCAATGATGAGCGGCAGGCCCGCATCGTGGGCGATGTGGGCTACCGGCTCGATGTCCAGCACGTCGTTCTTCGGGTTGCCGAGGCTCTCGGCATAGACCAGCCGGGTGTTGTCCCGGATAGCCCGCTTGAAGTCGTCTGGGTCCGAGGGGTCCACGAAGGTCGTCTCGATGCCCAGCTTGGGCAGGGTGTAGTGCAAGAGATTGTAGGTGCCGCCGTAGAGGCTGGCCGAGGAGACGAGGTGATCGCCGGCGCCGGCGAGGTTGAGGATGGCGAGCGTCTCGGCGGCCTGCCCGGAGGCGGTGACGAGCGCGGCGGCCCCGCCCTCCAGCGCCGCGATACGCTGTTCGAGCACATCCCACGTTGGGTTCATGATCCGCGTGTAGATGTTGCCGAACTCCTTGAGTGCGAACAGGTTGGCGGCGTGGTCGGTGTCCTTGAACACATATGAAGTTGTCTGGTAGATCGGTACGGCGCGCGACCCGGTGGTCGGATCGGGCGCCTGCCCGGCGTGCAGGGCCAGGGTGTCGAAGCCCGGTGTCGTAGCGGACATGGTGGTTAATCCCCTTCAATCGGGCGGCCGCAAAGCAACCGCCCGTGAAATGTCTCCGCGAGGAAGCGAAGCAGTCGTGCGTAGGGTCCGGCAGATGGCTGGGCGCGGTGAGAGGGGGGAACGAAGACGATGATCGGGGGACGGCTGGGTCCGATGCTAACGCTTCGTACACCCCTGGCGCATGCTACATGGGCATCGCATCATGGCTACCTCCTTGAGCGTCGCGGGAGCGGCCGGCAGCCCCTCCCGCGCGCTCGGACAATCACTACTCCAGGTCAATCCGCTCCAGCTCCGCGGGGTCGTACTCGAACAGATCGGTGGACAGGTACCGCTCGCCAGTGTCGGGGAGGACGACGACGATGAGTTTACCGTCGCTCTCCGGCCGGGCCGCCACCTGCAGCGCGGCCTTGACGGCGGCGCCGGAGGAGACCCCGGCCACGATGCCCTCAGTCTGCGCCAGCTTGCGGGCCGTGGCGATGGCCTCGTCGCTGGTCACCTTGACGATCTCGTCAATGAACTCGCGCCGCAGCACCTCGGGCACGAACCCTGCCCCGATGCCCTGGATGCGATGGGGGCCGGCCTGACCGCCGGACAGCACCGGCGACTCCGCCGGCTCCACGGCCACGAACTGCAACTCGGGCTTCAGCGGCTTGAGGGCCTCGGCCACGCCGGTCAGCGTCCCACCCGTGCCGATCCCCGAAACGATGATGTCCACCGCGCCCCGCGTATCGCGCCAGATCTCCGGCCCGGTGCTGCGCCGGTGGGCATACGGGTTGGCCAGGTTCTCGAACTGCTGCAACAGCACATACTTGCTGTCCTCGTCCGCGAGCTTCTGAGCGTACGTGATGGCGCCCTTCATGCCCTTGGCGGCGGGGGTGAGGATCAGCTTGGCCCCCAGCGCAATCAACAGGCGGCGGCGCTCTTCGGTCATGCTCTCAGGCATCACGAGCGTGAGCTTGTACCCGCGCACCGCGGCGACCAGGGCCAGCCCGATGCCGGTGTTGCCTGAGGTCGGCTCGAGCAGCACTGTGTCTGGCCCAATGCGGCCGATGGCTTCGGCCGCCTCGATCATGCTCAAACCGATGCGCTCCTTGACGCATGACAGCGGATTGAACGACTCCAGTTTGGCCGCCACTCGTCCCGGCAGCTCGGCGGCGAGGCGGTCAAGGTAGACCAGCGGCGTCTCCCCGATCAGCTGTGTCACATCAGCAGCGATTGCCACGACCATCATCCCCTTCGATTGTGAAGAGCAACCACAGAGTCGGCTTGTGACTGCCGCAGCGCGGTAGTCACGTGCACTTCGTTAATCCCTACTTTGTCTATGGACATTATAGTGGTTATTCCGGACGATGTCAATACACCCTTATGCGGGCAGGTCAATCCCACCAGTACCGCATCAGCCGGTCCGGGCCCTGCTTGCGGGTCGTGTAGTCCATCCTCGTCAATCGGAACACCCCTTGCCCACCGGCAGGCCGGCCCGGAAGTTGACTTCCATCGCGGCGAGGTCCTCATACGTCACGGTGAACGGGCCGAAGTCCGGGTGATCGAAGTCGCCCACCGGAATCAGCGGCTGCCACACCAACGGCTCCGCGCCCTCCGCCGGCAGGATCGCCTCGGCAAAGCCGTAGCCCTCATAGGCTGAGTTGTAGACAAGGCCGGCGCATTCAACAGGCATCGTGGACCTCGGGGCAGAAAACGAAAACGGACAGGTGCTGAAGAGTCTTCAGACCTGCCCGTTGGTCAGCGAACAGAGAA
>CAZZDO010000438.1:1736-4467 GCA_964653205.1 uncultured Armatimonadia bacterium | reverse complement strand
CCCGCAACTGACCAACCTCGCTATTCATCCCGGACACGGCACTGAACCACCCCCCAGGACAGGCCTCGGCCTGTCCTGGGCGCGTTCTGGCGGAGGGGAAGGGAGCACCCGACTGGAACCATACAGCATGACGCTCTGGAGGTGTGCCATGCGCTACGCGATTCTGCCGGTCGTCCTGCTCCTTGCCGCACTTCCCTGCCTCGCTCAGACCCCGCCGGTCGCCACGATCACCTTCGACCGCGATTTCAACGCCCAGTCCCCCGGCGGCGTCGTGACCGGCACGCCCGAGAACAAGCCCGAACTCGCCCCCGGCAAGGTCGGCCAGGCCCTCAAGTGCGGCCCCAAGTTCGGGCATGTGCTATACCCGACCAAGGGCCTCCTCAACCGCGAATCCGGCACCGTCGAGATGTGGGTCTGCGCGCTGGACTGGAAGTCCGATGACGGCAAGTTCCACGTCTTCTTCGAGACCCGCGGCCAGGGCGCGCTCTACCTGTATGAGTACTGGACCACCGACAACCTGCTGATGCTCACCTGCCCGGAGGTGATGGGGCCCTATGCCTCCAGCCAGGCGCCCACGAACTTCGCACCCGGGGTGTGGCATCATGTCGCCGGCACCTGGGGGCCGCAGGGCGTCATGGCCTACTTCGACGGCAAGCCCGCCGGCGTCGCCCCCGTGGGCGGGGCGCTGCCGCAGAAGCTCGGCGACACCTTCCGCATCGGTGACGAGCAGTGGCAGTTCCCCCGCGAAACGTCCTCCCTCGTGGATGAGGTCCGCATCTACGACCGGGCGCTCACGCCGGCGCACCTCGCGGCCCACGCGCAGGGCAACCTGGCCTTCACGGTGCCGCTCAGCGCCCAGACGTGCCGCCTGGATGCGGACGTCAACCCCGTGGACTACACCATCGCCGCCCGCCTCGACACCGGCGGCGCCGATGTGGCCGATGACAAGCTCACGGTCCGCCTCGGCCTCGTCGCCGGCGGTGGTGCCCTGCCGCCCATCGGTCCGACGCTTCCGGTCAAGGGGGGACAGGCCGTCGCGAACCTCGCCTTCCCCTCCCGCCAGCCCGGCGACTACGACCTGGTCGCCGTCGTCACGCCCGAGGGCGCCGCACCGTTCACGCTCAAGCGCCCGGTCGCGATCCCGACAACGGAGTGGCTCGGCAACAACATCGGCCTGGAGGATAAGGTCCTCCCGCCGTGGACGCCGCTGCAGGCGAAGGGGACGGACCTCAGCGTCTGGGGGCGGACGTATGCCTTCAGTAGCGGCGCCATTCATGGCGCCCCGGGCGCGATGAATCGCGCCACTACGATGCTGCCCACGCAAATCACAACCGCCGGCGCGCAGGTCCTGTCGCGCCCGATCAGCCTCAACCTCTCCAGCGACGGCAAGCCCGTGCTCTGGACCGCGCAGCAGGTGAAGCTGCTCAGCAGCAGCCCCACGAAGGCGGCGCTCGAGGCGAACGCGGTCGCGAGCCTTGGCGGGCAGTCCGTCCGCTTCCGCACCAGCATCAAGGCCGAATACGACGGCCTGTTGGTGTTCGACCTCACCTGCGACAAGCCCGACGCCCTCCCTCTCGACGGCCTCACCCTCGACCTCCCCGTCAAGGCCGAGAATGCCATCTACCGGCACCGCTACGGCCCGACCTGGATCCCCACCTCCGGCAACGTCCCGCCCGGCGAGGGCGTCGTGGACAAGACCAAGTGGGTGCCGTTCGCGTGGCTCGGCGACAACGACCGCGGGCTGTTCTGGTTCACCGAAGACGACCGCGCCTGGGCCAACGGCCAGGCGGAGAACGCCCTCGAGATCGTGCGGCAGGGCGACGAGATCGTGCTGCGGCTGAACCTGCTGAACAAGGGCGAGAAGCTCCCCGCCGACTGGCGGTTCACCTTCGGCCTGCAGGCCACGCCCGTCAAGCCGATCCCGAAGGACTGGCGCAAGTGGCGCATGACCGGCGTGCTCCAGGGCGACAAGGTGACGGCCCAGCAGAATGTGCAGATCGTGTGGCCGCAAGCCAACAAGCAGGACTCGCTCGCCGCCTTCGGCTGGCCCGAAGCCGCCGACCCGAAGCTATTCGCTGACCACATCAATGGACTGCACGACAAGAACCTCCTCGCCGTGCCGTATCTGTGCTTGACCTGGGTGACGGACAGCACGCCGGAGTGGCAGTTCTTCCGCCCCGAGTGGGACATGGGCGGCCGCGATCCGAGCATCCCCGACGCGGGCTGGAAGCACGCCTTCGCCCTCGCCTCGCCCAACGGCAAGGGCTACCAGGACTTCATCATGTACCGGACCAAGCAGTTCGTGGACCGCTACGGCATTGACGGCAGCTACCACGACCAGACCCACCCCTACATGTCCAACGCGGTGCCGACCGGCGTGGGCTACATGCGCAACGGCATACCCGTCCGGGGCACGCCGATCCTGGGCTACCGCGACCTGTACCGGCGCAACTACGCGTTCTTCAAGGGCCTCGGCAAGCCGACGTTCCTCCAGGCCCACATGTCCGGCAAGGTCGTGATCCCCGTCCTGGGCTATGAAGACTCGTATCTCGACGGCGAGCACTTCCGGAGCGTCGTCAAGGACAGCTACCTCGACGTGATGACCCTCGATAGCTTCCGCTGCGAATACATGGGCCGCCAGTGGGGGATCATGCCCTTCTTCCTGCCGGAGTTCGACGCGGAGAACCGCCCCAAGGTCGAGCCCACGCGCGGCCTCATGGCCCTGCTGATG
>CAZZDO010000438.1:0-1636 GCA_964653205.1 uncultured Armatimonadia bacterium | reverse complement strand
ATGGTGGTGGTGAAGCCGTAGGAGCGCCGGCGTCTCGGGAGGCTGATGCCTGCCGAAGCCCAACCGGCGCGGCCCGCGCAACCACGAACGAAAAAAGGGGGCGCACCAAGGTGCGCCCCCTCGCTGTTCACAACTCCCCGAACTACACCTGCTCCATCACCGTGTCGTAGAACTCCACGATGCTCCCGCGCTCCTTCGCCTCCATGAACCGCATGGCCTCGCGCGGGTGCTGGTTGAGCATCCCGGTGATCAGGTACGCCAGGTCGTAGCCCCACTCGATCTGCTGGCGCAGCGGCGCGATGTGGTCCTCCAGGCACTCCAGGACCGGGCGCAAGCGATAGGCCGGGTTCTTCAGGAAAGCGAGCAGCAACTCCAGCGGGCAGTTGCCCGCCCCCCGCCCCAGCCCGCCGATGGTGGCGTCCAGATAACTCGCCCCGTTCACGAGCGCCTCGATGGTGTTGGCGTACGCCAGTTGCTGGTTGTTGTGGGTGTGAATGCCCAGTTGCTTGCCCGTGGCCTCGGTGATGGCCCGGTACTTGCGCGTCAGGTTCTCGATCTCCTCGGAGTAGAACGCCCCGAAGCTGTCCACCAGGTAGATCGTGCCCACCGGCGTCTGCGCGACGGCTTCGAGCGCGTCATCCAGATCGCTCTCATGGGCGGACGAGACCGCCATCAGATTGACCGTCGTCTCATAGCCCTTGTCGTGCGCGTCCTGGATGATCTCGATGGCCCCGGGAATCTGGTGGATGTACGTGGCCACCCGCACCATGTCAATGACACTGTCATCGGCCGGGATGATGTCCGTCTCGTAGTCGGTGCGGCCCACGTCGGCCATGACCGACAGCTTCAGGTTCGTCTGGTTGTCCCCCACGACCCGGCGAATGGTCTCCTCGTCACAGTGCTTCCACGGCCCGAACTCGTCGGGGGGATACTGGCTCTTGGAGGACTTGTAGCCCAGCTCCATGGTGTCAATGCCGGCGGCCACGCACGTGTCGTAGACCGCGCGGACGAAGCCGTCTTCGAAGTGGTGGTTGTTCATCAACCCCCCGTCGCGGATACTGCAGTCCAGCACCTTGATGTCTTGTCGCCAGGTCACCCAGGTGCCATTGTCAGCGGTCTGCGTCATGGTCTCTTCGGACATGCACAACCCAACTCCTCAACAACAAAGCCCCTCACGGCCTGGCCGACGCTCCGTGCAGCCACACGCTCGTTTCACTCGAGGGGACAATAAGTATACACGAAGTCGGGGCGGAGAGGGGAGGGGGGCGTCAGAACTCCGTCCCACTGCTTAAGGTGAACCTAATGGCCCGCGACATTACGCCACCAGCCACCTTCACCCTTGCAGCGCGGGCAGACTTTCCAGACCTGCCCTGTGATGGGCTTCTCCACAGAGCCTGTGCCTCGACACTTGGGGCATTTCGCGAATCCACTTCCGCCGCAGACGGTGCAGTATCGGGCGGCGGGCTGCGGAGGCGGATGTACTACCGTCCTACCCATCATCCTATTCATGGAGTCGTACTGCGCCTGCTCTCGTTGGGCCTGCTGGGCGCTGTCAGCAAGGTATCGTTGCCTCTGCTCGTCCAACACCATCGCCGCCGCTAGCTCGGGTGTCAAGCCTTTCTCTTTCTGGTAGAAT
>CAZZDO010000437.1:0-4478 GCA_964653205.1 uncultured Armatimonadia bacterium | reverse complement strand
CCCCAGCAGCCACCAGAACCAGCAGTCCCGCGGCCGCAGCATCTCCATCATCAACCACAGCCCGCCGCCGACCACGCCGAGGGCCAGCAGCACCAGCGCCGGATGCGGCACGCTCAGCGGCCGGTACGGGTGCGGGTCGCCGAAGTCATAGCCCGCCTTCGCCAGCGCGTCGTGGATGCTGCGCAGGTACGCGACGTTGGCGGCGACGAGGTCCGGCCGCGGGTTGAGCAGCAGGCGGATGTAGCACAGGCGGATGCCGCGTTCGGTCACGCCGAGCGTGAAGCGGTTCAGCCCGCGCGTGGGCGAGGTCTTGGCCATCTCCTCCTGGCTGATGCTGTGGGTGCGGATGATCTGATAGCGCAGCGCCGAGGCCAGCGCGTTGTCCCCCTCCTGCGGCACCAACTCGACGAAGGCGAACTGCAGCTTGTGGCGCTGGAGGATCTCGGCGGTCTGCTTGGCCAGCTTCGTCCCGCCCGCGACCGAGACGCCGTTGAAGAGGACGATGTCTCCGAGCAGGCGGGAGCGCCGCATGGCCTCCTCGATGGCCTCGGTCGTCAGGAGGTACTCAGGCATGGGCCGCGCGACCATCAGCAGTCCGGCCGTCCGCGCCATCCTCTCCGTCTCTGGGCCGTAACCCACACCGAGCTTGGACATGCTCGGAACGGCCGAGGGGACGTGGAGGCCTTCCAGTGGGTACGGCCCCGGATGAGCGCGCGCGTACTGCAGAGTCATGCTCCGAGGGGTGTGGAACTTGCTGCCCGCGGCGATGTGCAGTGGGCCTTGCACCTGCTGCAGGAGGCGGTAGTCACCCATCAGGACCGTGTCATCGTTCATGGGGTCCTGCTGAACGCGAAGCTGCCCCGTCTGCAGCAACTCCCCCAGCGTCCGCTCGCTGACGGCCACATGGGTCGCGCCGGCCTGCTTGAGCTGCGCCAGCAGGGCCTCCGCCTTCCCGCCAGTCAGCGCGGTCAGTTGCCGCACCTCCAGGTCGTCCACGCACAGGGCCACGGTGCGGTTGGCGCGCTCGACGGATACGCGGTTCTTCGCGCTCCACAGGGCGCCAAGCAGGCCCAGGAGGAGCAGGACGGCGACGACGGCCTTCTGTGCGATGGTCATCTACGGTATCCTGAGGGGGATTTGTGGCATTATAGCGTCCGGCGGGGAATGGGGCAACCGCGCAACGGCGTCGTGCCGTCTGTAGGGCGAAGCGCAGCCGGGGGCTTGTACCCCGCCCATCCGTTGGGCTAGTGCCATGCGGGGCGGGGTACGAGCCCCCGCCCTACAGCACGGCGTCCGCGCAGGAACGCAGCCCCGCCACGGCGAACTCACCGGCCGAAGGAGGCGGCACCGATCGCAGACCTCGCGGCACGCACAACCGCACACCCGCCCGCAGCCGGCCACCCCGCGTCCGCCCCTGTCACCGTCCGCGCGGTCATCATCGGCCTGCTGCTCATCTACCCCAACGCCTGGTTCATCCTGTGGGGCTATGTCTGGGGGCCGCAGAGCCGCCCGACAACCGTTTCCCTGTACTTCAACGTCATCATCACGCTGCTCGTCGTGTGCGGCGTCAACGCTCTGCTCGGCCGCATCTCCAAGCGCCTGCGCCTGGGCCAGGGCGAGTTGCTCACCATCTACGCCATGCTGGCCATCTCCAGCGCCGTGTGCGGCCTGGATCAGATCCAGACGATGCTCCCGGTCGTGGCCCATCCCTTCTGGCACGCCACGCCCGAGAACCACTGGGAGCAACTCTTCCTCGAGAAGATCCCTCAGTTCCTGACCGTCACCGACGACCGCGCCTTGTACGCCTACTACGAGTTGAATGAGCCGCTCTTCGCCACACCGTACTGGCGGCAGTGGCTCGTCCCGGCGGCCTGGTGGGCGGCCTTCTCCTTCACGCTCCTGGGCGTCATGCTGGCGTTCTCGAGCCTCTTCCGCAAGCAGTGGACCGAGGAGGCCAAGCTCAGCTTCCCCATCGTGCAGCTTCCGCTGGAGATGACGCGCCCCGATACGCCGCTGTGGCGGAGCAAGCTGATGTGGCTCGGCTTCGGCGTGGCCTTCGTGGTGGATGCGCTCAACGGCCTGCACCTGCTCTGGCCGGTGATCCCCAACCTCACCGGCGAACTGAGCGCCAAGTACGACCTCGGGCAGATCGTCAAGGGCATGCCGTGGCGCGCCATCGGCTGGACGCCGCTGACGGTCTTCCCCTTCGTGGTCGGGCTGGCGTTCTTCATCCCGCTCGACCTCGCGCTCAGTTCCTGGTTCTTCTACTTCGGCTGGAAGCTCGTGCGCATCACGTTCGCGAGCGCCGGCTGGGCCAGCCTCCCCCGCGCCCCGTGGATTGATGAGCAGTCCTTCGGCGCGTACATGGCGCTGGCGTTCTTCTCGATCTATTCGGGCCGCCATCACATCAAGCGGGCCGTCGAGAGCGCCTTCGGGGTGCGCCACGACGATGACAGCCGCGAGGCCTTCTCGTACCGCTTCACCGTCTGGGCCATCATCATCGGCCTGGGGCTGCTGCTGGCGTTCTGCCTGCACGCGGGCATGGAGCTGTGGTGGGCGGTGGCGTTCCTGGTGCTGTACCTGGGGATCTCCATCGCGGTCGCGCGCATCCGGGCGGAGTTGGGCTCGCCGGTCCACGACCTGCACAAGATCGGCCCGGAGGCGGTGCTCACCACCGTCGCCGGCCCGCGCCGCATCGGTGTCAGCAACCTCGTGATGTTCGCCTTCTTCTGGTCCATCAACCGCGCCCACCGCAGCCACCCGATGCCCAACCAGATCGAGGGCATGAAGCTGGCGAGCATCAGCCACACCTCGCAGACGGGGCTGGCCCTGGCGCTGACGCTGGCCACACTGGTCGGCCTCGTGCTGGGCTGGGGCATCCTGCTCGACGCCTTCTTCCGCGTCGGCGGGGAACGCTGGGCGGGCAAGGGCCAGGAGGCCTTCTCGCGCCTGCAATCGTGGCTGGAAAGCCCGGGGACGACGAACTGGTACTCGACCATTGCCCTGCCGGTGGGCTTCCTGTTCACAGTAGCACTGGCGGCGATGCGCACGAACTTCGCCTGGTGGCCGCTGCACCCGGCCGGCTTCGCCGTGTCCGGGAGCTGGTCCATGGCCCTGTTCGCTCCCTCGATCTTCGTGAGCTGGCTGCTCAAGTCGCTGGTGCTGCGCTACGGCGGCATGGGCGCTTTCCGCCCGGCCTCGATGTTCTTCATGGGGCTGATCCTGGGCGAGTTCCTGGCCGGGGCGGTCTGGGGAATCCTGGGCATCTTCCTGCACATGCGGATGTACAACTTCCTGCCGTAGCCGCGTCGGCCCGCCGGTCCTCCGGCGGGCACCGGACGCCGTGCGCCGGAGGACCGGCGCACCTACGCGAACGACCCATGCTCCAATCTCGCCCGCTCGGACAATTCTTCACTCCCCCCGAGGTCGTGGACCTCGCCTTCGCCGTGCTCGCGTGGCTGGAGCCGGACGTGGCGCGTGGGCGGCTGGTGGATCTCTCCTGCGGCGAGGGGGCCTTCCTGGCCGGGGCGCTGGGGCATGGCTTCGCGCCCGGGCGCATCTACGGCCTGGACGTGGACCCGCGGCTGCTGCCCGTCTGGCAGGAAGCCTTCCCGCCGCCCGAACGGCCCCATCTGGGCGTCGCCGACGGCCTGCTCGGGGCGATGGGTGGCGGCTTCGACGTGGCCGTCGGCAACCCGCCGTTCGGTGGCAGCCCGGACGGGGCCCTGCTCCCTGACCTGATGCTGTCCTATCGCTGGTGGCGGCTGGGACGGCGCACCCCGACGTCCTTCCCCCGGGAGCTGTGGTTCCTGGAGCGCTCCCTCCGGCTCCTGCGCCCCGGCGGGCTGCTGGCGATGGTGCTCCCGGAGGGCTTCCTGGCGAACCGCCGCTGGCGGCCGCAGCGCGAGGAGATGCTGCGGACGGTGCAGATGGAGGCGGTGATCGGCCTGCCGCGCTCCGTGTTCCGCGTCAGCCGCACGACGGTGAAGACCTGCCTCGTGTTCGCCCGCCACCAGCCGGCATCGCCGGGCCATGAGGTGCGCCTGGCGGAGTTGGAGACAGACGAGATCGGGCAGCCGAAGGTGCTCATCAGCGCCTGGGAGGCGGGGCAAGTCATCGCCACCGAGGCGCCGTGGCGAGACGCCTGAGCGACCGGGCATGGGACCTGTGGCACAGCAACGGGGCCGGCATCGCTGCCGGCCCCGTGTGTGGTTCTGCGATGCGATGCCGCGCGGCTAGTCAATGTGGACGTTGATGTCGCCCAGAGCCGTGACCGTCACATCCAGCGTCCCTTCGGCGCCGGTGTACGGCTGGGTGGCCTTGATGGTCACCGGCCCGTCGGTGGTCTCCTGGACGCCGTAGATCGTGCCGTTGGGGCTGCCAGTGCCGTTCTGGTTCACCGACACGACGGCGGCGTCCGCCGAGGTGAGGGTGATGGGCACATTGGTGACTTCGTCACTGCCCTGGTAGCACTTCAC
>CAZZDO010000436.1:0-4532 GCA_964653205.1 uncultured Armatimonadia bacterium | reverse complement strand
GCGTGGGGCTGAAGACATCGTCCACGCATAGCACGCCGGCATAGCCAAAGTGTCGCGCCCCCTGCATCGCCCCCAGCAACCCCGCCGCTATCTTCTCCAGCGCCGCCTGCTCATCCACGGCCGGCGAGCTTGTCTCCAGCAACACGCCTGACTCGACGAACTCCTCCGGCTCGAGCCCGCACAGCGCCGGCGCCAGCCGTGTGTTCAGATACGAGAACGCATGCCGCCGCGGCGAGCCAAACGCCCAACACGCGTGGCGCATGTCGGTCGGCTGGCCGGCGGTGATGATGAGTGGGACGTCGATCTCCGGGTCGAACAGCTTCAGGAGGATGTGCACGGCCAGCGACTCCGCCAGTTGCATCGTCGCGCAGCCGATGGCGCTGCATGGCTTCATGATCCCGACCATGCCGTAGTCAAGAATGCGCCAGTTGAAGTCAACATCCTCGCCGCGTAGGCCCGCCGGTCTCCGGCGGGCGGCCTTCCAGAGCGGATACACCGACAGGAAGACGTCAAGGTCCCTGGGGTCCAGCGTCATCGCCGTGGGCACCGTGAGCATGATGTCCATCGGCTTGCCCATGACCTGGTGCATCTCGATCAGAAACGGGATCTGCTCGGGCTGCTGGTAGTCGTACGGCTCGATGTTGTCGGCACTCTCCCAGCAGATCCGGAAGCACGCCAGGGCTCGCATGAGCGGCGGCACATCCTGGGGCATGAGGGGGTACATGCCGCCGACGCCGAAGGACCGCGCGAGCTTGATGCAGTCGCGCAGGTCGTCGCAGGTTGCTTCGCGGACCTCATCCGTGCGCGGGTCGAGAATGGCCATGGAGTAGCCGGCGATGGCGAGGGTCCAGTCGTCGTCGCGTGGGCCGGGACATCCTGGACCGGCTAATGGCGTGTCCGGCGGGCGGTCCAGGATGTCCCGCCCCACGCGGCCCAACGCCAGTTCCTCTCCCTGCGTCGCTGCCGTCCGCGCAGCCTTTCTCGCCAGGAGCGACTGCCGCAAGCCCGCCACATACCGGTCCAGGTACGCGTTGGTCAGGCTCGGGTCGAAGTGCACGCGCTTGCCCTGCAGCCGCAGGCCCGTCCTATCGCGCAGTTGGTCGAGGAACCGCGCGTGCTCGACGACGAAGCCGACCTCGTCCAGCAGCCGCACGGCAATCTGCCGCGCCTCGGCCATCATCTCCGGGGTGATGGCAGCAGTGTACTCCGGATAGGCGTATCTCACGCCTCCTCCTCCATCAGGTTCGTCTCGCTCCAGAAGCCGGACTTGGGATCCACCGCCAGCGTCTTGACTTCGAAGGGCGTAAAGCGCAGCCTGGCCCTGAGCTGCAGCGAGGGAATGCTCAGGGTCGTCGCGCGCTTCTGGCCGGTGGGTTCGACGAGGCGCACGATGAGACGCTTGCCGTCCTCGCTCCGCTTGAGGGCCGACATCTGGATCACATCATCGCTCAGCATGGCGAACGCTCCACACTTCTCACCGGCCCCCGACGGGAAGAAGGACAGCGCCATGGGGCGCTCGTTGTGGGCGATGGCCTCGCGGTCCACGGCCTCAAGTCGCTCCTCGACCGGCCCGGCGTTAAGCCAGAAGTGGAACAGCCGCTCTCCCTGGTCAATGCGCGGGGTGAAGCGGTCCTGCGGCACGATGGGGCGGTCGCCGATGGGATGCCCCGAGTACGCCGGCGAGCGCAGCAGCGTCAGCCGGAGCACGCCGCCGTCACAACTTGAGCCGTAGACGCCGTTGTTGATGACGGTGAAAGCCTGCCCGTTCCCCACGACGGCGACCCACTTCTGCGCCACAGCCTCGTCGCCGTTGTTCGGAAGCTCGGTGATGCCGAAGGCGGTCTGGCCGAGGTAGCGCGCAGGCGGGTTTGGCCCCGAACCCGCAACCGGCACCTGCAGCTTCACGAGTTGGTCCTTCTCGGCCCACTGCATCCGCGTCTCGATCTCTACCTCAGTTCCCGACTTCGGGATCTTGTAGCGCTGACAGATGAACGAGTTGCGGTAGCCCAGGAGGGCCTCGATGACCACGCGCACCTCGCCGTCCTCGACCACGCGCACCGGCGCCAGTTCCTTCGCGCTCACTCCCGCGAAGCGTGCGGCCTCGCGCGGGGAGAGCAGCTTGAACCTGCCGGCCTGCTTGCGGAAGCCATGCACCCTCATGCCCCACGGGTCCTCGTCATCCTGCATCACCAGCGGTTCGCACGCCCCGGCCGCCACTGCATCCACGCCGCGAACGCGGTAGCGGTCCATCAGCCCGGTCTGCGTGTTGATGTGCACCTCGAGTTCCTCGGTCTTGACGACCAGGTTGTCCCCGCGCTGGTAGTTGCCCGGTGAGGGCTTGGCCGGCAGGACCTGCAGCCGGCAGTCGAAGCGGTTCATCTGCGAAGGCTGCAGCAGCGCATCGAAGACCACGCGCTTGCGCCAGTCGAGGTTGAGGTTGCTGTGCTCCTTCTCGGGTTGGGACGGCAGGGGTTTGTTGCCCCGATACACAACCGGCAGCGTGAAGGCATCTTGCCAGTTCTGGTCGGCCAACTGGAACTCGCATTCGACCGTGGTTCGCACCGGGAACGGGTGCGGGTTGTAGACCATGATCGGGATCTCGCCCTCCCTGGCTGGCGGCTGGCCGGCTGCCAGTGCGAAGAAGGCGCGGGCCTTCAGGCGTGAGACAATCTCGATCCCGTGGCTCAGCACTCGCAGGGACATCTCCTCGACTTCCTGCTGCGACGAGCCGGGCAGGATGTCGTGGAACTCGCTGACGAGCAGGTCGCGCAGGGCCGGCCGCATCTCTTCCGCCGGGTAGTCCATGAGCTTGGCTTGCCACGCCGCGGTCGCCATCTTCTCCAGGGCGTACAGGTCGTTCTCCAGCCGCCGGTGCAACTGCTTGATGCGCACCTGCGAGGTGTAGCAGCCCACGGCCCAGGGATTCAGGTCGCCCTGGTGGCGCGGGAGCTTCTCGGCGGACGCCACGAGATCGGCGAAGTACGCCTCGGGGGTGGAGTGGACGATGTTCAGTTCCGGCCGTTGCTTGATGAGGGCCTGCAGGTCCACGACATCACCCCGTGACGGCCCGCCGCCGTGGTCGCCCACGCCCCACGGGATGGGCATGTTCGGGGCCCCCTCGGTCATGGCCTGGGCCATGCCCTCGACCTTCTCCCGCGCCTTACCCAGCGGGGAGTTGTAGTGGACCATCCGCACGGCGCGGACAGTGGAGCCGTCGCAGCCGACCCATTCGAAGCGGTCGGCCGGCAGGGGGCAGTCGCCCTGGCCGGGCCGGCAGAACAGGTACGAGTCATAGCCGGACTTCGCCAGGATCTGTGGGAGACCGACGCTGTGGCCGAAAGGGTCGAAGTTCAGGGCCGTGGTGGGCCGCACGCCGAACTTCTCGGCGAAGTACCGCCGCCCGTACAGCGCCTGCCGCACGAACGACTCGCCGCTAGGCATGTTGCAGTCCGGCTGCAGGAACCACCCGCCCATGATGTGCCACTTGCCCTGCCGCACCAGCTTCTGGATGCGCCTAAAGAGCACAGGCTCGTACTCCTCGACCCACTCATAGAGGATGACCTCATTGTGGTTGAAGATGAAGCCCTTGTAGGCCTCGCACAGGTCGGCGGCCACGCGAAAGGTCGAGATCGCCTCGGCGGCCCCCTCCTCCCATTCCCACAGCCAGACGGGATCGAGATGGGCGTTGCAGATCAGGTGAAGGCGCTGGTCGGGCATGGCGAGTTCCTCCGGGACGATGGCGGGCGACGAGTGCTTGGCCTTTCGTCGGCGCTTGCCCGGCAACCTGCCGCATGGGGCCGTGGGAGCGCCGGCATCCTGCCGGCACCGGCGCAGGTGCGGCGCCGGTAGGCGGGGAACCGGCCGGCATGAAGACCACGCTCTCGCTCGCGATGGTGCTGGCCATGGCCGCTTCCGCCTGGGCCGACGTGCCCGACCTCTGCAGCTTCCCCGATGCCGATGCCGCCCAGAAGGCCTGGCAGCCGCAGTTCGGCTCGCCCCCTGCACAGGTGGAGAAGCTGCCCGACGGCAGCGCGTGCCTCGTGCTCAGGGGCGAGTACAGGGCCGCCATGGACCGCTTGTGCTGGGACTACGTGGGGCCACTGGACCTCTCCTCCGTAGGCTCCGTCAGCCTGGAGCTGAGCGTCGAGCACGCCGAGCGGGCCGGGACATTCGGCATCTACTTCGGCACCCCGGGCGGCTGGTACGCGCGCATCACCGGTGCGGCGCTGTCGGACAAGTGGTCCCGGGTGACCTGGGATCTCGATGACTTCGGCACCGAGGACGCCCCGACGGGCTGGGACAAGGTCGAACGCTTCCGGTTCTCGATGTGGGGCTCGGCCCCGGGGCCGGTCACGTTCCGCCTCCGCGGCTTCAAGGCCACTGCGCGGGACGTGAACCGCAACTACCTGCGCAACGGGGGCTTTGAGGTCCCTGGCCCGCAGCCGTATGCCTGGGGCAGCGGCCATTGGGGTGTGGGTAATCTCCCGTGGGCGGCCGACATGGACCTGTGGCGGGGCCACTTCGGCCTCGAC
>CAZZDO010000435.1:0-4536 GCA_964653205.1 uncultured Armatimonadia bacterium | reverse complement strand
CTGATTGAGTTGCTGGTCGTCATCGCGATCATTGCCATCCTGGCAGCGATCCTCTTCCCCGTGTTCGCCAAGGCCCGCGAGAAGGCGCGGCAGACGAGCTGTCTGGCCAACGTCAAGCAGCTCATCCTGGCCGTCATGCAGTACGCGCAGGACTATGACGAGCGCATCCCGCGGCACGGCACGCACTGCAACGCCCCGGGGGTCGGTGGCGACGGGACTGGCAGCGTCAGCGACATGTGCCAGTGGGACAAGATCGAGCCGTACGTCAAGAACACGCAGTGCCGCTACTGCCCCAGCGGGCGCGGGTTGCGCTACGGCTGGAACATTGACGGGGGCATCACCCCCGGGCCGTCTCTGGCCGCCTTCACGCTCCCCTCGCAGACGGTCCTGATGGGCGACACCGCGTACACCGGGCCGTATTTCCGGTGGGGCACGCCCGGCCGCTGCCCGACGGGCCAGAGCATCACCAACCTCGGCTGCATTGACCCCCGCCACAACGACGGGGCCAACTTCGCGCTCATGGACGGCCATGCGAAATGGTACTCGTACCAGAGCATGGTTGGGTCGGTCTCCAATGGGAGCATCCGCTGGGCACCCTAGCGGCGCGGCCGCGAGAGAGCCCTCGGGGCAGGCAGTGATGCCTGCCCCGCGTGATTCGCAGGCAGGGAAACGGGCCGGCCATCGGGAACTGGCGCTCATCAATGCCTGCAGGTGATTCGCATGACTGAGGCCTTTGCCCCCGGGAACTTGAAGTACGGCGTCGTCGGCGTGGGCGTGCAGGGCGAGAGCCACGCCCAGTGCGCGGCGACCGCGCCGAACGCGACGCTCGTGGCTGTCTGTGATCTGAACGAGGAGCGTGCGCGGGCCATCGGCCTGAAGTTCGGCGCGAAGCACGTCTTCACCAACTACCGCGATCTCTTCGCCTGCGACGAGATCGAGGCCGTGTCGCTGGTGCTGCCCGACCACCTGCACCGTGAGGTGGCCGAGGCGGCGTTCGCCGCCGGGAAGCATGTGCTGCTCGAGAAGCCCATGGCGACCTCCGTCGCCGACGCCGAGGTCATTCTCGCCGCGCAGCAGGCCTCCGGCAAGCAGCTCATGGTCAACTGGTCCAACCGCTGGATGCACGCCTTCGCCCAGACGAAGGACGCGCTCGTGCGCGGCGACCTGGGCGACCCGCTGTACTGCTACGCGCGGCTGAACAACACGCTCTACGTGCCCACGAAGATGCTCTCGTGGTCGGCGAACACCCGCCTGCCCTTCTGGCTGATCTGCCACCGCTACGACATCGCCCGGTGGTACTTCCAGTCCGAGGCGAAGCGGGTGAATGCCGTCTGCCGGTCGGTGAAGCTGCGGAGCATCGGGATTGACACCCCGGACTTCTACCAGGCGACAGTGGAGTTCGCGAATGGGTGCGTGGGCAACTTCGAGAGCTGCTGGATCATGCCCGAGTCCATGCCCTACCTGGTGGACAGCAAGTTCGAGCTGATCTGCACCGACGGGTATGTGAACATTGACCCGGCGCTGCCGTTGTACCAGTTTGCGACCAACGCGAAGCAGTCGGACAAGGGCATTCTGTACGGCGAGGTCATGGGGGTGCCGGTGGGCTTCGTCTACCAGGCCTTCCAGCACTTCGTGAATTGCTGTCTGAAGGGACAGACGCCGCTAATCACGGGCGAGGACGGGCTGGCGATCACGAAGGCGCTGGTGGCGATGGTGGAGTCGGCGGAGACGGGGCGGGCGGTGGAATTGTAGGGGCGAGTGGTCAGTGGTTCGTGGTTGTGTGGTTGAGTGGTTGGGGGATTCGCCGTCCACTGGCTCGAATGACACGAGGACAAGGGCATGAACGAGGACACGAGAGAGCTTCTCGACGAGATCCTGGTGACCCACTCCCCCTGTGGGCGGGAGGAGGAGGTCGAGGAGATCTGCCTGCGCCGCTTCGGCGAGTACTGCGACGAGGTCTGGCGCGACCCGCATAGCAATGTCATCGGCAAGATCGCCGGGGCCTCGTCCGAGGATGCCACGCTGCTCATGGCCCACAAGGACGAGATTTCGACGATGGTGCGGAAGGTGGACGAGGACGGCAAGCTGTGGCTGGAGCCGCTGGGCGGGACGGTGCCGTGGCGCTATGGCGAGGGCCCGTATGACGTGCTGGGCGATGAGTGGCTGGCCGGCATCCTGTCCGTCGGCAGCACCCACAGCAGCCACCTGTCCTCGCGCATCCACAAGGCCAAGCACGAGAAGCCGCTGGACTGGGAGACGTGCTACCTGGACTGCAAGCTCAGCAAGGCGGAGCTGGCCGAGAAGGGCGTTGCGGTGGGCAGCCTCGGGTGCATCTCCCGCCTGCGCAAGCAGCCGCTGTACTTGCGGGACAAGTTCGTCGCCGGCTATGGCCTGGATGACAAGGCGGCGCTGGTGACGCTGTTTCTGGCGATGCGGGAGATCAGGGCCAGCGGCAGCCCGCCGCCGCTGGACGTGTACTTCGCCGCCACCAGCAGCGAGGAGATCGGCATCTCCGGGGGGGCCTACGTCATCCGCAGCCTGATCGCCGACCGGACGATCAACACGGTCATCGCCAGCGAGATCGCGCCCGTGGCCGAGGAGTACCCGACCGTGCTGGACGAGCGGCCGGTCATCCTGATGAAGGACGCGATGTTCGTCTACCACCCGGGGCTGTGCCGACAGTTGCAGCAGACGGCGGAGCGGCTGGAGCTGGGGCAGCAGGAGATCGTGGTGCGGTCGTTCGGCAGCGACACGAGCATGGCGGTGAAGTACGGGTACATCGGCCGCGCCGGGTGCGTGGGCTTCGCGACCGAAAACACGCACGGGTGCGAAGTGACGACGGTGGCGGGGATCGAGAATGTGGGCAAGCTGCTGGCGGGGTTTGTGATGTAGTGGCGCGATTCATCGCGCCGTGAAGGCGCCAGTCAGCGCAGGCGCGATGAATCGCGCCGCTACGGAGGCTATCATGTGTGACGAACTGAACGCGGCTGTCATCGGACTGGGCATGATGGGGGAGCGGCATGCGCGGATCTGGTACGAGTTGCCTCAGACCGACCTCCTTGGCGTCTACGACATCGTGCCGGAGCGCACGAACCATGTGGCCGGGGCGCTGAGTTGCCGGGCGTGCGGCTCGCTGGAGGAGCTGCTGGCCCTGCCCGGGCTCGACCTCGTGAGCATCTGCACCGACGATCAGCTCCATGTCGCGCCCTGTGTGGCCGCGGCGGAGGCGGGGAAGCACATCCTGCTCGAAAAGCCCCTGGCCACGTCCGTGGCCGACGCCGACACGATCATTGCCGCGTGCCGGAACAATGGCGTCACGCTGATGGTCGGACATGTGGTGCGCTTCGACCCGCGCTACCAGGTCGCCAAGCAGGCCCTTGACGCGGGCGAGGTGGGGGACGTCGTGCAGGTGTTCGGACGGCGCAACAATGTCGTGTCCTCCGGCCGGCGCATCGGCTCGCGCACGTCGGTGGCGTTCTTCCTGGGGTCGCACGATCTGGACCTGATGCGGTGGTTCTGCGGCAGCGAGGTCGTGCGCGTCTACGCCGAGAGCGCCAGCAAGGTGCTGACCGACCTGGGCTGTGAGGACAGCATCTTCACGGTGCTCAAGTACGCCAACGGCGCGGTCGGCTGCCTGGAGACGTGCTGGATCGTGCCCGAGGGCGTGCCGAACACGCTGGACGCCCGGCTGGAAGTCGTGGGCACTGCGGGGCGGGTGGCGGTACGCGTGGGCGACGAGTCGCTGGAAGTGGCCGGGACAGACCGGGCACGGCGGCCGGACATTGCCTATGGGCCGATCATGAACCACCTGCAGTACGGGGCCCTGCGCACCCAACTTGAACATTTCGCCGATTGCGTGCAAAATGGGCAGGAGCCGATGATCAGCCCGGAGGACGCCCGGGCGGCGGTCGAGATCTGCCAGGCGATCCATGAGTCGCTACGCACGCAGCAGCCGGTGAGCCTGAACCAGGCGTGAGGAAGCTTGCATGAGACGACGTAGGCTGTTGATGTCGTTGGTGGCGCCGGCGCTGTGCCTGGTGGCGCTCGGGGGCGCGTGGGGCGCGGACCGGCCGGCGCTGGTGCTGGACCTGCCGGCTGAGGGCCGGCTGGCGGCGACGGTCAAGGCGGCCTATACCGCCCTGCAGCCCACCTACGACCTCTGGTGGCTGAAGGTCCATCAGCCCGGCCAGCTTGACCGACGGCCGGCGGCGATGGTGCTGGGCAGTGAGGCCACGCTGGCGGGACAGGCGGGAGTGGACATCGGGGACTTCGTGCGCAAGGGCGGCGGCCTCGTCTACGTCGCGAGTATGGACTCAGGTGCGCGCACGGCCGAGAATGAGTTCCTGCGCGGGTTCGGCGTGCGGGTGGACACGGCCAAGGGGCAGAAGCAGAGCCTTGAAGTGCTGCCGCATGCCGTGACGCGTGATCTGGGCGTGCTGCCGTCGCCGGCGATGCGCGCCGGGCTCGTCGCGGATGCGCTGGAGCCGGTCGCGCTGGTGAACGGTAGTCCCGTGGCGGTGGCGGGCATGGTGGGAC
>CAZZDO010000434.1:0-4536 GCA_964653205.1 uncultured Armatimonadia bacterium | reverse complement strand
CCTCCCCCACAATCGTCTGCGCCCCGGCATGTTGTTGCAGCAGGTAGCGGCACGTCAGCCCGACCTCGGCGGTCGGCACAATGGCGCGAAAACGAACGCCCTCGTCGGTGACGAGGGCCAGCCCGCACTTGTCACGCCCGGGGTCAACCGCCAGAACGCTCCTTGTCACCCGTCGTCTTCGCCCCCTTCCCCACCTCAATGCGGATCAGTAGCGGATCGGTGATGTAGGTGTCCGCCGCGGCCACCACCTGCACGAGCACCGGCCCCTTGTGGGCGGCGATGGCGTCCATGGCCTCGAAGAGCTGCCCGAAGTTCGCGGCGCCATACTCGCCCGTCTCCGGATTGGGCAGCAACCCGCTCTCCTTCGCCTCCCGCCGAACGATCTTCGTGACGAGATTGTATAGCTGCGTGAAGACGGCCTCGCGCCCGTCGGAGCCGTCAATCTCGGTCTGGTAGATGACCTGGTTCTCGAAGAAGACCCGCACATACGGCACCGAGCGGGGCCGCGGGGGCCACAACTCGACGCCGACGGGCGCCCGCTCGGCCTCGTACATGCGCCGCGCGACGCGCACGCCGATGACGAACGTGCCCGTCCCGCCGGCCTGCAACTGGCGGGCGAAGGCACGCACAATGTCCGCCTCCCGGGGCAGTCCCTGCTCGGAAGCGAAGTCCGGAGGCAGGGGTCGGAGGAGGCGCACGGCCAGGCCGTTCGGCCCCGGCTCAGCGCCCCACTTTTCGCCCACACGGCTGGCGGTCAGCAGAACCTTCAGCAGCCGGTCCTCGGTGTCCTCGAGCGTGCGCCCGACCTCCAGGGGGGTCCGCACCAACTCATGCCCGGTTTCCAGTTGCACCGGGCTGTTGATGAGTTCGACCGCTTCGAGGAAGTTGCGCTTGAGCGTCTCGATGTCGGCTTCCTTGCGGTGCAACTCCGCCTCACGGGTGGTCAGCTCGTTGGCCTTCTCAACCAGCGCCGCGGTCTTGTCCTGTAGCTGCACCTGCAGGTCGTCCAGGTGGCGCTGCAAGTCCGCTGCTTTCTTCTGGAGGGGGGTCAGCGCGCGCTGCAGCCGCTCGGCGATGGCCCGCAACCGTTCGGCGTTGCCCGAGGCCCGGCGCACCTCCTGCTGGGCGCGGCCCAGTTCGCGACTCGCCGCGACGACCCGGAACCGGGTTTCGCTGAGGCTGTGCCGGGTCGTGTACAGGTCCGCCCGCAGGTCACGCGCGCGCTGTTCACTCTCCTCGGCCTGTCTGAGGGTGCGCGCTTGCCGGGCCTCCAACTCCTGGTTCTGCGCGGTCAGGTCCGCCTGTCGCTGCCGCAGCTCGTCAAGGTGGAAGAGTGCATCGCGAGCCTCGGAACTGCCCAGCAAGGCGACGCCGACGCCGATGAGCGGCAGGGCCACCCCGACCACGATGCCGATCAGACGGGCGGTCGTCCGGGGGCGCAGCCCAAAGAGGCTGCGGCGGCTCTTGCCGAGGCGATAGCCGATGACGTCCCCGGCCCAGGCGATCAGGCCGCCCAGCACCGGGAGAATGACAACTGCGAACCAGCCAAACGTGGACATAGGGAGGGACCGCCTGGCATTTCGCGACCGGGCGGGCGGACACCTGCCCGCCCACAGGGCGCCGGGCTAATGCGCCCGGGCGAACAGCACCGCTCCGGCCACCAGCAGCACACCGTTGGGCAGCCAGGCGGCCAACACAGTGTTGATCGCGCCCTGCTGCCCGATCAGGACCAGAGAGTAGAACATGAGATAGTAGGACAGGGCGATCACCAGCGACAGCCCCATGCCAATGCCGGAGGTGGCCCGCGCTGGACGCAAGCCCAGGGGAATGCCGATGAAGGCAAAGAACGTCGGCAGCCAGGGCAGCGCCCAGTGCATGTGGATGTACTGCACCACCTGAACCTGATTGGGCCGGTACGGCAGCCCGACCCGGCGACGCATGCCCAACTCCTCGCGCAGTTCCGCCAGGCTCATGTCATCGAGACTCTTGGGGTGCTTCGCCAGCTTGTCTGGGGTCTTGCCCAAATCATGTGCGCGCACGTTGAAGTGCACGCTGGTCTCCCGGCCGGAGGCGTCCAGGCGCTTGAACTCCACGTCGCGCAGCAACCAGGTGCCGTTCTTCCACACCGCCTCACTCGCCTTGAGCGTTTGCCACAGCTCGCCGTTGCGCAACTCCATGATGACGACGCCCTCGAGCGCCATGCGGCGGGGGTCGAAGGATCGGGCATAGACGACGCGCTGCGGCTTCACGGGAGGAATGGCGAACAGCAGGTTCTCGATGGGCCGCAACTTCCGGGCGTACTCGTTCTGCAGAGCGAAGGCGCGGTCCAGCGAGAGCGGAACCAGGCCCTCATTGAAGCCGAAGTTGATCACAGAGATCAGTGCGGCGGTGCACATGATCGGGAGCGCCACCCGCGGGACGCTCGCGCCCCCGGCGCGTACCGCGATGATCTCACCGTTGCCGGACATGTTCGACATCGCCATCAGGGCCCCGAACACCGTCGCCATCGGGAAGCAGTACACCAGCACCTGCGGCAGACGCAGAATGAAAATGAGGCCCACAACGGACGGGGGGAAGTGGTCGCGGACCAGGAGCTTGAGCAGGATGGGGGCCATCTGCACGCCGACCACAACCACGATAAAGGCCCCCATGCCGAAGAGGAAGGGGCCGAGGAACTCCTTGAGAATATAGCGGTCGAGCAGACGCATGGGCAGAGGCTACATTCTGAACTTCTCGCCCAGGTAGTACTTCCGGGCCAGGGGATCATTGGGGATGTCGGACGAGAGCCCTTCGACGCGGATCTTGCCCTCGAAGATGATGTACGCGCGCTCGGTAATGCCGAGGGTCTCGCGCACATTGTGGTCGGTGATCAGGATGCCGATGTTGTCGTCCTTCAAGTGCGTGACGATGGACTGGATCTCCTCGATGGCGATGGGGTCCACCCCGGTGAAAGGCTCGTCCAGGAGGATGAAGGAGGGGTTGGTGCACAGCGAGCGGGCGATCTCCACCCGCCGCCGCTCGCCCCCCGATAGCAGCACGCCGGCCCGGTTGGCCAGGTGCGTCAGACCGAGTCGCTCCATGAGTGCGTCCGCGCGCTCGCGCCGCTGCGGCCGCGTCAGCGGCTGCATCTCCAGGATCAACATCAGATTGTCGCGCACACTCAGCTTGCGGAAGACGGACGGCTCCTGGGCCAGATAGCCCAGCCCCGCCCGGCAACGCTGGTGCATCGGGAGGCCCGCCAGATCACGACCGTCCAGCAGCACGCGGCCGCTCTCGCTCTGGATGAGGCCGACCATCATGTAGAAGCTGGTGGTCTTCCCGGCCCCGTTGGGGCCCAGCAGCCCGACGATCTCGCCCCGGTTGACCGAGACGCTGACGCCGTCCACGACCCGGCGGGCCCCGTACGATTTGACCAGACCTTCAGCGACTAGAGACATGTTCCCTCACTGCGGGCGGACGCTAAGGGCCGCCCGCTCTTCCGCGGCCCGCCCCGGGCTGCCGTCACCTCGACCGGGCGCCTACTGCGCCCTGGTTTCCACGGTCAGATTGGCGTCGTCAACCGTCAGCTTGCTGGTCTTGAGATTCGCGGTGATGGTCTGGCCGGTGAAGTGGATCGCCTCGGCCCGCGCCAGGCCCTCGCCGCCCTCGGCGGCGCCTTCGGCGGGCAAGAGGTCAGCCGTCGCGCCCCCGGTGAGCTTGAGAATCTCCGTGTCATCCGCGTAGACGGCCTGGCCCTTGGCGGTGGCGACGATCCGGCGCCGAGTCCCGTTGGCATCCGCCTGCGTGAGCAGCGAGAAGTGCACCGGCCCGTTGGCCACGACCGATACCACGCGATCGGCCTTCGCGCTGAGCTTCACGGCCATCGTCGGGGCCGTCATGGTGGCGTCGTGCTGCCCGGTTAGCACGAGCTTGGTGCCCCCGGAGAACTCCACCGTGTTGGCGGCCCAGTCGTATTCCATGGTCTGGGCCGTCACGACGGCGTTCTGTGCCCGCTTGGTCTGTTGCGCCACACCCGCGGCCGCGGCGACGACCATGACACCAGCCAGTATGACGATCAGCAGCTTGCTCTGCAACACAAACACCTCGCTAGGGGCGGGCCGGACCGGCTAGCCGCGCCGCTCGAAACGTACGCCGCCGCGCAGGCGCACCTTCTTGGCCTTCGGGTCCACGACGATCTCGCGCGCGGTCGCCAGGTACTGCCCGTGGGTGAACCTCACGCCGCCGCTCCCGACCAGCTTCTGGGTACTGAAGTTGACGGTCACGTGATTGACCCGGAAGCTGGCGGAGCTGTCGGCCATGCGGCCGGTTACGCCCTCGTCGAAGGTCAGTATCTTGGCGGCGTAGTCGGCATGGACGACGGGCGCCTGCAGCAGGTACGGCATCCGGGACTTGTCGGTCATCTCGAAGCTCACGGCGCGCCCGGTGACGACCTGACTGTCCTTGTCGAACTCCAGGTCGCCCTGCGCCACGATGGACCACTCCAACTGCCCCTCGGGGTCCCGCTGCTCGATCCGCGCCCCCTCCAGGCTAAGGCCC
>CAZZDO010000433.1:0-4565 GCA_964653205.1 uncultured Armatimonadia bacterium | reverse complement strand
GCGTTCGGTGTACGAGCGGTCACCGACCGCGACTGTCTTGACGAACCCCGCTGTACGAGCGGTCACCGACCGCGACTACCGGTCCACGTCTCCCAGCACAATATCCGTGCTCGCAATCACCGCGACCATGTCGGCCATCCACCCGCCCGTGCACATCGTGTCCAGAGCCGACAGGTTGTAGAACGACGGCGCGCGCCAGTGCATCCGCCACGGCTTGTCGCTGCCGTCGGAGACGAGATAGCAGCCCAACTCGCCGCGCGGCGACTCCACCCGCTCGTACACTTCCCCCGCCTCGGGCTTGAGCTTGCGCGGCACGGCGACATTCACATCGCCCTCGGGCAGCCTATCCAGCGCCTGCCCGATGATCTTCACACTCTCTCGCAACTCCGCCACGCGCACGAGATGGCGGGCATAGCAGTCTCCGCCCTCCTCGACGCACACGTTGAAGTCCAGCTCGGGGTAGACGCTGTAGCCGTCCAGCTTCCGCAGGTCATACGGGAAGCCGCAGGCCCGCAGACACGGGCCGCTCATCCCGTACTCCAGGGCCTCCTCGGGCGAGATGACCCCGACGCCGCGCGTGCGGCCGATGAAGATGCGGTTGCGGGTCAGCAGGTCGTCGTATTCCTCGAAGCGCTCGGGCAACAGCGCCAGCAGCTCCCGCACCTTGTCGGTCCAGCCGTCCGGCAGGTCGTTGCGCATCCCGCCGATGCGCAGGAAGTGGTACAGCAGCCGCTGCCCGGAGATCCACTCGAACAGGTCAAGGATCAGTTCGCGCTCGCGGAACGTGTACAGGAAGACCGTGGTCGCCCCCAGGTCAATGCCGATGGCGGCGAAGTACAGCATGTGGCTGGCGAGGCGGTTCAGCTCGGCCAGGATGACGCGAATGTACTCGCAGCGGGGCGTGACGGTGATCCCGGCCAGCCGCTCGACCGCCCTCACGTAGCACAGCTCGTTGCCCATCGCGTTCAGGTAGTCGAACCGGTCGGCGTAGGGCACATATTGCTTGTAGTCGAGCGCCTCGGCGATCTTCTCCATCGAGGAGTGCAGGTAGCCGATGTCCGGGTCGGCTCCGAGCACCTTCTCACCATCGAGCCGCAGGGCCACCCGCAACACCCCGTGCGTGCTGGGGTGCTGGGGGCCCATGTTGACCAACAGCTCGTCAGTTGTCCCAACGGTGGGATCGCTCATGTCGTTTCGGTCTGTGCGCGCCTAGCTGTTCGCGTCCTCGGCCGCCGCTTCCGCTCCCAGCACCCGCTCGGGGGCCTCCCGCAACGGGTCCGGCGCCAGGTACGGGTGCGCCCGCGGGACTTCATAGTCCTTGCGCAGCGGATAGCCCTGCCAGTCCTCCGGCAGCAGCAAGTGCCGCAGGTCCGGGTGGCCCTCGAAGTGTACCCCGAACATCTCGGCCAGCTCCCGCTCGGCCCACAGCGCGCCCTTGTAGAGGTGCGTCAGGGTCGGCAACAGGGCCTTGTTGCGCGGGACCAGCGTGCGGATCGTCACCCGGCGCGGCTCCATGAGCAGCGACAGCCGGTAGACTGCCTCGATGCCCTCGGCGCGCTCGACGCCGCAGGCATCACAGAAGGCATGCTGCGGCGGCAACAGCAGCCGGCGCAGAGCGTCTACGAAGTCGGCCAGCGCGGCCGGCGCGACGGTGAAGTCCATCTCCGCCTCAGAGAGGCGCTCCTCCAGGAGCGCCTCCGGGAACTCGTCGCGAAGCTGCTGCAGGCGGGCCTGCAGCGCCTCGTCGGGCGCATTCTGGGAGGACGGTGGGGGCGGCGATTCAGACACGCGATGCTCTCCTGCTGGTCTGGCCGGAACGTCAGCTCTCTTCGTCGGGCGCTATGATCGTGCGGTAGCCGGCCAGGGCCTGCTTCTCCCCCTCAATCGGCCCCGGATGCCGGACGGACTCGCCCCGCATCTTCTTGTGAATGGCCAGCAGCCCATCAATGAGCTGCTCGGGCCGCGGCGGGCACCCGGGCACGTACACATCCACCGGCACCACCCGGTCCACGCCCTTCACCACTGAATAGCCGTGCTGGTAGAACCGGCCCCCCGACACCGCGCAACTGCCCATCGCCAGCACATAGCGCGGCTCGGGCATCTGGTGGTACAGCTCCTCCAGCACCGGCGCCATCTTCATCGTCAGCGTCCCCGCCACGATCATCAGGTCCGACTGGCGCGGGGTGGCCCGGGGGATGATCCCGAACCGGTCCAGATCGTAGCGCGAGGCGTTGGTGGCCATCATCTCGATGGCGCAGCAGGCCAGGCCGAACTGCATCGGCCACAGCGAGCACGCCCGCGCGACGTTGAAAACGTGGTCCATGAGCCCGAAGAACCGCACCATGAGCGGCTGCTCGTCATAGCGTCGGGCTACGCGGCGCAGCGGCTCATCCACCCGGTAGCGCTCGAGCTTCTCCAGCTTGAGCGTCTTGTACAGGTCCACATCGCGCAGGTGCTCGAGCTTCTCGTCAATGCGGCGGTTGATGTCGGCGATCTGCTTTTCGGGGTTGAAGTCTAGCGGGTCCATTCCAGGTCCCCCTTCCGCCAGACATACGCCAGCCCGACCAGCAGGATCAGGATGAAGACCCCGGCCTCCAGGGCGGGCCACATCCCCATGTTCGCCGGTAGGCTCAGGCGCCGGAAGATCGTGGCCCACGGGAAGAGGAAGATCGCCTCGACGTCGAACACGACGAACACCAGGGCGATCAGGTAGTAGCGCACATAGAACTGCCCCCAGGCCTCGCCGATGGGAGCCATGCCGCATTCATAGGTCTGCTGCTTTGCGGGGTACGGGTCGTGGGGTCGGACGATCCAGGCGATCACCAGTGATGCAACTGCGAGAATCGTGGCGAGAGCCGTAATCACGGCGACGGGGCCGTAGGTGAGCGCCATCTGAGTCTCCAGCAGTGCGGCCGAGGGTTCCGGCCGGGCGGGTGCGGGTCGCAGTCACAGCAGCCACCGCGGGGTAGCTGCCGGGGGGTGGGCCATCGGAGAGGCGCGCCTCCCGCCTCTCCGCAACGCCAAAGACGGGCACAGTATAGCGGCTGCCCGAGTGCGGTGTCAACCGCCCGAAGCTTCGGCGTATGTCACACGGTGATATGCATCAAGCGGCGGGAGGTGCTGTGGGCCTGCCTACGGAAACCACCTTGTGAAAGTGCAACACAACTCAAGAAAGAGCGCTCAGGAGCCCCGTATGGCCCGAATCCCGTGGTCTGTCGCTGTGCCGCCCGAAGTCTACTGCGAGTATTGCCGCGTCACGATGCGCGAGTACCACACCGACCCCGCGGCGCAGATGGAAGTCCAATTGCGCGGGCCGGAGATCCTTCACGAGCGCTACGGTTTGCCTCTACGCCGCGGCCTTGCGCCCGATTTCACAACCTACCTCACCGGCTCTGTCTTCGGCCTGACCTTTGAGGTCTTCGAAGATCAAGTCCCCGCGCCACCCGGTCATCCTATCGCCAGCATCGAGCAGGCCGCCGCGCTCACCGTCCCCACCGACATCAGCCAGGCCGGCTACTTCCCCCAGGCCCTCGACTTCTACGACTGGATGAAGGGCCATGCCCCCGAAAGTGTCAGCGTCGGCTTCTCCGGCGGCAGCCAGGCCCCGTTCACCACCGCCGTCCTCCTGCGCGGCGAAGGCTTCCTGCTCGATCTCATTGACCAGCCAGCCCTCGCCCACGGCTTCCTGCAGACCCTCACCGAGAGCAGCATCCAGCAGCGCGAGTTCGCCGCCTGGGTCGTAGGCGCGCCCGCCGTAGGGGCGCCGGCTTCCAGCCGGCAGCCGTTCGCCGTAGGAGCGCCGGCTTCCAGCCGGCAGATGCCGTCCGACTACCACTCATCCCAGGACACAGTCGGCTTCACCGACGACTACGGTGGCCTTCTCGGCCCGAACCGCTACTACGACTTCGACGTACAGTACATGCTGCAGATCGCCGCTCACTTCGGCGCGACCCGCCAGACCATCCACACCGAACTGCTCCGCAAGCCCCACCTGGCCGTCCTGCAGGAGCACGGCTGGTGCTACATTGACGTGGGCACTGACCCCTACCTCACGATCACCGACTGCCGCGAGGTCCTCCACATCCCGTTCCTGGTGCAGATGAAGACCAGCCCGGAGATGCTCCTGTCCACGCCCGACGCCATCAAGGCCCGCTACCGGGAGATGGTCGCCGAGGGCGCCGCGAGCATGCTGGTCGAGCTGTGCCGGGGCGTACCGGAGGAGAACATCCGGGCGTTCATCGAGGTGGCGCGGGAGTACGAGTAGCGACAACGGGAGGCCCATGCGGGCCTCCCGTCTCGTGTCGTCTCTTCCCCCCGTTCACGCCTAGTCGAGGCTGTCGTTCGCCTCGTCGGCATCGGTAGCCCCGACCGCCGGGGGCGTTGACGGTGGAGCTGCCGGAGGCGCCGCGGGCGGCGCGGCCGGTGCTGCGGGCGCAGCGGGCGTCGCGGCCGTGGGCGGCGGCGGTGGCGGCACCGCTACAGGCGCCGCTGGCGGGGGAGCCGGAGGCGGCGCCGCGGGCGCCGGCGGCGGGGGCGGCAGCGGCGTCGGCTGCGAGGCTACTACC
>CAZZDO010000432.1:0-4576 GCA_964653205.1 uncultured Armatimonadia bacterium | reverse complement strand
GCCCGCCCATCTCCATCGGCCCCAACTCGGACTACGACGTGCGCTGGGGCATGGATATGAGGGTCATCGGCCAGAGCGGAACTGAGACCACGTATGAGCGCATCATCAACAACCGCAAAGGTGCGCTGCGCGCGGTCCATAGCATCGGCTTCGACCCGGCCGACCCGACTCTCGGGTTTCAGCGCGAGTACTTCGTGAAGGCACCTCGGGACTGGGACATCGTGGCGCAGTATTGGGAAGACGAGCTGGCGGAGGCGGGCCTGCCCGAACACCAGGAACTCGACGAGGCCCGCGACCTGCTGGGCGACGATGGCGTTGCGGGGACCATCAACAACAGCACCTTCGCGCGGCTCTGTCTCATGCGGGGCATGGAGGGGGTGCTGCTGGATCTAGTGGACATGCCCGACCGCATGCATGCCCTGATGGACCTCGCTCACCAGTACCGGGTCCGTGAGGTGCAGTCGTTCCTGGAGTCCCGCGGCGACGTGTACACCTATGACATCTGCTGGGCGACCGGCGCCGGCATGAGTCCGAAAATGTTCGAGGAGTGGGTCCTGCCGGACCTCACGCGCATCTGTGAACTGGTGCGGGACGTGCCGGGCAAGTGCCTGGGCTTCTACACCCTCGGCCGAATCGGTCGGGTCCTGGACATGCTCGTGGACGCGGGGCCGGCCTTCATCGCCTCCTTCGAGCAGAACGAGGGCGACCTCACGCTCGCCGAGGCCAAGCAGCGAGTGGGGAGCCAGGTCTGCCTGATCGGCAACTTCGATCCCCTCGTGTTGCAGGACGGCGACCTTGAGGATGCCCGCCGGGAGGCGCGGCGATGCCTTGATGAAGGTATGGCAGGAGGGGGATTCGTCATGAGCACGGGGGACGAGGTCCCGCCCACAACCAAGCTCGACAACCTCAGAGCAATGGTGGAGGTGGCCAACGAGTATGGACGCTACTAGCCAGCCCGCAGTCATGGACCGCTATCGGGAGTCGTACCGCCTCTACGAACTCGCGCACGGGCTGATACCGGGCGGGGTGACCAAGGCGCGGGTGCCGTTTGTGCCGGGCAGGTACCCGGTCTACGCCACCCGTGCCAGGGGGGCTCGCTGCTGGGACGTGGATGGCAACGAGTACATTGACTGGATGTGTGGGTATGGCGCCATCCTGCTGGGCTACCAGTGGGCTGAAGTGGATCAGGCCGTGGTCGCGCAGATGAGCGAAGGCTTTGGCACGCTGCTCTCCAACCCCCGGCAGAACGAACTGGCTGAGCGCCTGATCGGCCTCATCCCCTGTGCCGAGATGGTGCGCCTGCTGAAGACTGGCACGGATGCCACCACCGCCGCGGTCCGCACCGCGCGCATCTTCACCGGCCGCGACAAGATTGTGCGGTTCGGGTACCACGGCTGGGCGGACTGGTCGCTGGCCAACTTCGAGGGCTTCGATGCCGGCGTCCCGCAGGCCGTCCGGGAACTCACTCTGTCACTGCAATACAATGACCTCGAGTCCGTGCGGCGGCTCTTTGCCGACAACCGGGACGAGATCGCCGGCGTGATCATGATGCCCTTCGAGACGGAGGCGCCCGCCCCGGGCTTCCTGGAGGGCGTCCGGGACCTGTGCCACGAGAACGGCGCGGTGTTCATCCTGGACGAGATCCGCTCCGGCTTCCGGATGGCCCCGGGCGGGGCGCAGGAATATCTGGGCGTGACACCGGATCTGGCGACGTTCAGCAAAGCGATGGGCAACGGTTACGCGATATCGGCGCTGGTTGGTCGGCGGGAGATCATGGGCGACGGGACGCGCGGCCTGTTCTCGGCCACTTTCTTCACGAACCCCCTGGAAATGGCAGCGGCGCTGGCCGTACTCGACATACTGGAACGAGAACCCGTCATCGAGCATCTCTGGCGTCTAGGGGGTCTGCTGCAGGACGGGCTGCGTGAACTGGCCGCCCGCAGCGGGCTGCCGCTGGAGGTCACCGGGTATCCTCCCATGCCCTTCCTGCAATTCCGCCTCGAGGAGGCGGAGCGCAACCAACTCGCAACGCAAGAGTTCTTCGCGCAGGCCTGTGCCCGTGGGGTGTACCTCCATCCCGGCCACCACTGGTTTGTGAG
The DNA here is from genome assembly GCA_964653205.1 of uncultured Armatimonadia bacterium. Classification (GTDB taxonomy): domain Bacteria; phylum Armatimonadota; class Zipacnadia; order Zipacnadales; family UBA11051; genus JAJFUB01. Next base: position 2,477 of record CAZZDO010000432.1, on the reverse strand, counting down.
TTACGCGCACACCGAGGCGGACGTCCACGCGACCCTGGAAGCTTGCGCCGCCGCCCTGAAGGAAACCGAAGCGGTGGTCGGCTGAAGGCGAAGGCCCCGAGGCGCGCAGCCGCCTGGCCAGCCGTCCAGCAGGAGCAATGCCATGACCGACAATGCCACCTTCGGGGGCCTGCCCGAGCCCCTGAGCGCCGAGGCGCTCGAGATCGTCGGCACGGGTGCCCAGCGCATATCGGATACCCTCGGAGTGCGGATCGACTCACCCGAGGCGTTGAGCCTCCTCGCCGACCTTGGCGTGCGCTGTGACCATCGCTCCGGCCGCGCCTTTCCCTCCGGTTCTGACGTGGCGAGGGCGCTGGACACGGTGACCCGAGGCTACACGCTTCACGAGCGCAGGCCGGGGGGGCGTGTCTTGCCTGTCGATAGCCGGCACACCTACACCGTCTCCGGGGGTGCCGCTCTGCGAATGTTCGCCGACGGGCAGTATGCCACGGCCACCTGGGACGACCTGATCGACACGACCGTACTGCACCAGGCCCTCGACCAGGTGGATGTGCTCATTGACGTCGTCGAGCCACCGGAGTTGGAACAAGGCACGCTGTACCCGGTCGTAGCCGCCGTACTCCTGTCTTACTCGACCAAGCCCCTCCTGCTGCAGGCTGGCCGACGCGAGGACCTGCGCAAGATCGTCCGCATGATGACGCTGGTGGCCGGAAGCGAGGCCGCCCTCCGGGCCAGGCCACTGTTCATGACCGGCACCAACGCAGAGCCACCATTGCAGATCGGGAAGGAAGGCGCCGAAGTCCTCATCGACGCGGCGCGGGCAGGGGTGCCTGTATCGCTCGGGGACTATATGGTGCTGGGCTCCACTGGCCCCATGCACTTCCTCGCCGCGCAAGCCCAACGCACGGCCACGGTGTTGACCGGCCTGGTACTGACCCAGGCGGCAGCGCCGGGGAGCATCTACGACTTCTCCTGTCATAGCGGCGCCTGCGACCTGCGCACGGGCGACACCGTGACCATGTCGCCAGACGTGCTGCGCATGTGCGCGGCCTCGGTCCAAGTGGGGCGACACTATGACCTCGTGACCCACAGCCTGGCGTGCACGGAAGCACGCGGGCCCGATGCCCAGGCGGTCGCCGAGCGCAGCATGGCCCTCGTAGCGGCTTTCCTGTCGGGGGCCACCTTTGTCCATCACGCCACCTGCTGCATGGCGGGCATGGAGTTGGCCGACCATGCCCAAAGCGTGCTGGACAATGAGTTGATTGGGCGGGCCCGCGGGCTAACCCAGTCCACCGAAGCCGAGGGCTTCGAGGAAGCTCTGGCGGCCCTGGGTGAGGTAGTCACCGATCCTCTCTACGCGGGGCTGGGCTTCCTGGGGCACCCCCACACCGCGGCCCGGTGCCGGCGGTCATCACCGGGTGAGACCTTGTTTGAGGCCGGCCAACTGGCGCGCTGGCTCACCGGCGAACGGACCGGCATTGCCGAACGGGCCGAACGCGTGGCCCAGGAGGTTCTGCGAGAGAAACAGGCGTGCGTTCCCAACGACCTGCAGGAGGAACTCTTCGCCATCGCCCGCGAGTAGCTTACCCCATTGCGGTGACAGTCCGGCGCCCCCGCGCCAGCAAAGGACCATGAAAAGGAAATGAGCAGCGGACCCGTTCAGCAGACCATATACGTGGGCCCAACCGGAGATGATTCCAAGCCGGGCACGGTGGAGCAGCCGCTGGCGACACTGCGCGCGGCGCGCGACCTCGTGCGCACGCTCAACCGCAACATGACCGGCCACCTGGTCGTGGAACTGCGCGGCGGGTGCTACCGCCTCTCCGAACCGTTTGTGCTTGGGCCTCAGGACTCCGGCACCAATGGCTTCGACGTGATCTACCGCTCGGCGCCAGGCGAAACGGCGGCGCTTGACGGTGGCATACCGGTCTCGGGCTGGACGGAGACTGAGGGCGGCCGCTGGACCGCGGCGGTTGACGTCCCGGAGATGCGGCAACTCTACTCTGACGGTCACCTGGCGCGCCGGGCCTACGGCAAGATGCCTTGGTTTCTGCCTGACCTCGAACTCCTCCCGGACGGCCGCGGGTACCGCACGGCCAACGCCAACGCCGCGCAGCTCATCGGGGTCGAAGGGCTGGAACTGGTCTATCGCAACATCTGGGCCCATACCCGCTGCGGGATCAGCGAGGTGCGGCAGGTCGGAGCGCACTACGAGCTGCTGATGCGGCAGCCGGAGTTCTATCTGGCCCAGAAGAAGGAAGGGGTGCAACTCAACCAGCCGGAGCTGATGGAGAACGTGCCTCAGCAGATCATGCAGCCCGGCGGCTGGCGCTACGATGCTGCCCACAAGACGCTGACGTACCGCCCCAAGCTGGGCCAGGACCCGGCACAGTCGACCTTCATCGTCCCGGTCCTGGAGACGCTGCTGGAGATCAGGGGGACCCCCGCGGAGCCGGTCCACAACATCGCGTTGCAGG
>CAZZDO010000431.1:3136-4588 GCA_964653205.1 uncultured Armatimonadia bacterium | reverse complement strand
CGAGCGGAAATCGCCGCGGCGCTGGAGAAGCTGAAGGTGGACAAGCTGGGGGTGAAGTAGTGGTTGAGTGGTTGGGGTAAGGAGCCTTTGGCCGTTCCCCCTCCCCCGGGAGACCCGGAGGGTCTCAGGAGGGGGCAGGGGGTGGGACGCCGTTCGCCGTTCCCCTCCCCCGTGGGGAGGGGTGCCGCGCGTAGCGCGGCGGGGTAGGTCGCCGTCAACCAATCACAGGAGTTGCACCATGAAGCGTCTCGCGTTGTGGCTGTTGCTGCTGTCCCTCGCCGTCGCCGTCCACGCCCAGGACAACTTCACCATCACCGGGACGCTCGACCACCCCGACGGCCTCTACAAGTGCGGCGAAGAGGCCGTCTTCTCGGTCACGATCAAGAACAACGACGTGCCCGTGACGACCGGCGAGTTCAACTACGTCCTCACCAACGACGGCGCGGCGAAGATCGCCTCGGGCAAGGGCCAGCTTGGCGAGCAGCCGACGGTCATCAAGGGCACCCTCCCCGAGCCGGGCATCCTGCGCCTGAGCCTCACCGACGCGCCGTACCGCGTCAAGCCCCAGTACGGCAACATCATCGGCGCGGGCTTTGATGTGGACAAGATCCAGCCCACGTGCGTTGAGCCTGATGACTTCACTTCCTGGTGGGAAGAGCAGAAGGCGCTCGTGCGGGCGATCCCCGCCGACGTGCAGCTCCAGAAGATGGACGACAAGTCCACCGCCCAGCAGACGACCTACGCCATCAGCTTCGCCAACATCAACGGCACGCGCCAGTACGGCTGGCTCTGCGTCCCGACCGCCGAAGGCAAGCACCCGGGCATCCTGACGGTCCCCGCCGCGGGTTACGCCCCCTACGGGCCCCCGGCGCACTTTGCGGCGCAGGGCTTCCTGGCGATGACCCTCTACGCCCACAACTACCCGCTGGACCTCCCGCGCGAGAAGTACGACGAGCTGAGCAAGACGGAGTTGAGCAACTATCCGCACCAGGGCAAGGAGAGCCGCGACACGTACTACTTCCGCCGCGTCTTCCTCGGCTGCACGCGCTTCATGGACTACCTGATGTCCCGGCCCGAATGGGACGGCGAACACCTCATCGTCACGGGCTCCAGTCAGGGCGGGGCGCTGTCGCTGATCTGCGCGGGCCTCGAACCGAAGGTCACGGCCATCGCGGCCAACGTCCCGGCCCTGTGCGACCACACCGGCTGCCTCGTGGACCGCGCCTGCGGCTGGCCGCGCCTGATCCCCGACAAGAACCCGGACATCGCCAAGGTCTCGGCCTACTTCGACGCGGTGAACTTCGCCCGCCACGCCAGGTGCACCACGCTCATCTCATGCGGTTTCGTGGACGGCACCTGCCCGGCCACGTCGGTCTACTCGGCCTACGCGGTGCTCCCCGAGCCCAAGCGCATGTTCCCGACACCATGGATGGGCCACGCGATGGACCCGGC
>CAZZDO010000431.1:0-3036 GCA_964653205.1 uncultured Armatimonadia bacterium | reverse complement strand
GCCGTCCTGGGAGCGCCGGCTTCCAGCCGGCAGCCGTTGCCGTGATGACGCCGTCGCCCCCAACGACGTGCCGGCTGGAAGCCGGCGCACCCAGGGAGACCACTATGCCGCGCCTCACCTCCATCGCCGCCCTCCTCATCTGCACCTGCGCCCTCGCGCAGCCCGAGTACCTCTGCCGCGTGACCGCCACCGCCCCCGCCGTGGACGGCGTCCTCGACGACCCGTGCTGGCGCGAAGCCTCGGCCCCGCCCGCGGTCATGGAACTGGGCGTCGGCGGCAAGGCCGCGCCGAACCAGACGGCCTTCCGCCTGCTGATGGACGACAAGGCGCTCTACGTCGCGGTGGATACGACGACGGCCCCCGGCGTCATGCCCAACGCGAAGCCCCGCGAGCATGACCCGAAGTCCTGGGGCGATGACTGCGTGGAGTTCCTCTTCGCCCCGTCCTTCGTCAGCCGCGACTACTACCACCTCATCCTCACCGCCGCCGGCGTGCAGACCGACAGCTTCGCCCAGGCGGGCGCGTCACCCGATGACCACCTCAAGTGGGACCCCGCGTGGCAGGCTGTCACGAAGATGCGCCCGGGCGGCTGGACGGCCGAGATCGCCCTCCCGTGGGAGGGCTTCGGCCTCAAGGGCGGCCCGCCGCGCGGGTGCGTCTGGCGCACGAAGTTCGCCGTCGTCGCCAAAGGCTTCCCCCACTCCATGTGGCCCAAGAACGAGACCCAGAGCTTCCACGAGAACACCTGGGCCTACCTCATCTTCCGCGACCCCAGCCTTGTGACCAATGGGGACTTCGAGGCGGGTATCCCCGAGCAGGGGACGCCGCCGGGGTTCATGTACGCCTATCACGCCACGGAAGGCCAGGGCGTCTGCTCCGTCACGGACACCGAGCACGTCTCGGGCAAGTTCGCCGGGCGCCTCGAGAAGACCGACGACAAGGACTGGTTCCCGGTCTTCTACACCCGCGAGTTGCCCGTCCAGCCCGGCTCCACCTATGAACTCCGCGCCATGGTCAAGTGCGACCACCCCTTCGTGATGCGCTTCAACCTCGCCGGCACGCGCGGCAGCAAGCTCAGCGAGACCAAGCCCGCGACGCAGGGCTGGCAGCCGGTCACGATGCAGGCCACTGTGCCCGACAGCGGCGCCGACCGCATGACCGTCGGCTGGCAACTCATCCGCACCAGGGGCGTCATTCTCCTCGACGACGTCGCCGTCCGCCGCCTGAACGACATCCAGGCCGTCGTCGCCGCCGAGAAGGTCCCCCACCCGTACCACAACCTCCAGGAACTTGCCCAGCGCACCGCCTTCAAGCCCCACGCCCTCCTCCGGCAAGCCGACGGCTGGGTTCAGCCCGACCGCGTGATCTTCAAGGACACCGGCACCGGTGCGGAAATCTGGATGATGGCCCGCTCGGCCGGCAGCAGCACCCGTCACCAGTACATGGAGATGTCCCCGTGGAACGCCGACGGCTCGCTGCTGGCGCTCTTCGGCGGGCAACTGGGCAAGGGCACGATCTTGATGGACACGGCCACCGGCGCCTATCGCCCCTGCGCCTTCTACGCCTCGGCCAACCAGTGGGACCGACTGGACCCGACGCGCCTCTACTTCCGCCAGTACCGCGGCCACGAGAAGACCGACCTGTGGGACCTCGCGTGGGGCAACGTCATCACCGGCGAGACGCACCTGGGCCGCCGCTTCGACGGCGACATCTCCCTCTGGCCGATGAGCCAGGACGGCAAGAAGCTCCTCGTCCGCGAAACGCTCGCCAAACCCGACGGCACCCTCTACTCCCACCTGTGGATCATGAACCCCGACTGCCTGGACGGGCTCATGCTCGACCCGGGTGGCCTCGTCCACCAGACGTGGTTCAACAAGCGCGGCGACTACTCCATCGAGTTTGAATGGGAGGGCCAGAAGCCCGCCGGGCAGTACACCATCACCACCGACGGCAAGGTCCGCAAGCTCTTCGACCAGACCACCGGCCATCGCGCCCACAGCCCCAACGGCGAATGGATCGCCGTCATGGCCGGCTGCGCCATCCGCAACTTCCACACCGGCGAACTCACCGTCATCGCCCCGATCGGCTCCGACCACCAGACCTGGGAGACCGACAACAACTGGTACTGCACCAGCAGCGGCCGCTACCTCCGCCGCGTCATCGCCTTCGGCAGCCCGACCCAGCAACTCCTCGGCGCGCACAACTCGTCGCTGAAGCACTCGACCTACTGGACTGAAGCCCACCCGGAGATGAGCGCCGACGGCACCAAGCTCGGCTACGCCTCCTGCATGCTCGGCGACATCGAGTTCTACCAGCTCATCATGGCCCGCCCGGGGACGCCGGAGGGACCGGCGATTAGCCGCCCCGCCGTTGGCAAGATGCGTTTGTCCTGGCAGCCCCCGAAGTACCACAAGGAGATCAAGGGCTACCTCGTGTACCGCGCGAAGCAGAGCGGCGCCTGGGGCGAGCAACTCACCCCCGAGCCCCTCACCGCCCTGGAGTTCACCGACACGCCCCCGCCCGGCCCGGCGTACTACCGCGTCACCAGCGTCGAGCCCGGCGGCCTGGAGAGCCTCCCCTCACCGGAGTTGTGTTCGGACGCGCAATGGCCTGGCGCCGCCACCGTCTACGCCGAGGCTGAAGCCGGCAAGATCGTCGCCCCGGCCGTCGAAGCCTTCGACCCGCTTGCCGCCGGCCTGTACGGCGTGAAGCTCGGCGAACTGAAGCCTTCCGGCGCGCTCACGCTCACCATCGCGACTCCGAAGGCAGCCGCCTGGCAAGTGTGGGTGCGCGCGCGCGGCGGAGGCAAGTTGTCGGGGAGCGTGGACGGCGCGGCCATCGGCGAGGCATCGGCGCCGGCGGACGCCTTCGGCTGGGCCAAACTCGGACAGTCCAAGCCTCTCAATGCTGGCGCGCACGAGGTGGCGTTGACCCCCAGCGCCGCCGGAATCGTCGTGGATCGCGTCATGCTGACCACCGACGCGGCCCTGCAGCCCGACGGCCTCGGCGGCATGGACGTCCAGCCCCCGCCCGCCC
>CAZZDO010000430.1:0-4593 GCA_964653205.1 uncultured Armatimonadia bacterium | reverse complement strand
CCCCCACAAACCACACAGGCCCGACTTATCCAAGGTCGGGCCTGTCTGTTCGTCTTGGCCGCCGGGACTGGGAGGAACCGGCGGCAGTGATGCCATCCCTACTGCAGGTCGTACACCGTGTAGTCGCCCAGGTCGCCGATCTCCGGAGCGTTCGCGTCGGGGTGGACCTTCTTGGCCGACGCCTTCGCGTGCCCGTCCACGTATGTGACATTCGCCGTCCCGTTGTGGCGGAAGTGCGTGGTCGCGCCGAAGTACCACGGGTCATCTGGGGAGCGCATGTAGTTCGTGGGGATGACCGAATTCGTGTACCAGCTATCGTACATTGCGGCATCCGACAGCATCACCGTGCCGGAGGGGTCCTGGACGTCGCCCAGACTCGCCGGCGGTACGCAGCCCAGATACGTCGCGTTGTAGGCGTAGCCGGTATACTGCCGCGCGGCGTCTGTCAGCTTGAAGCTCGGGCAGCGGTTGATCTGCATGTTCTTGGCGTAGGCCACGATGGCCCCCGGCACCGACACGCCCGTCGCGTAGGTGTACGTCACATCCCACGCGTACTCGACGCTGAAGTCCGGGGCGTAGTACGACGCCATCGGCAGCCCCTCGTCATAGTCCTGCGCGTACTGCATGACCGCCAGCCCGAGCTGCTTGAGGTTCGACAAACAGCTCGTCTGGCGCGCCTTCTCTCGGGCCTTGGCAAACACGGGAAACAGGATCGCCGCGAGAATGGCGATGATGGCGATCACGACCAACAACTCGATCAGCGTGAAACCAAAACGACGCGTCTTGCCGAACATCCGAAAGCCTCCTTGGCGACTACCCTGGAGCCGCGCGCTGTAGGGCGGGGGCTCGTACCCCGCCCATGTCGGTCCCATCCCCTCAAAGCAAACAAGCGCCACCTTCGGAGAGAAGATGGCGCTCTGTGAACGAAAAACGCTCACCCTCTCCCCTCGAGAGGATGAAACCGGTGCGCCCCGATCGGGGCGCCTGCGCTCGCGGTGTCGTCTCCTGGCTTCCGGTTCGACCTACTCGTCCGCACCTTCCCGACCCCCACGGGGGTCAGTGGCCGCCTCGACTTCCGTCTGAGGCTTGCGGACTTTCGTACCGGTTACAGTTGCGGGGCAGCGACGGCATGTACCGTCTTCCGACCTCCGCGAGCTGATCCGTATTCAGTTGTGGCCGCACCTTAGCACAACCCGCGGCCGAACACAAGGCCCAATCTCCGGCCTCGCACGAGCTATACCGCCGCGGCCTCCGACGGCCCTTCGTCGGGCATCCGGTGCCGCCGCAAGCACTGCAGGACCGTCCGCACCCACGCCATGGCGCACGGCGCGTCTCACTCCTCCAGCTCGTGACGATCCAGGCAATACCGCCGGCAGTCGTCCGCCCCCTTGTGCAGCACCGCGAACGCCGGCCCCCGGTACAACGGCGCCAGCCGCGCCGCGGGCAACGTCAGCGTCGTGCCGCACCGGGGCACATCGTGCGTCACGAAGACCAGGCCCTGCCCCGGATCATCAAAGAACGCCGTGTAGCCGTCCAGCTTGAGTTCTCCGTCGTGGACGAACTCCTCAATCGTGGCCCATCTCTCCCCGCACAGGGGACACGTCTTGAACCCCTCCGGGTTCGCGTGTTGCGTAGCCATACGTCCCCCTAACCGGTTATTGACTCATCATTCGTCGTGGCCGGCCAAAGGTCCTTCTGCCCCCGCGACGAACGTTGCCCCCAATCAGCACCCCCACCGGGCCCCGGTGGCGAAAGGAAGACAGGACCCATGAAAGTGGCCGTGATTGGTTTGGGCGGCATCTCCAATGCGCACCTCACCCAGTGGCAGAAGCTCCCCGTCGAGCTGCTCGCGGGTTCGGACATCAACCCCGAAGCCGTCGCGAAGGCCGCAGAGCAGGGCCTCCGGGGCTACAGCGACTGGCGCGTGATGCTCGACGAGGTCCAGCCCGACATCGTCAGCATCTGCACCCCGCCGTTCCTGCACTGCGAGATGGCGTCCGAATGCCTCCAGCGCGGCATCCACGTCCTGTGCGAAAAGCCCATGGAGGCCACGCTCGATCAGGCCGAGGCCCTCGCCGAAGTCGCGGCCGCGGTCGGGAGGGGCCGCGCTTCAGCCGGCCCCAAGCTCATGATCGCCTACTGCCACCGCTTCCACGGCCCGATGATGAAGATGAAGGAAGTCCTGGACACGGGCATCCTCGGCAAGCCCGTCTTCTTCCGCGGCGCCTTCACCGGCATGGTCACCTTCACGACCAACCACCGCGCCAACCTGCGCATGGCCGGCGGCGGCTCCCTGATGGATAACGGCTCCCACGCCGCCGACCTTTACCAGTTCCTGCTGGGCAAGTTCGCCCGCGTCTCCTGCCGCGCCGGCACGCTCCTGCAGAACATGGAGACCGACGACGTGGGCATCATCCTCTTCACCGGCGAGAACGGCTGCTTCGGCGAGATCATCGCGGGGTATTCTCTGCCCGGCGAACTCACGGACTGGATGATCACGGGCGAGAAGGGCGTCCTGGCGCTGCCGAACTACTTCGCCGGGCCGGTGCGCTTCCGCGCCCACGACGACAAGGAGTGGCAGGAGTTCGAGTGCGACAACTCCGAGACGCGCTTTGACCGCATGTTCCGCCACTTCCTGGAGTGTGTCGAGCAGGACAAGGAACCTGCGAGCACGGCCCAATCGGCCCTCCACATCCAGCGCGTCATCACAAAGGCCTACGAGGAAGCCAAGGCGCCGGGGCTGGCAGTGTAGCGGCGCGATTCATCGCGCCCGTGAGGAGACGAGATGCGGGTGAGCAGGCTAAGCACAGCGCTACTGGCCCTCGTGGCCGTCTCAGCGGCCCACGCCGCCACCTTCTACGTCGCCCCCACCGGTGCCGACACCAACCCCGGCACCCTCGACGCGCCCTTTGCCACGCCGCAGAAGGGCCTCGATGTCGCCCAGCCTGGCGACACGGTCCTCCTCCAGCGCGGCGCGACCTTCCGGGGGGCTCTGCGCTTTCCGCGTGACGGCGCCGAGGAGCAGCCCATTCGCCTCGACGCCTATGACGACGGGCCAAAGCCCGAGATCCTTGGCTCCATCGCCGCAACCGGCTGGGAGCAGCACGAGGGCGAAGTCCACCGTCTCGCCATCCCCAAGGAGCGCTTCGGCCCCGGCTACACCCAGCCCTACAGCGTCTACGAGTACGACCCGGGCCGCGTCCCCGTGCGCCTGCAGCGCGACCAGGCCGTCCCGACCGCGCGCGGGCACTTCTTCTACGACCCGGCCGCCGGGATGCTCTATGTCATCACCAGCGACGGCGCCCCGCCCGCGCAACACCGCCTCGAAGTCCCCATCCTCGCCCAGCTCGCCGACCTGAGCAAGCGCTCGTGGATCCAGATCGAGAGCCTCGCCTTCCTGTTCGGCAACTGCCGCCACATCGTTCTCGCCGACTGTCACGACTGCCTGATCCGCAACTGCGCCTCGCTTTTCGTGGGCAACTACGGCAACCCGAACATGATGCTCATCCGCTGCACGCAGGTGCAGATCGTGGCCTGCTTTCTCTATGAGAACGCCAACTGCGGCGTGATGCTCACCGACCAGACGACCCGCTGCCTCGTCTCCGGCTGCACGATCGTCAAGTGCAGCTCCAACGACGGCGTGACGATCCATTCCGGCGGCCGCAACGCCCAGGGGGTCTTCGCGGGCCCGGCGGGCAACCACAACACCATCGAGAACAACGTGATCGGCCTGTGCCCCGAGGAGTCCATTGACATCACCTCGGGGGACTACCACCTCATCCAGGGCAACATCTGCTACGGCAACGGCAACCCGGGCATCATCATCGGGCACGGCTCCGACCACATCACGATCCTGAACAACATCAGCTTCGGCAACGCGCGGTCGGGCATTCACGTCTCCGCCAACGAAGCCGAGGGCGCCCGCGGCGAGAACACCATCGTCCAGAACCTCGTCTACGACAACGGCTACCCGGGCCTGGAGATTGACGCCCCACTCACCCGCATCCTGAGCAACACGGTCCTGGGCAGCCGCGAGCGGGTTGCGGTCCGTTTCAGCCCCGGCGCCCGCGGCTCGATCCTGCGCAACAACATTGTCGCCACCCTCGACGCCGCCATCCGTCACCCGAGCCTGCAGTTCCTCGGCACCACCCCGACCGTCCTGGACGTCACGCTCGACCACAACCTCTTCTATCACGCCGGCAAGCCCGACGGGCGCCTGCTGGTCACCAGCGACGGCTGGCTGACCGCCGCCGAGTTCCTCGAACGCTATCACACGGGCCAGGACAGCCTCTGCGCGGCGCCCGGCTTCGCCCCGTCCAGCCTCGGGCCCGGCCGCCCCTACTACTTCCTCGCCGAGGGCAGCCCCGCGCTCGACGCGGGCGCCGACGTAGGCCTCGTCGCCGATGGCCCGGGGCCGGACCTGGGCTGGAAGGAACGCGGCCGCCTGGAGAAGGCCGCTCCGCGCTATCCCGACCACCTCATCGAGGGCAAGGGCGACGACTCCACCGCGATCCTGGCCCTGTGGGGCAAGGCTCGCCGCTAGTGCTCTGTCGGGCATGGACAGGTGGGCTGGGCGCTGTTGTGGCGGGGATG
>CAZZDO010000429.1:0-4603 GCA_964653205.1 uncultured Armatimonadia bacterium | reverse complement strand
AGAACGGCCGTTGGGGCACATCACGGCCTTGATGACCTCACCCGCCGCCACCGCCCGCAACGCCTCGTTGGCCTGCTCGAGCCCATAGTACGCGCTGATGACCGCCCCCCAGGGCAGATCATCCCGGAAGCGCGCCATGGCGTGCAGGGCCTTGTACATGTGCGAGAAGTCAATGCCCCACGTCGCGCGCACATCCAGGTGCTTGCGGTTCAGGTCCAGGTGGGGGTTGAACTCGACCGGGCCCGCGTCGGTGTACTGGCCGACGACGACGTACACGCCCGCGTCGCGCGTGAGCCACATGCCCTCGGGCACGGCCAGCGGGTTGCCCGACGCCTCAATCGTCACATCCGCCCCGCGCCCGGCGGTGAGGTCGAGCACGGCCTCGTGCCGTTCCTCCGGGCCCGTGGTCTGGATGTCAATCGTGTGGTCCGCTCCCAGCCGCTTGGCCATGCCCAGGCGCAGGTCCGGCGCGCCGATGGCGATGACCTGCTGCGCCCCCGACAGCCGCGCCAGGGCGCAGGCCATCAGCCCTACCGGCCCCGTGCCCTGCACCACCACATGATCCCCGAGCCCCACCCGCCCGCGCTCGATGGCATGGAACGCCGTCGGCAGCGCACACCCGCCCGCTATCGCCAGTTCGGGCGCCAGCCCCTCCGGCAACCGCATGATCTGCACCCCGGGTTTGAGCAGGATCATCTCGCTCCACCCGCCCAGCAGCCCATCCTCGGCCCCGTACGTGATGCCGTACACCTTGCGCTGCGGGCACCGCGTGCTGGCCTTCGCGACCAGGCAGAACCAGCAGGTGTGGCACGTCTCGTGGACATCCAGGAACGTCACGAGGTCACCCCTGGACAGCTCCCCGCCGAAGGCGTCGCAGACGCGCCCGCCGATCCGCTCCAGTGTGCCGACATTGATGTGCCCGGGGATCAGGGGGTAGGGGACACCGGCCAGCCGCCCGTGCTGCAGATGCACGTCGGTGCCGCAGACTTCCGAGTACATGGTCCGCAAGAGCGCCGCGCCGGGCTCCAGGGAGGGCTCGGGGAACTCGCGGACCTCGACAGGCTGGCCCGGCGCGGGAATGACGGCCGCGCGCACAGTCATGCTCATGCCTCCACAGCGGTCAGAGTGCAGGGCAGTTAGCCGCCGGGGAGGGGTTCTCCTGCCGCCGCGGGAACAGTGCCCTACCATCCGCAAGGAGCCGCCCATGCCCTGCCGCCTCTGTCTGGCCATGCTCTTCCTTCCGGCCCTCGTCGCCGCCCAGCCGCGCCCCGTCGGCCTGTGGACCGACCCCGCTCTGGCAGGGCTGAGCAGCACGCCAACCGCCGACCTGACAGCCCTCCTCGACCGTACCGGCTGCCAGGTCGAGACGCTGTCCACGGCCGATCTCAGTAACCCCGGTCGCCTCGACGCCGCGCGCCTGCAGTGTCTCATCATCCCGTACACAGCCTTCCCGGCCTCTGCCCACGGTGCGCTGACAAGGTTCGTGCAGAGTGGCGGGGGGCTCATCCTGGCCGAGGGCGACGCCTTCGGCCAACTGCTCTTCCCGGCCGGCGCGGGATGGGCGCGGCTGGACGACTTCGGCGCAGTGAACAGCTGCATCACCGGCCGCGTGGACTGGGATCTGGCGCAACGCGACGGGCCCGAGCCGATGTCCGTCTCCGGTGAGGGCACCGACGCGCACCCGTTCGTCTTCGCCACCCATCCGGGCAACAACTACCAGTATGGCGGCCTCAAGCCGCCCCAACTCTCGCCGCAGGCGGCCGGTGTCGCCTTCGAGGTGCGAGGTGGCGAGAGCACCAACCTGCTCTGCCTGGAAGCGCAAGAGGACGACCGCTCGCGCTGGAAGCTCATCATCGCCGTCACGCCGCAGTGGCGCGAAGTGCGCGTGCATCTGGCGAGCTTCTGCTCATACGCCACCGAGAAGCGCGGCCGGCCGGGCGACTTCCTGCACCCCGAGCGCCTCACGCGGCTTTTCTTCGGCATCTTCAAAGGCCTCGTCCCGCCCGGCGACCATCGGTTTGAGATCCGCAACGTCCGCTTCACCGAAGCGAAGGTGTCGTCTGAGACAGCCATTGCTGCCGGCGTCCCCGTTCCGGGGCGGGCGCTGGTCGAGCAACTGCTGGGCCAGGCCATCGCGCCCGGGCCGAAAGGGACCTGGCCGCCGCTCTTCGCCGCTGGCCCACCGCTGGCTCTGACGAAGCTGCGCCCGGTCGGCGAGCACCCCCTCACGCAGGGCCTCGCGCCGTTCAAGCAGCCCGTCACGGCGCACGAGATCAGCCTCGCCCCGACGTGGGACAGCACCGGCCTGTTCCCGGGGGCGAAGCAATGGCGGCGCTTCCTGCCGCTGCTGCAGGGCACGGGGCCGGACGGGCGGGAGCATGTCGCCGCCGCGCTCGCCCTCGCCAACATGCCCGGCGGCCGCAACAGCCTCCAGTTGGCCTTGGGCCCCACCGGCCTCAATGCCGCGCAGCCGCCGCTGGCCCCCTTGCTGGGGCGGGCCCTGCGCCTGATGCAGTCCGGCGCGGTGCTGACGGACGACAACCCCGTGACCCGTTTCGTCGAGGGCGGCCTGCTCTTCGCGCCCGGCTTCATACGTCCTGCGGGCACGGAACAGCCCCTGGTCCGCATGAGCATCGCCAAGGCCGATGGCACGGCGCTCGGCCTCAACGAGACACCGCCAGCCCGGCTCGACTACCGTGACTTCGCCCTCACCAGCGAACTCCTCCAGGGCGACGCCGTGCTCGACCGCACCACCTGGCGCGTCAATGCCCGCCAGACCCTCCGCGACCTCTGCGACTTCTTCGCCAAGTCCGGCGCCGACGGCGGCAAGTTCAGCGGCATCTACTTCATTGACAGCCGCGCCGTCTGGACGCTCCTCGCCGCCTACGAGATCTTCGGCGACCGGCGCTATCTCGACATGGCCCTGCACTGGACGCGCGTGATGATCGCCGAACAGCGCTCCGACGGTGGCTATCGCATGGGCTACGGGATCACGAAGCGCGGGGAGGAGTGCTACGTGGCCGACGGGGGCGAAGTCGCCCTCGGCCTCGCGCAGGTCGCCTTCTATGCCGGCGGGGCCGACCGCGCGGCCATCCGGCGCAGCCTCGACGCCTACATGGCCTACCGCGAGAGCTTCCGCGTCCCCACGGGCGGCATCGGCGTCGGCTGGTGTCTCACCGACTACGGCCAGCGCCCGCTGGTGCCGCTCAAGGAGCCCACCCGCATCCTCGCCCCGGAGCAGAACACGTACACGATCGGCTGCACGCTCGGCGCGGCGCTCCTCCACGCGGTCCTCACCGGCAAGCCCGAGGACATGCAGGCCGCCCTCGCCGACGGCGACTGGCTCATGCCCCGCGTGCCGACGCTCAGCGGCACGACCGCCCAGAGCAACATGCTGGCCCACCATCTCGCCCCGAACGACACCGTCCGCGAGCAGTACGCCGCCAACCTGCGCCAGCACTTCACCGCCAAGCTCTCCGGCCGCGAGGACCCCTGGTGGATCGGCGGCGGCGGCCGCAGCGCGCTGAACCTGCACGTCCTCGCCTACTGCTACGAGCGCCTCGGCCGCGATCCGCAGGTGCTCCTGCAGATGGCCCGGGCGGTCAGCGCCATGTGCGCGCCGGAATCGCCGCTCTCGATCTACCGGCTCATCGGCCGCGACGACCTCCGCCACGACGAGTGGCTCGAGCTGTGCTTTGGCGGCGTGGGCCTCGCTGATGTGGTTGAGCCGTTGGTGACCCTCAAGCGCCTGCCCGCGTCGCGATGATGCCCGGCCTCGCACAAGGTCCCGGCGCCGTTTCCGGCGAATACTTCCGCGTTGATTGACCCACTGAAGGAGAGGCATGAGATATGTCCGTACGCCAGATGTTTGAGATGAAGGACCGCGTCGCCGCCGTGACCGGGGGTGCCCGGGGGATCGGCCGCGCCTGTGCCGACGCCCTCCAGGAGATGGGCTGCAAGATCGCCCTCCTGGACATCCTGCCCGACCGCCTGGAGCAGTCCGCGCAGGAGATGGGCAACGGCACCATCGGCGTCATGTGCGACGTGACCGACCGCGCCGCTGTCGGCGCGGCCTTCGACCAGATCAAGAGTGCCTTCGGCCGCCTCGACGTGCTCGTCAACAGCGCCGGCCTGTGCATCTGGCACGAGGCCGAGGACATGCTCGAGGACGAGTGGGACAAGGTCCTGGACATCAACCTTAAGGGCATCTTCCTGACGTGCCAGGCCGCCGGGCGGCTCATGATCGAGCAGAAGTCCGGCGCGATCATCAACATCGCCTCGATGTCCGGCCACATCGCCAACCGCCCGCAGTCCCAGGTCGGCTACAACACCTCCAAGGCCGGGGTCATCCATCTGACGCGGAGCCTCGCCGTCGAATGGGCCCAGCACAACGTCCGCGTGAACTCCATCAGCCCCGGCTACACGCTCAGCGAGCTGACCAAGCAGTTCCCGCAGTACTTCGACGGCTGGATGCCCTACATCCCGATGGGCCGCATGGCCCAGCCCTCGGAACTCGTCGGTGCCGTCGTCTACCTCGCCTCCGACGCGGCCAGCTACACCACGGGTCACGACATGGTCATTGACGGCGGGTACACGTGCTGGT
>CAZZDO010000428.1:0-4619 GCA_964653205.1 uncultured Armatimonadia bacterium | reverse complement strand
TACTCCGTCCATTCCTTCCACAGCCGCGAGTAGTACCTCAGCAGCCGCTCGGGTTCGCAACTCTCGGGCATCTCGATCAGGCAGAAGCCGTCGAAGCTGATGCCCTTGAGCAGGCCGATGAACTCGTGGTAGGGATAGGGCTCATACAGGTCGTGGATGTGGGCCGACCAGATCCACGGCGCCAGCAGGTCGAAGTTGGCCTTGATCGAGCCGTCCACGACCTCCCCGGCGTTGCAGTTCCACGTCACGCCCACCTGCGGGTGGTCACAGTGGTCCATGATGGTGCGGATGTGCTTCGGGTCCTGCGTGCCGCGGCCATGCACTTCGACCATGATCTTGACGCCGAAGCCCGCCGCCGCGTCGCCACACTCCTGCAGCGCCCCGCCGATCTGCCTTAGTGTCTCCTGCTCGTCTACGCCCTCGACGAAGCTGTTAGGGCGCACCTTCACACCCACGGCGCCCACGTCGGCGGCCAGCTTGATCCACTCCTTCGTCAGGTCAATGTTGGCCTGCACGACGGCGGGATCATCGCTGTGGTACTCGCAAGTCGAGCCGAGGCACCAGAGGACGACGTCGGTGCCCTCAAACTGCTCGCGCACGGCCTGGCGCTCGGCGTCGTTCAGGGCGGTCTCGACGCCATGCGCGTGCTCGGTGCGCAGCTCCACGCCCTCAAAGCCCGTCTGCTGGCACATCTCGATGATCTGACTGACGGACCAGTCTTTCGCGACCTGATAGGTGACCATACCCAGCTTCATGCTTCAGCCCTCCCGGCTGTGTTCGTTCTGTCGTAGTAGCGCCAGCTTCCAGCTGGCACGCCGTTCGCCGTAGGCCGTAGGAGCGCCAGCTTCCAGCTGGCACGCCGTTTGTCGTGTGCCGTAGGACAACAACGACTGCCAGCTGGAAGCTGGCGCTCCTACGGCACTCCTACGGCCTACCCCACCTTGCTCACCAGGTGCTGCAGCCGGCAGCCGGCCGTCGTCGGCTTCCCGGCCCGTACGTCCGCTTCGCTGAACGAGGCGAGCAGGATCTCCTTCGCCCCGTAGCGTTCGCGGTCGTAGATGATGTGGATCGTGCCGTCGGGCGCCTGGAAGCCGTCCGGATAGGACACGTCCTTGCGCCCGTCGAGCAGCATCCGGTACGGCCATGTCTGCCCGTCGTTGTCGGACAGCAGGGCCGTCAGGTTGTTGCGGCCGCTGAAGTCCACGTGGTTCACGAGCAGCAACGCGCCGGACTGCAGCCGCCGGATGAAGAACCGCGAGTTCGGCCCTCCGAAGCCCGTGTCCCGGCCGGGGCTCCAGGTCCGGCCACGGTCGGCCGAAACGCTCTCGCCGATGCCGTTGTCCGTCCGGACCAGCATCCACAGGCTGCCGTCGCGCCGCTCGACGATCATGTTCTCATCGAACACGCGCCGGGGCACATCGGCCCGGCCGAGCAGCTCGAACGTCGCGCCCTCGTCCCGCGTGACGTACACGTTCGAGAAGCGCTCGCCGTCCAGTTCGGGGTGTGCCAACAGCCCCGGCGCGTCGGCGGCCATCCACGCCGAGTCGCGCCATAGCCCCACGGGGAACAGCCACTCGCCGGTGCTGAGCACCGTGGGCTTGTTGAGCATGATCCCGTGAGCCAGGCGCCGGGGCGACGACCAGCTCGGCGTCGCCGCCCCAGGGTCATCACAGACGCTGCACCACACGCCGACGCGGCCGTCGAACAGCTCCCAGCTCTGGGCCCAGAAGAGCCACAGGCGGCCGCGCGGGTCGGTCCACAGGTTGGGGTCGAAGGCCCGCACCTTCTCCGGCGGGTCCACGACGAGGATCGGCTCCGACCACGTCTGTCCCGCGTCCTCGCTGCGGACGACGAGGGTGTAGTTGTCGGGGTCCTCGGTCTTGCCGCCGCTGTACCAGGTGGCGTAGAAGCAGCCGTCCGCAGCGCGTTCGACGCTGGGGATGCCCTGCCACAGGCGGGTGGCAGCATGGTATTGCGGCCCGGGCGCCAGGTTCAACGCCACCAGCGCCAGGGCCAGGTCAGGACTTGCCATCGGCCCCACCTACCTGTTGTTGATCGTGCAGCCCGGCCAGTCGTCGGTGCGGAAGGGGTCGGCGGGCAGGCTGGCCTTGTTGTACAGATTGCACTTTGGGTTCTCGGCCCACGCGTAGCGCACCGCCACCGGCTGCTTCACGTGGCGGCTGTGTACGACGACCGTGTCGCCCTTGATGTGAGCGCTGGCGAAGTGGAACTTCTTGTCCGCGCCGGCGATGGCGAACCCGCGCAGGAACTTGCTGTCCTTGGACACCAGTTCCCCGTAGGTGTGCTCGAAGCGCACGCGGATCTTGTTGCCCTCGATGGACATGCCAACATACCGCGGGCTGCAGCAGGCGACGTCCATGCCGTAGGTGTGGCCCTGGGCCTGCAGCGCCAGCCGGTAGCCCACGGTCTGCTTGTCCCGCGGGTGGATGTCGGCGGCCTCGCCGACGTCAATGATGACCGCCAGCCCGTTGTGGGGCAGCTCCGCCGTCATGCTCTGGGCCTCGCGCAACTCCGCCCAGGCGCTCTCGGCCGGCGCGTCCTTGCGGGCCATGAAGTTGGCCAGCGAGACAATGTAGAAGTCGAAGTCCAGCCCCCACGCCTTGCGCCAGTCCGCGATCATCAGCGGCAGGAGCTTGCGGTACATGTACGCGCGCCCGGCGTTGGACTCGCCCTGGTACCAGATGGTCCCCCGAATGGCGTAGTTCACGAGCGGCGCGATCATGCCCTGGTACAGGTTACCGGGGCGGTTGGGGCTGTCGGGGCCGTTGGGGGCGCCTGGCTGGCGCGGGATCGGCTTGCCCTCGGCCTTGGCGGTCGCCGCGGTCTTCTTCCACTCCTCGACCGCCGCCTTCCACTTCTCCAGGTTCTGCGGGTAGTCGGCGATCATCTTGTCCCAGTTGGCGAACTGCTGGTCGAAGTCCTTGTCGGCCTTGAGGCTCTCGACGGTGCTCCAGGCCTCGGCGCACGTGCCGCCCCACGAGCTGGCGATCAGCCCCACGGGCACGTTCAGAGCCTTGTGCAAATCGCGGCCGAAGAAGTAGCCGACGGCGGTGAAGCCGGGGATGGTCTGCGGCGAGCACTCCTGCCAGGAGCTCTTGACGTCATCGAGCGGGACCTGGGAGGTGATGTTCGGCACGCGGAAGAGGCGGATGTTCGGGTAGGTGGCGGCGGCCATCTCCTCGGCGGCGTTCTTGACACCATTGATGGACATCTGCATGTTCGACTGCCCGGAGCAGACCCAGACTTCGCCGACGAGGATGTTCTTGAGGGTCAGGGCGTTCTTCCCGGCAATCGTCATCTCCAGTGGGCCCCCGGCGTCGGCGATGGGCTGCAGCGTCGCGAGCCACTGGCCTTTGTCGTTGGCGGTGGCCTCAACCTTCTGGTCCTTCAGCGTCACCGTCACCTTCTCACCGGCGTCAGCCCAGCCCCAGATCTTCAGAGGCAGGCCACGCTGCAGGACCATGTTGTCACCGATGAGGGCGGGCAGGCGCACCTCGGCCTGCACGGCCCCGGTGGCCAGTACGCCGACGAGCAAGATCAGACAGACTAGTGCGACGAGACGGATGCGAGACATGAGTGGGTCTCCTCCAGCAAGAGATGGCGCGCCCTCGCGACTGGCGCATCCGACACTTCGACACCAACGCCCCACTTCCCTCCGCCCGGTGGCGTTGACGCTGTCGCCGGCACGGCCTATACTTCCGGAGAAGCCCACGTTCCAGTCCCACGACGGAGCATCCGATGATCCATGTCAGCGCCCCCGGACGGGGGGGCATCATTGGCAACCCCTCCGACATCTACGGCGGCACCGTTGTGTCCTGCGCCATTACCGAACGCGCGGAGGCCGTCGTGTCGTCCAGCCCCCGCCTGATCTTCGACATCTACGGTCATTTCGCCGAGATCACTTCCCCCGCGGAGTTGGCGTTCGATGAGGAGTTGCACTTCCTCGATGTCGCCAAGGCCGTGTGGCGGCACCTGCGCCAGTCCGAGTACGCCACCCGGGGGCTCATTGACCCCGACGCCACCTTCCACGTGCGGGCTCAAAGCTCGATTCCGCTGCGCGCCGGCTGCGCCGGGTCCACAGCCATGCTCGTCTGCATCCTGGCCGGCGTGTTGACCCACCTGGAGGTGGACTGCGAGCGCCACGAACTGGCCGAACTGGCACGGCGCATCGAGAGGCACGAACTGGGGGTGCACTGCGGCTACCAGGATCACTACATGATCATTTTCGGGGGCTGCAACTGCGTGGACCTGCGCGACAAGGAGGACCACGGCGAGGGGCCAGGGTCGCCCTATGCCACCGTTGAGCCCCTGACCGACGACGTCACCGACCTGCCCTTCATTCTGGCCAATACGGGCATTCAGCGCCATTCGGGCGCGTTCCATGCCGAACCGCGCCGCCAATGGGAAAACGGCGACGAGCGGCGCATCGAGGGCTTCCACCGCATCGGTGAGCTGGGACGCCTGGGCAAGAAGGCGCTGCTGCAGCGGGACTGGCGGTTGCTCGGTGAGTTGATGAACGAGAACCACGCCCTCTCCGGGGAGCTTACGGGGTGCGGCGAGGAGAACGAGCGGCTGATCGCCGCGGAGCACGACTTCGG
>CAZZDO010000427.1:0-4625 GCA_964653205.1 uncultured Armatimonadia bacterium | reverse complement strand
ATCCAGCCCCTTCCCGACGGTGACCTCGCCGTAGCCCGGCGTGTTGGCGACCACAGCTTCCGTCGTCCAGGTCTGTCCGTTGTCCGTGGAGGTGCGCGCGTACACCGCGCGGGCGTCTTCAGCGATCGAGTGCGCCGTGCCGCGGCTGTACACGCAGACCAGCCTGTCGCCGAGGGCCTGAATCATGGGCCATGAGTTGTATCCGCTCACGTCCTGCACGACCCGTGGCTTCGCGAGAGCCTCCAGGGGCGTTACCTTGACCATGGCCAGGCCAGTGGGCTGGGTGAACGTGTCGGCGGGATCGGTCGGCTCCCGCTGAATGCGCACCCACAGGGGCGCATTCGGCGCCACCTCGTAGTAGGGCTCCAGGAGGATGGTCCGCGTGTAGAACGGTCCGGCGGGCAGCGCGGTCCGCACGGGAGCGCCCAGAACATACCGGGACGTGAAGGGCGCACCCTCTACCATCTGCGACAGGTGACACCGGTAGACATCCTCATAGGCGGGGCTCGTCGAGGCATCCGTCGTGGTCACGACGATCTCGACCTTCACGGCGCCGCACCCGCCGGGGAGACCGCCCACGAGTCCGGCGACGGACTGCCCCGCCGTGCCGCCCGATAGCGACCACACCGGGACGTGCGTGGAGCCGCTCGACATGAGCACCAGCGAAGGTTGGCCTGTCGCAACCGACATGTGGTTTGCGCTCAGACAGATCGGCGCCCCCGCCCACCGGCCCGGCACTCGCATCTGATCCATTCGCTCACCATCCTTGACAGCCGCCGGCTGCTCCTGGGCGGGTGGACCGACGGCCTCGCCCGCTCCGAAGCCGGCGACGGGTGCGGCCAGCAGCGCAGCACATAGACAGATCATCTCACCGCGAGTGAAGCCGTGCCGCCTGCAAGCACTAGCTGCGTGTCGCATCGCTTCTCCCTGTCGCGCCCTGTCGCTGACCGTGGCCTTCACGTGCGGCAGTGCGCGGCAGAGCCGCCCCTCGCACGGTCGCCGTTGCCGTTACTTAACCACCCAACCACTCACCCACCGCCGTTCCCCTTCCACTCCCGTATCGCCACCGCCACCTCGCGCACCGGCGCGACCCAGATGTGCCGGTTGAGGGCGAGGTGGTTGCACAGCTCGATGAAGTCGGGCTCCGCCACCGGCAAGTGCCCCACGCCGATGCCGTGGAATGTAATGATCCCCCAGCGCCCGCGGTTGGCGCACTGGTCGGCCATCCCCATCAGCTCCATGCCCGTGTTGCCGCGGATCATCCACGACCAGACGTAGTGCAGGTCGCATGTCGCCGGGTGGTTGGGGACTTCCCCCAGGCCCCGCCCGGCCGAGAAGTGCTTCGCGATGACCGGCGTGTAGCTCTGCCGCGTGAGGCCCTCACCGACGTGGTTCTGGAAGCACGGGTAGCAGAACGAGCGGTCCGCGCAGGGGAAGACCTCCTGCAGGCGGCGCTCGGCCTCGGTGACATCGTCCTCGATGTCCTGGAGCGTCATCGTCTCGAGGCCCCGGGCCTGCGGGTTGTCCGAAAAGCCGCGCGAGCAGGTGTGGCTGAGCGAGTGGTTGCCGATCTCGTGCCCGGCGTCGTAGGCGGGGCGCCACGGCGCGAGCGCCTCGCGCCAGTTGTCCCCGCGTGGGCACAGGTAGAACGTGCCGCGCAGCCCGCGCTCCTCCATGATCGGGATGGCGCGCTGCAGTTGCGTCTCGTTGCCGTCGTCGAAGGTCAGCGACAGCGCGCCGCGACAACCTTCGGGCCAGGGGGCGGTGACAGACATGGTCGGTGCTCCGGTTTGGTAATGAAGGCGCGTAGGTGGGTTCGTCCCCGAACCCACATATCCTGCGGGTTCGAGGACGAACCCACATATCCTGCGGGTTCGAGGACGAACCCACATATCCTGCGGGTTCGAGGACGAACCCGCCTACGCGGTGTTGTCGCATGAGTTTCCACGGAGGTTCGGCCGTGCCCTGCGCGGAAACAGGCGCGGCATTCTGAAGAAACTGAGGCCCCCAATGCTCCCGAAGGAACGCGTCCAGGCCGCTTTCGATCACGTCCCGTCCGACAAGGTCCCCATCTATCAGGCCGGCTTCTCCTCCTGGGCCGGCTCGATTGTGCTCGGCCGCGAGGCCTACGTCGGCGGCGGCATCCAGCAGTACCGCGAGGCCCGCGCGCTGTGGGAGGGCGAGGACGCGCACGCGGAGTACCTCGAGCGTAGTCGCCGGGACGCCTTCGACATCGCCGAGACGCTCGACCTGGACCTCATCCGCCCCTCGTACTGGCGGATGAACGAGAAGCCGACGAAGCGGATTGACGAGCACACGTTCTTCTACGGCGACGAGAACGCCACGTGGCGGGTGATGCAGTTCAACCCGCAGACGGAGCTGTACCAGGTGGCGGCGCGGTCGCCGCAGCCGGAACTGACGATGGCGGACCTCGAGCGCAGCGTCGCCGGCGACCCGCCCAATCCGGACGACTACAGGCCCACGCCCGCCAGTTGGCCCGATCTGACGGCCGCCATCGAGCGCTTCCCGACGCGGGCCTGCCCGGGCTACGGGGCGGGGCTGTGCATCCCGCGCGACGCGATCTGGCTGGAGGCCTGCGTGCTGCGCCCGGACCTCGTCGCCAAGTACCTCGACCGGCAGGTCGCGCACGTCCCCGGCAGCGTCGCGGCGATGAAGCAGATGGGTCTGACGTACGTGTGTGGCGGAGGCGACTTCGCCGGGGCGCGGGGACCGATGTACTCGCCCAAGGTCTTCCATGACCTGATGGCCCCGCGCCTTAAGCGCATCACGGAGATCTGCCACGAGCACGGCTGCTACCACGGCTTCGCCAGCGACGGCAACCTGTGGCCGATTGCGGACGATCTGTTCGGCGCCGCCGAAACGGACTTCTTCTACGAGATGGACCGGCGCTCGGGCATGGACCCGGCGCGCTTGCGCCAGACCTTCCCGCACCTGACGCTGTGGGGCGGCATTACCTCGGAGACGCTGCACATCGGGACGGTGGAAGAGGTGCGCGTGGAGACGCTGACGGCGCTGCAGGCGGCGCAGGAGCACACGAGCATGGTCATCGGCTGCAGCAACCAGATCGTGGCCGGCACCCCGCCCGAGAACATCGAGGTCATGCTGGAAACGCTGCGGGAGCACCGGTAAGGCCTAATCAAAAGACTACCGGTGCGAAACATCCGCGTAACACACAGAGGGCATGATATCTCTGGCAGAGGAGGCCAGAGGCATCATGCTCGAAGTATGCATCGGCAGCGAACATGAAGTGCGGCAGTACTCGCCCCGGGGAGACGCGACTCGGCCCGGCGCGCCGCGGGAGACCGGCACACCGGAGTGGCTGCTGGACGTGCGGGCGTATTGGGCCTCGCTCACGGCGCAGCCGGAGCGGGCAGTGACCACCGAGGGGGGACAAGGGGAAGGGACGCCGTGGACCGGGGCTTCCGCCCCCGCCTAGATTGAGTCGCGCCTCCGGCGCTCAACGTCCCACACTCCCACACTCCCACACTCTATCCGTCCAGCGTTCCCGGCCGCAGCCCCACCGGCAGCGCCGCCGGGCGCTCCGTGGTGCTCTCCAGCTTCACCCACTGTCGCGACTCCCATGCGTCCGTGAAGGCGTGCATGATGTCCAGCACGTGATAGGCCATCGCGCCGCTGGCGCGGTGCGGGCGGCCCGAGCGGATCGCGTATGCCATGTCCGCCACGCCGACGCCGCGGTTCGGGTCGGCATAGCCGTGCGTATGGGGGACGTCCATCCAGCCCTCGTGTTCGGCGCGCTTGACGCGGATGTTGCCGCCAAAGCTGTTGGGGTCGGGCACGAGCAGGCTGCCCTCGGTGCCGTAGATCTCGATGGGCCCGTGCGCGCTGCCCCACACGTCGAAGCTGGTGGTGATCGTGCCCATCACGCCGCCGGCAAACTGCATGATGCCATTGACATGCGTGGGGACCTTCACGTTGATGATCTCACCATAGTGCGGCTGGCTGGTGATGAGGCGCTCGGGGTAGGTGGTGGTGGCCGAGCCGGCGACGCTGGCCGTGGGGCCGAGCAGGTTGGTCAGTGCGGTGAGGTAGTATGGCCCCATGTCGAACATCGGCCCGCCGCCGGGCTGGTAGTAGAAGTCCGGGTCCGGGTGCCAGCTTTCGTGCCCGTGGCACATCATGAAGACACTCGCGCCGATGGGCTCGCCAATCCAGCCGTCGTCAATGAGCTTGCGGCACGTCTGGTTGCCCGCGCCCATGAACGTGTCGGGCGCGCAGCCGACCAGCAGGCCCTTCTCGGCCGCCAGCCGCAGCACCGCCTGCCCCTGCTCGCGGGTCACGGCGAAGGGCTTCTCGGCGTAGGTGTGCTTGCCGGCCTGCAGCGCGGCCAGCGCGATCTCGGCGTGGACCACGGGGATCGTCAGGTTGACGACGATCGCGATGTCCGGGTCGGCCAGCAGCTCGTCCACCGTGCAGGCCTTCGGGATGTTGAACTCCTCCGCCCGGGCCCGCGCGCGCTCCGGCATGAGGTCCGCGCACGCGACGATCTCGAGGATGTCATAGCGCTCCCCCGCGCCGAGATAGGCTCCGGAGATGGCCCCGCAGCCGATGACGCCGACTTTGGTTCGTTCGATGGGCATGGTGGT
>CAZZDO010000426.1:0-4626 GCA_964653205.1 uncultured Armatimonadia bacterium | reverse complement strand
AGAGTCGTTCACCCCTCTCCCCTTGGGAGAGGGGCCGGGGGTGAGGGCTCACAGTATGCATTCCACCACCCATGGTCGCACCCGCGGCACCCACGTCCTTGACTCCCTGCGCGGGCTCTCCTAGAATGTTCTCATCGCCATGACCTGCAACCGTTGCGGCAAACCGATGAAGATCCTGCCGGGCGTCCACCACAACCAGCGCAAGTGGCAGTGCCCGAACTGCCGCCGCGTGCGGATGCAGGCGAACAGGCCGAAAGCATGAAGCGCAAGTCCCGAACCATCGCCATCGTGTTGGGCGTGCTGGCAGTGCTCTTGCTGTGGCACCAGGTGTTCGTCATGACCGGGGTGCTGTGGTGGAATGCGCCGGCGCCGGCGGAACGCCTGCCGGGCTTCGCGGCGATCAGGCTGCCCCGGCCGGACATCAGCCTGGTGGACCTCGACTTGTACATGTCCGCCCACCCGGAATGGCGCCCGCAGTAGCCTCTGCCGCTCATCTTTCCCATCCTGTCTCACTCGTCCCCCCGGAGGTCGCCTCTTGTCTGAGTCAGTCATCACTGTTGTCGGCGCCGGTCTCGCCGGTTCGGAAGCCGCCTGGCAGATTGCCGAGCAGGGCGTGCCGGTGCGCCTGTTCGAGATGCGCCCCGACGTCCAGACCCCCGCGCACAAGACCGGCCTGTTCGCCGAACTCGTGTGCAGCAATTCGCTCAAGTCCGACAGCCCCGAGACGGCGCACGGGTTGCTGAAGGCCGAGTTGCGGCGGCTGGGGTCGCTGATCCTCCGCTGCGCCGACGAGTCGAAGGTCCCGGCCGGCAGCGCGCTCGCCGTGGATCGCGATGTGTTCGCCCAGAAGGTCACCGATGCCATCGAGGGCCATCCGCTGATCGAGATCGTGCGCGAGGAGAGGCAGGCGCTGCCCACGGAGCGCCCGGCGATCATCGCCACCGGCCCGCTGACGTCGGCGGCGATGGCCAAGGCGCTGTTCGCGCTCACCGACGAGAAGTACCTGTTCTTCTACGACGCCATCAGCCCCATCGTCGCCGCCGACAGCATTGACCGCGACATCGTCTTCATGCAGTCGCGCTATGACAAGGGCGACGACGACTACATCAACTGCCCGATGAACGGGCCGCAGTACGAGGCGTTCTACGAGGCGCTCATCGGCGCGGAGGTCTCGCTGCACGCCGATGTGGACCCGAAGGAGCTGTTCGACGGGTGCCTGCCGGTGGAGATCATCGCCAGCCGGGGCCACGACGCGCTGCGCTTCGGGCCGATGAAGCCCGTGGGCTTGCGCGACCCGAAGACGGGGCAGGCGCCGTACGCCGTCGTGCAGCTTCGCCCCGAGAACAACGAGCTGACGATGTACAACCTCGTGGGCTTCCAGACGAGCCTGAAGTGGGGCGAGCAGGCGCGGGTGTTTCGGATGATCCCGGGCCTTGAGCAGTGCGAGTTCCTGCGCTACGGCGCGATCCACCGCAACACGTTCATCAACGCGCCGACGCTGCTGCAGCCGACCTTCCAGGCGAAGGCGGACGAGGGGCTGTTCTTCGCGGGGCAGCTCACGGGAGTAGAGGGCTACATCGAGTCCACGGGCGCGGGGCTGCTGGCGGGGCTGAACGCGGTGCGGCTGCTGCGCGGGCAGGAGCTGCTGGTCATGCCGCGCGAGACGATGATGGGGGCGCTGGCGCATCACATCACGACGGCGGACCCGGACAACTTCCAGCCGATGAACGCCAACTACGGCATCCTGCCGCCACTGGAGAACGAGCATCGCATCAACCGCAAGGACCGCAAGCCGGCGCGGAGCAAGCGGGCGCTGAAGGCGTTGGAGGGGTGGCTGAGGGCGGTTGGGATCGCGTAGGGCGGCACTGACGTTCGCACCTCACCGCGCATCGAGGAGTCACTGAGCATGGCACGCACTCTAGCCACAATGACCTTGGGCCTTGTGATCCTGGTCGTCCTCGCCACCCCCTCCCACGCCCAGCAGCCCCAGATGCAGAAGCGCTGGCTCTTCGTCTGGCGCAACATGGGCAACCCCGCCGAGGTGGACCGCACCATCGCGCTCTTCCCGCGGGCGCAGGCCGCCGGCTACAACGGCGTCGCCTTCTCCGCCAACATCCCGGCGGAGAAGGCCCCCGAACTGAAGGCCGCCGCCGCGCAGCATGGCCTGGACCTCATCGCCATCGTCATGGGCAACTGCCGCGACCGCAACTACATGGAGGGCGTCCCCTGTCAGGACCAGCTCTTCGTCGCGCAGGGCGGCGTGGCGACGCTCCAGCAGGACAACCCCACGCAGGTCGTCAACGGCGACTTCGAGGATGTGCGCGACAATCACTTCAACGGCTGGCGCTTCCAGGACGATGAGGGCGTCACGACCTTCGCCGACCGCGAGGTCGTCCACGGTGGGACGACCTCGTTGCGCATGGAGAGCATCGGGAAGAACGAGCATCGCCACTGCCGCATCATGCAGAACATCAAGCTGCAGCCGTTCCGCCAGTACCACGCGTCGGTGTGGATCAAGACCGAGGACATGGTCCCGGCCGACCCGGAGGTGAAGCTGCTCGACACGCAGACCTCGTCGCGGTCGGTCAGCTTCCAGACCTTCTCGACCAAGCCCACGCAGGACTGGACGGAGAAGCACATCGTCTTCAACAGCCTCAGCAGCAGCAGCGCCAACCTGTACCTGGGGTCGTGGTGGGGCAAGGACGGCAAGGTGTGGTGGGACGACCTGAAGATCGAGGAGTTGGGGCTCGTCAACGTTCTGCGGCGGCCGGGGTGTCCCGTGGTCGTCAAGGGTGAGGACGGGACGGTGTACGAAGAGGGCAAGGACTTCGAGCCGATCAAGGACCCGCGCCTGCACCCGTGGATCCCGTACCACGAGCAGCCGCCGATCAAGCTCATCGCCGGCGGTCGCATCAAGGACGGCGACAAGCTAAGGGTCAGCTACTACCATTCGCTCGTTGTCTACGAAGACCGGCTGAATAGCTGCCTGTCCGAGCCGAAGATCTTCGAGGACTGGAAGGCGGCAGTGCAGCGCGCCGAGGAGTTGCTGCACCCGGCCGGGTTCTTCATGTCCCATGATGAGATCCGCGTGGCGAACTGGTGCGCCTCCTGCCAGGCGATGAACATGACGCCGGGGCAACTGCTGGCGTGGAATGTGAAGCAGGCGGCGCAGATCATCCGCGACGTGCGCCCCGACGCCGGGATCTACGTGTGGAACGACATGTTCGACCCGATGCACAACGCCAAGGACGTGTACTACGCGGTCAACGGGTCGCTGAAGGGCTCGTGGGAGGGCCTCGACAAGGATGTCGTGATCGTCAACTGGTATGGGAGCCTGATGGGCAAGAACTGCCAGTTCTTCGCCGACCTGGGCCTGAGGCAGATACTGTCAGGCTACTATGACAGCGACGAGGACGGGTCGCGCATCGCCAAGTGGCTGGAGGCGACGCAAGGCGTTCCCGGAATCACGGGCGCGATGTATACTACCTGGGAGGACAAGTACGGGGCGATGGAGGCTTGGGCCAATCGGGCGTGGGGAGCGCAGTAGACAGTAGGCAGTAGACAGTAGCTATTGGTGGGGGACGGGGGTTAGTGGAATGAGCGACAGTGAGCGGCGGCCGGCGCAGCGGTTTGCGGAGTTGGGGGTGTGGCAGAAGGCCCAGGAGTTCGTGCTCGCGATCTACCGCCTGACGGAGGACTACCCAAAGCGAGAGACCTACGGGCTGACGGCGCAGATGCGCAGCGCCGCGGTGTCCGTGGCGGCGAACATCGCCGAGGGCTTCAAGCGTCGTACGCCGGCCGACAAACGGCACTTCCTGAACATCGCTCAAGGCTCACTTGAGGAGTGCCGCTACTAACTCATCCTCGCCCGTGACCTGGACTACCGCTGGGAAGAGGGCGTGTCCGACCTGGCAGATCAGGTGGCCCGCCTGCTCCACGCCTCCGACGTCGGCCTGGCCCGCAGCAATCCGAACATGAAGTCCCCTAACCCTCGCCAACCGCGCTAGATACTGTATACTGTCTACTACCTGCCCATGTCCGCCGCCTACATTGACGCCTTTCTCGAACATTTGACCAACGCCCGCGGCGTGTCGGCCAAGACCGCCGAGGCGTACGCGCATGACGCCGTGCAGTTCATGGACTACCTCGCCGAGCTGTGGGGGGAAGACCGGGCGGCGGATTTCACTCACGTCAACTACAGCATCCTCCGGCGCTACCTCGCCAGCCTCCACCAGCAGCACTACCAGCGGCGCTCGATGGCGCGCAAGCTCTCGGCGCTGCGGTCGTTCTTCGGCTTCCTGGCCGCGCGCGATCTCATCGAGCACAATCCGGCGGAACTGATCCGCTCGCCCAAGCTGGACAAGAGCCTGCCCGAGTTCCTCTACGACGCGGAGATGACGGCGCTGTTGGAGGAACCGGACACGTCCACGGCGCTGGGAGCCCGCGACCGCGCCATCCTGGAGTTCCTGTACGCCAGCGGCTGCCGCCGGGCGGAACTCGTGGGGCTGGACCTCGACCGGCTGGACCTGGAGGAGGGCACGGCGCGGGTCATCGGCAAGCGGGACAAGGAAGGGATCGTGTACTTCGGGGAGCCGTGCCGCGAGGCGCTGGCGATGTACCTCGGGG
>CAZZDO010000425.1:0-4641 GCA_964653205.1 uncultured Armatimonadia bacterium | reverse complement strand
GGGGCCGCCGGAGCCGCGGGCTGCTGACCTGCGGCCGGGGCCGCGGGGGCGCCATGGTCGTGCCCCTCATGGCCGGGCGCCTCCCCGGCGGGGGCCGCCGGGGCACCCGGCGCCGCCGGCTTGCCACCCTTCTGCTCGCCGAATGACGGCAGCGCCTGCGGCGGGCCGAACATCCGGTTCATCTCCTGGTACTTCGGGGACAGGATCCGCACGCGCGCCGTCTTGCGCAACCCCTCGATCATGTCCTGCACAGTCTTGGCATGCGTCGCCATGTACTGCTCCCGCACCACGTCCTTGATCTTGTCGTAGTCTGCCTTCTGGGCGGCGTTGCGCTGCTCGAGCTTGATGATGTACCACACGCCGTCGGCCTTGATCGGCTGACTGGCCTGGCCGACCTGCAGACCCAGGACCGCCTTGCGGACGGCCTCCGGCTGGATGCCCACGAGCGGCTCCTCGGGTCGCATCCCGCCGCGCTCGCGCGTGTACGTCGAGATCGAGTACTGCCGCGCCAGCGTCGGGAACTGCGCCGGGTCCTTCAGTTGCCCGCGGATCTTGTCAGCCTGCGCCTTGTCGTTGACGACGATCTCAGACAGACGCACGGTCTCGGGCCGGCTGAAGCGCGTCCGGTTCTCGTCGAAGAACTTCTTGAGCCCCGCCTCGTCCACCTTGACATCCTTCTCCGCCATCTTCTTGACCTTCAGGTTGAAGGTGACGAAATCACGGAAGTCGGCCTCGTTCATGCCCTGCTGCTTGAGGTAGCCCTGCCACTCCGCCTCGCTGGGCGCTTCCTTCTTCATCTTCTCGATCTCGGCCGTGATCTCTTGCTCGGTGACCTTCAGGCCGGACTTGTTGAAGGCATCGGCCAGCAACTGGCGGGCGATCAAGTCGGCCAGCACTCGCTCGCCCCCGGCCTGCTCCAGCCGGTCGTAGAACTCCTTCTTGGTGACGCGACTGCCGTTCACAATCGCGATCGGCTGGTTGGAACAGCCCAGGACCGTCAGCAGCGCCGTCGCTGCCAGCACCGCTGCCAGCGACCGCCCGATCGTTCGCAAGATAATCGCCTCTTTCTGTGGCCACTGCCCGGGGCGCCCCCCACGCCTACCCGTTGCAGTTGGACGGCCTGCCGCAGTGTTGCAGCAGGCCGCCGGCCATTATAGCAAACTGGAGTACAGAAATGAACAACCATTTCTGGCGATGGGTGGTTCCTGAGCGGGGCGCCAGATGCCGGCGAGGGGTTACGGGGCCATGTGCGGGCGCTGTGCGCCGGCCCCGCGCGCGGCGGGGGGAGGTGCGGCCAGGCGCCGGATCATCCGCGGCAGACGGGACACGACCTCATCCAGGGGCAGCAGGGCTGACACCCCGTGTGACAGCAACTGGTTGGTCATCCGCGGATCATCATAGAGGCTGAGGACGACGAGGGGAGCAAGGCGATACCGGCCCAGTGCTTGCCGCAGTTCGGCCAGGTCGCGCATGTCCGGCAGGCCCGCGGTGAGCACCACCACATCCGGGGGGACCCCGTGCCCGGTGCCGCCGTTGCCGAGGGATACGTCCAGGTCAGCTTCGGCGCGCAAGATGCCAGCGACAATCCTGGCGGCACGGGGATTGCGCTCCGGACAAACTAGCACACGCAGGGCCATCAGCGGTATCCTGTTACGGTTTTGCGAGTCACGCTTCGGTTCAGCCCACAACCAGGCTGGCGACAGCATCACTCTCCCCCCTCCATCGTGAACTCCACGATGCCCGAACCGTTGCACCCTCCCCCCCAGCGCATTATACGTGGCCTGGACGGCTCCGTGCCTCAGGATTAGCTCAAAGAGTCCGTCAAGCCACCCGTAACTCCCGCTGAATGGCCGCCCGCAGGCGCGCAGTGGCCTGTGTGTGGATCTGGCAGACCCGCGATTCCGTCACGCCCATGATCTGCCCGATCTCCTTGAGGGTCAACTCCTGCTCGTAGTAGAGGCTCATGATCGTCCGCTCGCGGTCGGGCAGGGCCATGACCGCCTCGGCCACCAGCCGCCGCAGTTCCGCCCGCTCGACAATCGCCAGCGGGTCGGCATATTCCTCGGACTGCTCGCCCGGGGCACACTCCGTGGGGTCTTGCGGCTCCTCCCCGGCCAGCAACTCCTCCAGCGACGCTACCGATGCCGTGCTGGCATCCGACAGGAAGCGATGGTACTCCTCCAGGGACATCCCCATCGCGTCAGCCACTTCCTCCTCGTCCGGGGCCCGCAGCAACTCAGCCTCCAGTTGGCTGACGACTTCCGCCAGTTGCCGCAGCTTCCGCCGCATGCTGCGCGGCGCCCAGTCCTTGGCCCGCAGGGACTCCATGACTTCCCCGCGCACCACCGTCGTGGCGTAGGTCTCGAACTTCACGCCCCGGCCCGGGTCGAACCGGTCCACGGCCTTGATGAGCCCGAGAATCCCCGCCGAAACGAGGTCCTCCCGGTCCACATTGGCCGGCAACTGGGCCGTGATGCGCCCCACCACGTACTTGACGATGTGGACGTGGTCACGGATCGCCTCCTCGCGCAAGGCGGGCGTGGCGCACCAGGTGGCGGCAACTTGTCGGGCGACAACTCCCAATTGCATCACTTCCCCGCTGCCGGCTTCAACACCGGCCCGGTGTCGCGTTCCGGCAGGACACCCACACAGATGATCTCAGTTAGCGGCAGCAACTCGCCCACATGCACCACGGCGACGGCCGCCCCGGCCTCGCGCGCCAGTTGCGCCCCGGCCCGCCGCAACTCCGGCGCGCACAGCACCACCGCCCCGACCGCCGACTCGGCATACTGCTGTTGCGCCCGGCCCAACGTCCGGTGCCAATGGTCGGCCCGGTCGGGTGGCAGCGTCACCGGCTCATCCTCACCGGCCCGGTGCACGGCCTGCAGCAACTCCTGCCGCATTTCCTCGCACAGCTCCAGCGCGTAGAGCGTGCCCTCGGGGGCCACCAGGCGAGTGATCGTCCGCCGCAGGGCCGGCCGCACGCGCTCCACGAGCCGCACGGCCGGGCCGGGCCCGGCCTCCGCCAGGCCTTCCAGCAGCGACACCCGCTCTACCAGGGGCACGCCCTCGGCCAGCAGCGCTCGCCCAACGTCCCGCAGCGCCGGCTCCCCCAGCCCGGCCGCCACAAAGGCCTCGACGACCGCCGGGTGCGTCACCCGCACTGCCGCCAACAGCTCACGCGCCCGTTGCAGGTCAAACAGGTCGGCGGCCGCGCCGGTCAGCGCCGCCCGCAGGTGCAGGCCCAGGGCCTCCAGGGGATCGAGCAGGTGCACCTCCCCGAAGAGTGCGCCGATGTCGTCGTCCTCGCGCATCCACGCCGCCGCCCGACCGTCCGGCAGGACGACCGTTTCGCCCTCGGGCGGCAGCAGGCTCCCGACCGACGGCACCGCCAGGCGCCGTCCGGGACGCACCGACGCCGCCAGAGCGCTGCTGCCGTTGACGAAGACCGCAAAGTCGTTCGGAGGCAGCGTCGCGTCGTCGGCGACCACGAACGGCGGCACCGCGAAGCCCAATTCGTCCGACAGCGACAGGCGCTGCCGATTGAGCCACTGCGGCAGGTCATGCCGCGCCGTCAGGGCCAGCAGATTCGTCCCCAGCCGCAGTTGCAGTTCGGCGCTCTGATCGGCCTCGGCCGCTTCTGCCGGGCGACGGCCCACATGCCAGGCCAGACCGGCGGCTGCCAGCGCCGCGACGAGCAGCGGCGCCTTGGCCACTCCGGGGATGGCCGCCACGCACGCCAGCGTCACCGCCACCATCACCAGCAGACTGGGCCGCAGCAACACGCGCCCCAGGTCGCCCGCGGCCCCGCTGTCGGTGCGCGACAGCACCAGGGCCCCCGCCGCCATCATCAGCAGCCCCGGCACCAGCACCACCACGCCCTGCCCCAGCGCCAGGCCGAGCAGGTCGGTCCACGCCAGCGACGCGCTGTTGGCGGCGGTCAGGCCCGCCACCGGCATCGCCACGACGATCAGGGCCACCGCCAGCGTCTCGCCGCGTAGGAACCGCGCGGCCCCGTCCATGGCCCCGTAGAAGGCATTCTCAGAATGCAGCCGGGCCGTCTCGGCGGCCCCCGCCTCACTCTCGAACCGCCCCCCGGCCAGGGCCGCGTCCAGCGCCATCTGCCGGCCCGGCAGAGCGTCCAGCGCGAACCGCGCCGCCACCTCCGCCAGCCGCATCAGCCCCAGATTGAGCACCACATACGCTGCCAGCAGCAACAGTCCCAGCGCGATCACGCCCCCGACGAGATTCTCGCCGGCGGCCGTCACGAGATTCCCCAGCGTCTGCACCAACGTCCCCGCCGCCCCATGGGCCAGCAGGCTGCGCGCCACGGCCAGCGCCAACGCCACCCGGGCGAGACTGCCCGCCACCAGCACCCCCGGCAGCGCCGGGAACCCCAGCGGCCCCTCGGACAGCATGGCCACCAGCAGTACCGCCAGGCCGAACGCCAGGCTCACCGTCAGCAGCAGGTCCAGCGCGAACCCCGGCAGCGGAGCCAGCAGCGCCAGCAGGGCCAGCACGACCACCAGCGCCGCCGCGTGTTCGCGCGACCATCGCATCTGCCGCAGGGACTTGGGATGGATCACCTAGAGTCTCCTTCGCAGCCACTCATTGACCCGCCGCCGCTTCAGCCAGGACCCC
>CAZZDO010000424.1:0-4679 GCA_964653205.1 uncultured Armatimonadia bacterium | reverse complement strand
GTCTGGATGATACTGGCCATAGTCGCAATCCTTGCAGCAGCACAACGCCGGGCGGCGCCGCGGCGGTTCCTAGGTCGCCAGGTCGGGAGCCGTGCCGCCCTCCGCGGGCGCCGTAGGCAGCTGCACGGTGAAGACCGTGCCCTCGCCCAGGACGCTGTCCACCGCAATCTCGCCCTGATGGGCGGTCACAATGGCCTTGACGATGGCGAGGCCCAGGCCCGACCCGTGCACCTGCAGCGCGCGGGCCTCCTCGGTGCGGAAGAACTCATCAAACAGACGCGGCAGGTCAGTCGGGGAGACCCCGATGCCAGTATCGGCAATGCGTATCAGGACCCGGCGGTCACCCTCGTCCAGGCTCGCGCTGAGCGTAACGCGCCCCCCGGCCGGGGTGTACTTGATGGCGTTGCCCACCAGGTTCTCCAGAGCCGTGCGGAGACCTTCCGGCTGCCCGGAAAGGGGCGGCAGGCCCGGTGCGACCTCCATGTGCAGCTCCACCCCGTGTAGCTCCGCGGAATCGCCCAGCGCCTCCGTGACCTGCTCGAGCAGGTGGCTCACCGCCAACTCGGTGAAGGGCTCCTGCAGAGGCGCCTGGCGCGCGCGGCTGAGCGTCAGCAGGTCGCCCACCGTATCCAGCAGCGACTCACTGCGGGCCTCGGCACGCGCCGTCAGCTCCCGCACCTTCTCCGGGACCTCCCCGGCCAGCCCGTCGCGGATCGTGCGCAGGGCCATGTTGATGCTGGACAGGGGCGCGCGCAGTTCGTGCGACACCTTGCGCATGTACTGCAGCCGCATCTCCTGGGTGCGTTGGAGGTCGCGCCGCGCGAGGTCTGAGGAGGTGGCATAGCGGGCCACTCGCTCCAGAGCCTGGGCGAGGTCCTGCTCGCGCTGCCGCAGCTTCTGGCTGACGGTGATCGTCAGGAAGACGGCGATGAAAAAGGCGGAAGCCATGACCGCGACATGGGCGGCTGTATCCAGCGCGTTGAGGAAGCCGCATCCGGTGAAGATCACGACATGGGGCAGCACCTGCGCGTACTCACCGAACACCACGGCGGCATAGAGGACCGTGGCCAGGCCCGCCTGCGCATAGGCATGGGTGGGGGGCAGCAGGATGCCCGCGATGATCATGTGAAAGACGAGGTAGATCGCGAAGGGGTTGGCGATGCCACCACTGAAGTGGATGAGGGCCGCCAGGGCGATGAGGTCCAGGGCGATCTGCGTGTTGGCCAGGCGCTGCGCCGCGGTGTGGTCGTCCTCGGCATGGTCCAGCAAGCGGCGATTGACGATACTCAGGACCGCGTTGTAGCCCCCCACGGCCGCGCCCAGCAGCACCAGTTTGGCCAGCGGCACCGGATACCCCAGGGGCCCGGCAGCAACAGCGGCGGACAGCACGATGCCGCCCGCCGCTAGCCACCGCAACCGTATCAGCCAGCGATTATTGCTCGCCAACTCCTGCTCACTCGGCACGGAGGTGTTGACGGGGCCTCACTCCTGGCTGGCGCTACTTGCTCCACATCTGCAGCACTTGCTCGATGCGCTTGAGCAACATCTCCGGCTCCGCCGGCTTGTCAATGAAGCCCTGCACCGGCAGGAACTCGCCGGACCGGTAAGTCCCGTCGCTCTGGTCGGGATAGAACCGCAGCTTGGTGGTCTCGTGGATCGCCGACAGCACGATGATCGGCGTGTCGGCCAGTTCCGGCGGGAATTCGTTGCGCAGCTTCCAGACGAACTGGAAGCCCTCGGTGCCGTCCGGCATCATGACATCCAGCAGGACCAGATCCGGGCAGAACTCCTTGACCTTGTCGAGGCCCTGCGGCGCGCTGTTGGCCGA
The DNA here is from genome assembly GCA_964653205.1 of uncultured Armatimonadia bacterium. GTDB lineage: Bacteria > Armatimonadota > Zipacnadia > Zipacnadales > UBA11051 > JAJFUB01. Next base: position 2,851 of record CAZZDO010000424.1, on the reverse strand, counting down.
GGCCACCTGATAGCCCGCAGTCTCCAACACCAGGCGCAGTATCTCAACCACATCGGGATCGTCGTCCACAACCATGATCTTGGCTTGTGCCACGGCAAGACCCTCCTTGACCGTTAGTATGCCTCTGCAGCCGTGAGGCCTGGCGGACCTGGCCGCGGGCCCCTACTCCGCCAGGGCAAGCCCGTCTTCGCGCAGCAACTGCCGCACCTTCGCGATGGCCACGGGCACCGCCTCTGCGGCCGTCGCGCTGAGCCCCAACCCCGGCGACACGCTTTCCGGCTGTATGCCCACGACGTGCAGTCGGGCGTCGAAGCCCATGAGTCCGGCAAACTCCAGCACCTGCTCCAGCCCGATGTGGTGCAGTGAGCAGATGGTGCCCGGGGGCAGCATCTTCACCTCGGCCGGCGTAAAGACCGCCACCTCGCCCGGGGTGCGCCCCATCTCCACCGCATCCACGATGATGGCGTGGTCGGCGCCGTCCATGTCGAAGAGCAGGTCCAGCCCGCCGACATGCCCCTCGACCACCTCCACCTGTGGGGGCAGGTCGGTGTCAGCCAGTTCGCGCGCCACGGCCACGCCCACGCCGTCATCGGTATAGAGCTCACTGCCCACGCCCAATACGACGACGCGGGCCGGCGCACCTTCTGGCATCACACGAACTCGACCTTCAGCAGATGCGTCGCGCAGGAGATGCAGGGATCGTAGGCTCGCACCAGCATCTCGAGGGTCAGGGCGATCTTCTCCTGCGGCTGATCCAGGATCTGCGGCACCAGCGCCCGCATGTCGTGCTCGATGTTGTTGAGGTTCTGGCCCGTCGGGATGATGAGGTTGCAGTCCACGATCGTGCCCTCATCATCAATGGCGTACTCATGGAAGAGCGTGCCGCGCGGCACGTCGGCAGCGCCCACGCCCCGCCCGGCCTTGACCTTGACCGTCATGTCCTCATCGTGCAGCATGTCGCCGTCCACGAGCCGGTCAATGAACTCGATGCCGTCCAGCGTGCACTCGACGCACTCGACGACCTGGGCGATCGTGTTCATGAACGGGTTGTAGCAGATGGGCTGGAGGCCCAGGGCCTCGGCGACTTCCTTGGACTCCGGCCGCAACTGGTCGTAGTTGATGTTGAACCGGGCCAGCGCGCCGACCATGTACGGCCCCGCCGCCGAGGCGACCTGCTTGGCGTGGGAATGGGGCACCACGAACTCGCGCACCTGGTTCTTATAGTCCGGGATCGCGGTGTCGCCGGTGACGGTCGAGCGGATGACTTCGCCACGATACAGGGCGTACTCATCCGGATGGTGGAGCGCCGTGAACTCCATCTCGCGCTCGAACGCCGGCAGCGAGAGGGTCTTGAGCAGCGCGACCGTGGCGTGCAGGTCAGGCACCGAAGCGATCAGCCGCTGCTTGAGCGCCAGCAGGTCCTCGGCCTTCGGGGACTTCGGGAAGGCCGGGACTTTCATGGCGCAGGCGTGGATATGGCGTCCGGCCACGGTGCAGCAGATGTCATTGCCCAGGCGCTTGAGGCGCAGGGCCATCTTGACCACGTCCGGATGGGACGCCACCAGCGGCAGCACGCTGGGCACGCCGAGCAAGTCCGGCGCGACCAGGTAGAAGGCGTGCAGGTAGTGACTCTGCAGCGTCTCGCCGGCGAACGCCAGCCGGCGCAGCAGCAGCGTCTGCTCGGAGATCTGCACACCGAGGGCATTCTCCATGGCCTGCAGGGAGGCGCTGGTGTGCCCGATGGAACAGATGCCGCAGATGCGGCAGGTGATGTGGGCCGCGTCGTACCACTTGCGGCCCAGGAGGAAGGCCTCGAAGAAGCGCGGCGACTCGGTGATCGCGAGCTTCAGTTCCTTGATCTCCCCGGACTGCACGTCAAGGATGACGTCGCCGTGGCCCTCCACCCGTGTAACGTCTTCAACATGTATCTTCACATCGCTCATGCTTGATACCTCACTTGCTGTGACGTGAGCTTCTCGGCCCCACGCCCCGCGTTACGCGTGTTGGTCCTCCTGATAGCTGTTGAACATGTCGAAGTGCTTCAGGACCTCATCGAGGCTCAGCCCGGCCTCGGCCAACGTCTCCTTGTGGGCCTGCTCGTTCGGGTTGTCCACCAGCCCGCGGCACCCCTCACAGCCATCGCCGAAGGTCGGGCAGATCGCCCCGCAGCCGGCGCGCGTCACCGGACCCATGCAGTTCATGCCCTTGAAGAAGACGCACACGTTCTCTTTCTTCTTGCACTCCACGCACAGCGGGTAGCTGGGGAGGGAGGGCGTCTTGCCCAGCGCCACGTCTCGCACCACGGTCATGAACTCGTTGCGATCAATCGGGCAGCCCGGCAGGAACAAGTCCACGGGCACGACCGCGCTCAGCGGCCGCGCCGGGATCGTGTCGAACTGCTGGCCGGCGTCGCCGTAGACCATCTGCTTGACTTCCTGCATGCCATAGCGGTTCTTCAGGGCATTCAGGCCGCCGGTGTGAGCGCAGGCGCCGATGGCGACGAGCACCTTGGCCCGCTCGCGGATGGCCTTGAGCTTGCGTTCGTCCGTGTGGGTGGAGATGCTGCCCTCCACCAGCGCGATGTCCAGTTCCGGCGGATCGGCCTTCTCACTGAGGCCCTCGCGCCACTCGACCAGGTTGATGAGGTTCAGCACGTCCAACAACTCGTTCTCGCACTCGATCACGGCCAGGCCACAGCCCTCGCAGCAGGTGAAGGCAAACATGCCGACGCGTGGTTTCATTTAGATCGCCTCCCACATGTGCTTGAGCTCCGAGTACGTGAACACCGGGCCGTCGAGGCACACGTACTTGTTGTTGATCTGGCAGTGGCCGCACTTGCCCACGCCGCACT
>CAZZDO010000423.1:0-4695 GCA_964653205.1 uncultured Armatimonadia bacterium | reverse complement strand
GCTTCGTCGTCACACGAGGACGCTACTGCGCCGGCGGCGGGGTCGGCGGCGCCGCTGCGGGGCCCTCGCCGCAGAACCAGTTCAGATAGCAGCGCTGGAAGACATCATCCGGCTTGGTCAGGAACAGGATGCCGTCAATCAGCCCCAGGACGACGCCGCCGACAGAGCACGTGACAATCGAGATCCCGATGTAGATCAGACCTCTAGTCGTGTTGCCAAGGTAGAAGTGATGGATTCCCAGCCAACCTAGCAGTATTGCGAGAATCCCTGCGACCATCTTGTCCTTCGGCTGTTCAATGTGCTACCGCCTTTCTCAGGCTAGCTCTTGTGACCACGGCGCCACGCCACTTGATCGTGGAGAGGGTGTCCGAGGGCGACATCTTCTGGTTTGGTGACGGCCGACCTATGACAGTTGGCGCTCAAGCTCACGCAGGAGCGAAGAAAAGAACTTCGCCAGGGCGCGAACGAAGGCCTGCCACGCGTGTTCAATGGCTTCCTGCATCTTGGCAGCCAGGCGCTTCTCATACTCTTTCTTCTTCTGCTCTATGGTCTTCTCAACCTTCTTCTTGGCCTCGTCAACGGCTTTGCCGGGGCTGGCCGTGGGCGCGTCCTTTGCGAATCCGTAGACCACCATGCCGCCATCGTCGGACAGAGATCGGGAGAACTCCAGACGCGGGTAGCGGCGTTGTTCGCCCTTTCTCGTGCCAGGGTCGTTACACACCACGTGGTCGGCATCAAGTCCAGTCACGACCAGCCAATGAGAGCCGCTGTAACCATATTCAGGATGCCAGGGCTTCAAGATCCCGGCGTTGACTCCCGCTATCACAGGTCCGCCCTTCGCCAGCTGCTGCGCTATTCTGTCGAGGTCCCATTCCTTGCCCCACTGAAGGTCGAGCTTGTACACCGCACTGCCCGCGGTAACAAGGTCCCGGTATCCCTTGGTTGCTTGGTCGGTGAGCCCAAGGGAGGAGTTGATCTGCTGAACCATGTCCTGGGTAGGTACTTGATTGGTATTGTAGCACGCGGCCATAGCAAGCGAGACAGGGCCGCAGTTGTTGTTTCCGCTTCCCTGCGACAAGAACGGTACGGGCAGCACTCTCGCGTGTGCTTGCCAAGACCAGAAGACCAGGGAAAACACGAACAAGGTCGGGGCGAGTCTCAGCATCCGAGGCATAGGCACTTGAGTGCCCCCTTGGTCAGTGACTAGGGTGGACGACCGGCCAGTTACCCGTCAGACACACTATGTCGGCCCCGATCACCATCGGTATCAGTCCGAACCGAATGAGCTTCACAAGTGCGCGGCTCCTACGGTCCCGAGCAGAACCAGTTCTGGTAGTTACGCTGGAACTGAGCCTCTGGCTTGGTGAAGAAGATGATGGCCTCGATGAAGGCCAGCATGCCGGGTATCCACACGAAGAACAGACCGACAACGACGAAGGCGGTGATGAAACCAAAGAACCAGATAATGAAGTACATGATCCCCAGGCCAATGTTGCCCAGGTAGAAATGGTGGACGCCGAGACCGCCAAGCAGCAAGGCCAGAACACCGGCCGTGGTCTTGTCCTTCGTGGCACGTCCGGAAACGCTGGGCGGAGCGGAGGAGGCGACGTGGTAGTGGTAGTGCACTGGGGGTGGAGGCGGCGGCTGGGGAACTGCCGCCGTCCTCGTCGCAGGGGTGATTTCGGGGGGGCGCGCAGGCGCAACGGATGGGCCGGTGTACTGCGACGTAGACACCGGCAGAGGACGCTCCGGGGATGACCAGAAGACGTCCTCAAACTCGGGAATGGCCTGCTGATCCAGCCACTTGCTGGTGCCCATGCGAGCCAGCTTCTCCGATGGCCGAATCTGGCCGCTCAGGATGTCGGCACGCACCTGCTCCTCACTGAAGGGCCCTATGGGCTGGTCGTCCCTAAGCACATACCATCGCGGCATGCGGCTTTCCTCCCGCGCCAGTCGGCCTACGCGCCTGTGCAGAACCAGTTCTGGCAGTTGCGCTGGAACTGATCGTCTGGCTTAGTGAAGAAGATGATGGCCTCAATGAAGGCGAGCAAGCTGGGTATCCAGACGAAGAAGAGACCGACGACAAAGAAGGATGTGATGAAGCCGAAGAGCCAGACGACGAAGTACATGATGCCCAAGCCGATGTTGCCCAGATAGAAATGATGGACACCGAGACCACCAAGCAATAGAGCCAGAATGCCAGCCGTAGTCCTGTCCTTCCTGGGACGGCCGGAGGCACCGGCCGGAGCGGCATGGCCGTGGGACGTCGGGGACGCGGCCGGGGTGGCCGGCGCGCCGATGCGCTCTGCCGCGAACTCCGGGATCATGTCCAGCGACAGCCAGTTGGGGTCGCCCTCGCGGTTGAGCTTCTCATCCGGGGCGATCTGCCCGGCGCGGATCCATTCCCGCACCTGCTCCTCGGGATACGGGCCGTTGGCCGCGCCATTGCGCAGCAGGTACCAGTTTGCCATCTTCTGTGCCTCCGGCAAGGTGGTGAACGTGGCGGCTTTTCGCCGTCGCCAGCGCGACACCTCCTGCAGGTAGAAGATTTTCTTCGGGGAATAGAGGCACAGACGGCAAGACGACGGGGGCGTGGCCGCGCCGGCATCTCTCGCGTCGGGGATCACCGATGACGATCTACACGTGGTTCTATCCGGACATGGCGCAACTGGCGGACCCTGGCTACGGGGCGGACCTCGTGGCCCGGCTGCAGCGCCTGCAGGCCACCGGCCTGTTCTGCCTCCCCGACGAGGGAGCGGCGCTGGCCGACCCGGCGCCGCTGCGGGAGTTCATGGCCCGCTGCCAGGGCGCGGGCCTCGACTGCCAGATCGGCTTCCTGCCTTTCTCCGAGCCGCCCGACCCGACGCCGGAGATGCTGCGGCGGCGGTACACGTACTCCCAGGACGGCGCGCTGAAGTACCGGGAGCTATGCCCGGCGTGGCCCGAGAACCGCATGCTGGCGGTCCATCGCGCCACGCAACTGCTCGAGGCGCTCGAGCCGGGGGCCCTGCACCTGGACTTCATGCGCTACTTCTTCGCCAACAACCCCGTCTTCGGCGTAGACCTGGAGTGGGAGGACGGGCGCAAGTGGCTGGACACGTACTTCCGCTGCGACTGCCCGCTGTGCCAGACCGAGCGGCTGGAGCTGCTGGGCCGCGAAGCCACCGCGTATGACCACCAGCACCCGGGCTTTGTCTTCAAGCGCATCCAGCAGCGCGCCGAGCACGTGGAGGAGGTGCTGCGGGCGCTGCGGCGGCTGACCCAACAGCACGACACGCGGTTGACGGCGGCGGTGCGCGTGCAGTACTTCAACCGCGCGCTGATCGAGGGGCAGGACTGGGTCCGGTGGTGTGAAGAAGGGCTGGTGGACGCCGTCTCGCCGATGAACTACGCGACCAGCGTGGCGGTCGTCGAGCAGCGGTTCGTCGAGAACCAGCGCCTGCTGCGCAACGCGCGGGTGGCGGTGTGGGAAGGGATCGCGCGGCGCAGCAGCGCCGGGGAGAGCACGCCGGAGGCACTGCTGGCGCAGGCGCAGCGGCTGGTGGAGTTGGGCGCCGCCGGCGTCTCGCTGTTCCACCTGGGGGTGCTGACGGAAGAGGACTACCGGCTGTGGGAGGCGCCGTGACGCCACCGCCCTGTCGCTCTCGCGGTCCTCACGGCTCTTGACCGTTGTGCCGGACTGTTGTTTCATAGCGGTGCCCATGGCCATGACTGAGACCGCTCCACAGACGGCGGCACCGCCGTCACCGCAGCCTCTCCTGCAACTCAACCACCTGACCAAGGCCTTCGGCGGCCTGCGCGCGGTGGACGATGTCACGCTCGGCGTACCCGCAGGGCACATCTTCGGGCTGATCGGCCCCAATGGCGCCGGCAAGACGACGCTCTTCAACGTCGTGTCGGGACTGTACGCGGCCACGTCCGGGGAGATCATGCTGGAGGGGAAGCGCCTGAGCGGGTTGGCACAGCACGCCATCGCTGCCCGGGGTGTGGCGCGCACCTTCCAGAACCTGCAGATCTTCGGCGGGATGACCGTCCTGGAGAATGTGCTCGTCGGGTGCCACCGCCACGGCAGCCAGGGGGTGCTGGCCTCGGTACTGCACGTCCCGGCCCTGAAGCGGGAGGAGCGGCGGCTGCGGGCGCAGGCCGACCAGGTCCTGGAGTTCGTGGGCATGACCGATCGGGCCGATGACGCCGCCGCGGCGCTGCCGCCCGGGCAGCAGCGGCTGGTCGAGATCGCCCGGGCGCTGGCCACCCGGCCGCGGCTGCTGCTGCTCGACGAGCCCGCCGCCGGACTGACGACGCACGAGACGGAAGTGCTGGGCGAACTGATCGGCCGCATTGCCGCCACGGGCTTGACCACAGTGCTCATCGAGCACGACATGAGCCTCGTGATGGACGTGTGCAGCATCGTGGCGGTGCTGGACCAGGGGAAGCTGCTGGCGGTGGACGAGCCGCGCGCCATCCAGGCCAACCCGCACGTGATTGCGGCGTACCTGGGGGAAGAGGAGTAGCGGCGCGACTGCCGTACTGTAGGGCGGGGGCTTGTACCCCGCCCTTCGTTCGAGTGGGTAGAGCGGGCGTCCCGCCCGCCGACGGTCACCGGGGCGGGCGGGACGCCCGCTCTACCAGAATACCGCTGCGGGCGGGACGCCCGCTCTACCGGACTGCCGCTGCGGGCGGGACGCCCGCTCTACC
>CAZZDO010000422.1:0-4697 GCA_964653205.1 uncultured Armatimonadia bacterium | reverse complement strand
CCATGAAGACCGCCCTGCACACGATCAGCTACGCCGGCATCTGGCCCGGCCAGGCTAGCTTGAGCCTCAGCGAGACCATCCGCCGCGCGGCGGACCTCGGCTTCGACGCCGTGATGATCGCCGCCAAGCGCCCGCATCTCTCGATCCTGGACACGGACGACGCGGCGCTGGGGCGGTTGCGCGGGGAGTTGGACGCTGCCGGAATCGGCGTGGCGTGCCTGGCGGGCTACAACAACTTCAGCGGCGACGCCGACCACCCGGACATCCCGCACCACGAGTTCCAGATCGCCTACATCGAGCGCATGGCGCAGATGACGGCGGCGCTCGGGGGGAACATCGTGCGGGTCTTCACGGCGTACGGCCACGCGGCGCTGCCCGAGGGCGCCCTGCGGCAGCGCGTCGTGTCCTGCCTGAAGGAGGCCGCCCAGCGCGCCGCGGCCCACGGCTGCACGCTGGCGGTGCAGAACCACCACGACTTCGCGGCCCACTGGCAGACGCTGAGGGATGTGCTGCTGGAGATTGACGAGCCGAACTGCCGCGCGGGCTTCGACGCGTGGGCCCCGACGCTGCATGGCGATGACATCGTGGCCGCCGCGCGCGCGATGGCCCCCCTGACGGCGCAGACGGTCGTCGCCGACTATGTCCTTCGTCCGCGCTTCAAGTACCACCCGCCGCTGGTGGCCTACGAGCCGCAACTGCCGCTGACGCAGGCGGTGCCGATGGGGGAGGGGATGATTGACTACCGGGGGTTCTTGAACGCGCTGACCGACGCGGGCTACGACGGCACGGTCATCTACGAGATGTGCTCGCCGCTGCTGGGCGGCGGCTCGCTGGAGAACCTGGACGCCTACGCGCGGAAGTTCCTGGAGTTCATGGGGACCATCTAGCGTCCTTTCACCCGTGAGGCTGCGGGTGTGGGCCGTTGGAGGGGCCGGATATCATCCGGCCCGCCGTTGGTTGCTCCTGTTGGTTTGAGGCATTCGTCGGGACGGCGGGCCGGCTGATAGCCGGCCCCTCCGACGGCCACGGCGCGAGCACCGTCCGGCCTCAATACCCCCAGCGCCGCAACTGCTCCCGGTCCGCCCCCTGCTGCTGCATCGGCGTCAGGTCCGCCCGCCGCGATTCGTTCTCCGAGATGACCCAGCCGTCATAGCCCAGCTCCTCCAGCTTCCGCAGCGCCCCGTTGTGATCCACCACGCCCTCGCCCAGCAGCGTCCAGCCGTCGCTGCCGTTGTAGTCCTTGAAGTGCACGTAGCCGATCCGCGGGAAGTACTGCTCGATGACTTGCACCAGGTCGTGCCCCTCGCGCACCATGATGCCGCTGTCGGGGCACAGGAACCAGTAGCGCTCGTCGGTGAGGTCCATCATGCGGGCGATCTCGTCGGGCGTGGCGGCGATGGCCCCGCTGTGCAGATGATAGCAGGGCCGCACGCCGTGGGTCTCGTAGACGGCCTGGCCGAGGGCGCTGTAGTGGTCGCACACGGCGCGGAAGACCTCGGGATCATCGGTGGCCTTGCCGCCGCCAACCATCATGCGGTCGGCCCCGAAGTCCTGCAGGAAGGCCGCGGCGCGCAGGGCATCGTCAATCTCCTGGCGGGCCGCCGTGGCCTCGGCCGACCCCGCGCCGAAGAAGAGCGCGGCGAGGACCACGCCGGCGTCCTGCAGGATGCCCCGCAGCTCGTCCTGGCGGTCCTGCCACACATCAATCATGCGCCAGTTGGTCTCAACGCCCGCATAGCCGACCTCGCCGGCCTCGCGGATGGCCCGGACCAGTTCCTCGTCAAAGCCCGGGGCGATGGGCCAGCAGTTCAGTTGCGCGCCGATGCGAATGCCCATGCTCAACTCCCTACGGCAGGATGCAGGAGCATTCGGCAGGCGCGGCGGCAAGCCCTCCCGGCGCGCCCGCACGGCCCTCAGAATCGCTCTCCCCTCCCCCGGCGATTTGGGGTATACTATGCACTCACCGGGCGCCCATGGGCCCGGCCCTCTAGCGTATCGCGCGAGCCCACCCGGCGCTTGCGTCCACAAGGAGTCGCCTTCATGTCGGAGCTAGCTGATCGCCTGCGCGCCCTCCTCGAACCACCCGAAACCGCCACTGCCCTTGAGAACGATCACCGCGCCGCGCTGACCGCCCTGGTCGGCGAGGCCGCGGGTGACGATCTGCTGGAGTTGGCGGCCGTCGTGGATCGCGTGCTGCAGCCGCACGCGGGGCACGTGCAGGCGCTCTTCGCCCGGGCGCTGATCGAGGAACAGGCCGGCCATGCCGAAGTCGCGGGCAATCTCTACCTGCAGTTGGCCCAGCACGCGGTGTCGCAGCGCAACTGGGACGCCGTGCTGGACCTGGCGGTGCGGGCCATGCCGCTGACGGGCGACTACCGCCTGCTGCGGCTGGTGCGGCGCGTCGGGGAGCGCGGGTTGGAGGTCACGAGTGCCCTTGAACTGGCCCAGGAGGAGTGCGCCGACTCGCCCGACTTGCTGTGGGAGCGCAGCCAGGAAGCCGATGCGCAGGAGAACCCCGAAGAGGCGCTGCAACTGGCCCTCGCCGCCCTCGACGGCTATGTGACGGTGCGGGAGTCCGAGCACGCCGAGGACCCGCTGCTGCGGGTGCTGGAGGCCACGGATCGGCCGACGTACGAGCGCTTGCTGCAGATCCTGCGGCGGATGGCTCATGCCGGCCACGGCGAGTTGGTGGCGACGGCTCTGGAGCTGGCCGAGACGACATTCTTCGCGTTGGACATGGCCGACGAGCTGGCCGAGACGCTCGCGGGAATCCTGGAGCGACGGCCGGAACTGAGCCGCTTCCGGGCGCTGTACGCTGAAGCCGTGGCGCGCCCGATGGCCCATCGCGAGCAACTCGATGAAGCCATCGCCGAGTCGGGGCTGGCCAACCCGGACGTGCCCATCGAGGACGCCCTGCCGGCGTTCCGGGAGCTGGCGGCCTTCAGCCCCGGCGCGTACGTACTGCACCGCACGTGGGGCGTGGGCCTCATCAAGCGCAAGGAAGACGACGACATCTTCGTGGACTTTGAGGACCACCCGGCGCACCGGATGGCGCTGGGGCCGGCGAAGCAGGTGCTCATACCGCTGGCCCACGACTCGCTGCAAGTGCACCGCGCGACGGACCTGGAGGGCCTCAAGGCGCAGGCCAAGGGCAGCCCGTCCGAGGTCGTGTACCGGCTCATCGTCGAGAGCGGCGGGGAGATTGAGACGGCGGACATCAAGCTGCGGCTGACACCGTGGCTCGTGTCCGAGGAGGGCTGGGGGGCGTGGTGGCGCAACGCCCGCAAGGCCATGGAAGAGGACCCGCGGGTGGACTGCTCGCAGGCCTTCCGGCACCTGTACCGCGAGGCGCGGCAGGGGCTCGAGGTGGATGTGCCGCTGCTGCCGCTGGACAAGCGCAAGGGCGTCAAGGGCGCCATGTCGTTCATCAACAAGCTGCTGGATCAGCACCCGCACATGAGCGACCGGGCGCGGCTCAACTACGGTTCGGAGCTGCGCCAGTGGCTCGAGGCCACGCACAAGATGGACGACTGGATCCGGGCGCTGCCGCTGCTGCTCCGCTGGTATCCGGAGCGCGAGGACGAGTGGCGCGCCGCCGCCGAGCGCGCCATGCCGTCGGCGCCGTTGACCGCCGCCAACAGCGAAGAGGACCAGTTGGCGCTGCTGAACCTCGCGCTGGGGACGCGGGCGTGGAAGGAAGCCGCGTATGCCGGGCTGGCCTCGCGCTTCCAGCCCATCCGCGACGCCGCGCTGCAGGCCCTCGGCGAACGCGACCGCGACACACTGTGGGAGGACTTGGAGGACCTGCTGGGCATGCCGGGCCACTACCAGCAGAAGATGGCACTGGCCGACATGATCCTGCGGGGCGAACTGACGCGCGACGACGCGAATGGGGAGGAGTTGCCGGTCAGCCCGTGGCTGCTGCTGCAAGCGGCGCTGTCGGTGGCGGGCAGCAAGCGCGCGCGGGCGGGCGCGGGGACGGCGCACCGCCTGCTGCGCGCCAACGGCCCGCTGGCGCCGTTCCTGAAGGGCCGGGAGCTGGACGAGGTGGCGAACGAGGCGTTGGACCATTTCCGCCGCCGGCCCGTCGAAGGTGAAGTGCAGTTGCAGCTTCAGGTCTTCCTCGCCGAGATCGGCCAGCCGCAACTCTGCGACGAGATCCTGGCGATGAACATCCACGAGCCGGAGGACGACGCCCGTCCGCCGGAGCTGGATCCGCGCGTCACGCTGATGACCCGGGCGACGCTCGAGATGCAGAACGACCGCCTGCGCGAAATGGAGCACCTGCTCGCGGTGGACATCCCCCAGGAGATCGCCAAGGCCCGCGCGCTGGGCGACCTGGCCGAGAACGCCGAGTACCACGCCGCCCGCGAGCGGCAGGGCATCACCAAGGCGCTCTACGACGGGCTGCTGGCGCAGATGAAAACCGCCATGGCCATCGAGGAGTTGCACCTGACCGACGGCGTGTGCGGCGTGGGCAAGTTCCTGCGCCTGCGCAACCTGGCCACGAACGAGGAGCAGGACGTGTGGCTCCTGGGCGAGGGCGACAGCCAGTACGGCCACGAGGTCGTCTCGTACAAGGCCCCGCTCGGCCAGGCACTGGTGGGGAAGAGGGTGGGGGACAAGGTGGCGATGGATGCCGACGGCGGCCAGGAGTTCGAGGTGCTCAGAATCGAGACGCGGCTGCCGTAGGGGCG
>CAZZDO010000421.1:0-4702 GCA_964653205.1 uncultured Armatimonadia bacterium | reverse complement strand
CGACAAGCTCAAGGACGTCGTGGAGAACGTGGACCTGTCGCGGTACATGCTGTAGCGGCAGAAGTGAGAAGTCACAAGAACGGCACCGGGCCCCGTGCTCGGTGCCGTCGTTGTGTGGGGGAGGTCAGCGACCGGGAAAGCCCGAAACATGTCGGCCATGACTTCTGACTTCCACACTCTGCCTTCCGGAGCGCCCCCATGTCCGCCGCCGGTTCCCGCCCCAACATCCTGATGGTCATCGTCCACGATCTCGGCCAGCACCTCGGGTGCTATGGGGCCGGGATCAACACGCCGCACCTGGACGCCCTCGCCGCCGATGGCATCGTCTTCGACAACCACTTCTGCACCGCCGCCCAGTGTTCGCCCAGCCGCAGCAGCATCATGACCGGCCGCATGCCCCACAACAACGGGCTCATCGGTCTGGCGCATTTGGGCTGGCAGATTGGCGCGCAGGAAGTCACGCTGCCGATGTACCTGAACGCCGCGCTGTACTCGACCCATCTGCTCGGCCACCAGCACGAGCATCCCGAGCCGGCGCGCCTGGGCTATGAGGAGATCAAGCCGAGTAGCGACGCGCGCGGCGGGGCCGCGGCCGTCGTCGAATTCCTCCACGAGCGGGCCGCCCACCCCTGCGATCAGCCCTTCTTCGTCAACAGCGGCTGGGGCGAGCCGCACCGCCCGCACATCCGCGAGGGCTACGACAACGACGACCCGGCGACCGTGCAGCCGCTCTACTGGCTGCCCGACCGGCCCGGCATCCGCGAGGACATCGCCGGGATGAACGGGCTGATCTACCGCGTGGACGAGTGCTTCGGGCAGGTGCGGCAGGCGCTGGTCGAGACCGGGCTGGCGGACAACACGGTGCTGATCTTCACCACCGACCACGGCACCGCCATGCCGCGGGCCAAGGGCACGTGCTATGACCCGGGCCTCAAGACCGCGTTCCTGGCGCACTGGCCCGGGCACTTCGAGGGCGGCCGGCGCTACGCCGAGATGATCAGCAACATGGACCTGCTGCCGACGGTGCTGGAGTTGGCGGGGATGCGCATTCCCGAGGAGGTGGAGGGGAAGAGCTTCCTGCCGCTGCTGGAGGGGCCGAATGGCCGCGCCGTTTGCGGCCATCCGGCCCCAGGGCCGGAAACCGGCGGTACGGCTGCCGGTGTTCGGCCCCTCCAACCACTCCACGAGTTCCTGTATTCGGAGATGACCTGGCACGACAAGTACAACCCGATGCGGGCGGTGCGCACGGAGCGCTACAAGTACATCCTCAACTTCGGCGACCGGCCCCTGGTGTATCTGCCGCTGGACGTATGGCAAGGCCCGGCGGGGGAGGAGATGCGCGAGGAGTTCTACGCGACCCGCCGCCCCACGCACGAGCTGTACGACCTGCAGAACGACCCGCTCGAGCAGCACAACGTGTGGGACGACCCGGCCCACGCGGCGGAAGGGGCCCGGCTGCAGCAGCAGGTGGAGCAGTACATGGAGGGCACCAACGACCCGCTGCTGTACGGTGACATCCCGCCCAGCACCGAACAGGCCGAACGCATCAAGCAGTGGCTGGCGGATAACTGACGACGCGGAGGTGTGCCGTGCCCAGGTCTCGCCTGCTTGTGTGTCTCATATTCCTGGCTGTCGCTGCGCTCGCCCCTCTCTGGGCGCAGGCGGTCGTTCCACAGGTTGGCTGCGCCGCCGAATGGCTGAAGCCGACCGACATCCTCATGCACACGCCTCAGCAGGAGCTGTTCGCGGGCGTCATCCATCCCGAAGCCGCGTTGTTCGAGCGAGCCTTCAGCATCGCGGGGGCAGCCGCGGAGCACCGCGCTTACATCGCGTTGCTGCGGCAGCACGGCGCCCGGGTTCACACGGTTGTCGAGACGCTGCTGGCCGGCACTGTGGACAAGCGGGGCCGGCCGCTGCCGGGGCCGGCACTCGATGAGCTACGCGCCTGCGCCGCGGAGTTCCTCACCATTGATGCCGCGACGCTCTCCGCCGAAGAGCAGGCTGAGCAGAAGGCGTACGCGCAGAAGACACTGCAGAAGCTCGACCCGCACGAACTCGTCCAGATCATCCTGCAGTGCCCGACGGTGCACTTGCGCAAGAGCGAAGTCGCCAACACGCGCTACGCGGCGTCGTACGAGGTCGCGCCGGTGATGAACCTGTACTTCTGCCGGGACCAGCAGATCACGACCGCGCAGGGCGTGGTGATCGGCTGCATGAACTCCGAACAGCGCCGCATCGAGACGACGATCATGGCCTTCGTGCTGCGCAAGCTGGGGATCGCGCCGATCTACCAGGTCGAGGGCGACGGACGTCTCGAGGGGGGCGACTTCATCCCCGCCGGCGACACTGCCCTGATCGGTCAGGGCCTGCGCACCAATGCCGAGGGCGTGCGGCAACTCCTGGCCCACAAGGTATTTGGCGTCGGGCGTGTCGTCGTGGTCAAGGAGCCGTGGCACAACCAGGACCAGATGCACCTGGACACGTACTTCAACCTCATCAGCCCGAAGCTGGCGGTGCTCGTCGAGGAGCGCATGGACATCCGCGACGCCGCCGGGCAGATCACCAAGCCCGCCCGGCCGGACCGCCGCTGCAAGGTGGATGTGTATGAGCTGCGCGGCGACGCCTACGTCCGCACCACCACCGACGGTGACTTCCAGGAGTTCCTGGAGAAGCAGATGGGCCTGCGCCTGATCCCGGTGAGCAACGACGACCAGCTCAAGTACGGGATCAACTTCCTGTGCATCGGCCCGAACCGCTTGCTCGGGATTGACGGCGTGTCGGCGGAGTACAAGCGTCGCCTCCGCGACGCCGGCGTCAACGTCACGTGGATGGACTTCGGGAACCTGACGGGGGGATACGGCGCTGCGCACTGTGTAACTCAGGTGCTGCACCGCAGATAGTTGGCAGACACATGAGGAACCTACTCGTGCTCATCACGCTCCTATCCGCCTTCGGGTCGGCCGTCGCCGACCCGCCGGTCATCGTCGCCTTCGGCGACTCCATCACCCTCGGTCCCGGCATGCAGCCGGGCGAGACGTACCCCGAGCAGTTGCAGGCGCTGCTGGTCGCGAAGCTGGGTGACGCCGCGCCGCAGGTCATCAACGCCGGACAGGGCGGGAACACGGTGCTGGCCGGGCTGTCGCGGATGGAGCGCGACGTGCTCGCCCGCCACCCGCGCTTCGTGCTCATAGGCTTCGGGATGAACGACTCGGCGATGAGGGCCGCCAACGAGCCGAAGGTGGCGCCGGACGTGTTCCGGGAGAAGCTGGGGGAGATGATCGCGCGGGTGCGGGCCATCGGGGCGCAGACCATTCTGGCCACGCTGACGCCGGTGGTCGAGGAGTACTACTTCGAGCGCCACCCGCGCGACTGGTACCCCGACGGGCTGAAGGCAGACCTGGCGCGCTATGATGCAGCCATCAAGAGCCTGGCGGAGGAGACACAATCCCCGCTGGTGGACTTGAGCGGGCTGGACCCGGCGGTGCACATCCGCCTGCCGGAGAACACCGGCCTGCGCGACGGGGTGCATCCGACCGCGGCAGGCTATGGCGTCATCGCGGCGGCGTACGCGCAGGTGCTGTTGCCGCTGCTCAGCGTGAGCCGCGGAGCTTCAGTCTGCCCGTCCCCACTCCTCGGCCACCTCGACCGTCCGCCCCTCGCGCACGGCGCGCTTCATGGCGAGGCAGCAGGCAATGCTGCGGGCGGCGTCGCGGCCTGTGATCAGCGGCGTCCGCCCGGTGCGGATGCAGTCCACGAAGTGCGTGATCTCGGCGATGAAGTCGCGCGCGCCCTGCTCGGCTGAATAGTCCACCTCGTAGGTCTGCGGGGCCTGCGCGGCGCGGTCCACGTAGAGGATCTCGGCCGGGCGGTCGAAACCTCCGCGACTGCGCACAACGGCCTTCTCGCAGGCGATGAAGAACTCCTCATCGGCGACGCACCACTCCGAAGCCGTCCCCAACTCCACCGCGCCGATGCACCCGTTCTCGAACTCCAGCAGGCCGAGAGCCACATCCACCTGCGGCGCGCGGTCGGGGTTGAGCAAGTTGCCGCCGAGACCCCGGATCGTCCTGATCTCGCCGATGAGATAGCGCAGCGCGTCGAAGGTGTGGACGGAGTTCTCCAGGATCGGGCCCCCGCCGTCGTCCTCCTGCCAGAACCAATCGCGCGGCACTTGTCCGAGGTGGTAGCGGTAGTTGAGCGACAGCGGCCGGCCAAACTCGCCGCCCAGGCGCTCCTTGAGGAACTGGAACGCGGGCGTGAACCGCTTCTTCTGGCCGACCATCAGCACGACGCCGGCGCGCTCGCAGCCGTCGGCGAGGTCAAGACACTGCTGGACCGTCGGGCCCATGGGCTTTTCGCACAGGACGTGGATGCCCAGTTCGGCGAGCGCCAGCCCGATGGGCAGGTGGGTCTTGGGGTTGGTGCACAGGCAGACGGCCTCGGGCTTGGCGGCGTCCACCATCGCGCGCCAGTCGGTGAAGGCCTGCGTCTGATGTTGGGCGGCGACCTCCTCCGCGACGTCCTGGCGCAGGTCGCAGACCCCGACGAGTTGCAGTTCCGGCAGTTGGTTGATGACCTGGGCGTGGACCTTGCCGATGCCCAGACCGATGACGGCGAGTTTCATGCGATGGCCTCCAGTGGCGACGTGTCCGGGGGTTCGTCGGCGACGGGCGGGAGTCCTGCGCGCGGCGTCCGGAGTGTG
>CAZZDO010000420.1:0-4703 GCA_964653205.1 uncultured Armatimonadia bacterium | reverse complement strand
TTGTCCTCTCTCCTCCACAAGCTCAACCCCGAACAGCGCCAGGCCGCTCAGATCATTGAGGGCCCGGTGCTGATCTTCGCCGGCGCCGGCTCCGGCAAGACCCGCACCCTTACCTACCGCATCGCCCACATGGTGCAGGAGTGCGGCATCCAGCCCCACAACATCCTCGCCGTCACCTTCACCAACAAGGCCGCCGGGGAGCTGAAGGAGCGCATCAACGCGCTCATCGGCAAGCAGGCCAAAGGGCTGTGGGCCGGGACGTTCCACTCCATCTGCGCCCGCATCCTGCGCGCCGAAGGGGAGGCCATCGGCATCCCCCACAACTTCTCGATCTACGACGAGTCCGACCAGCTTTCGCTCGTCAAAGAGGCCCTGTCGCTGCTCGATGGCGACACCGACGCCGAGGAGAAGTACTCCCCCACCGAGATTCTCAGCCGCATCAGCAACGCGAAGAACGAACTCGTCGGCGTGCAGGACTACCGGCGCACCAAGAAGGGCTCGCTGGACGACATCGCCCAGCGCGTCTACGCCCACTACCAGCGCCGCCTATCGGCCAACCAGGCCCTCGACTTCGACGATCTCCTGATGCGCGCCGTCGAGCTCTTGGACACGAAACCCTCGGTGCTGCGCCGCCTGCAGGACCGCTTCGACTATGTGCTGGTGGACGAGTACCAGGACATCAACCACGCGCAGTACCGGCTGGTGCAGATGCTCGGCGGCAAGCGCAACAACATCTGCGTGGTGGGTGATGACGACCAGAGCATCTACGGGTGGCGCGGGGCCAATGTGGGGATCATCCTGGCCTTCGAGCAGGACTACCCGCAGGCGCAGGTCATCAAGCTCGAGCAGAACTACCGCAGCACCCAGAAGATCCTGGCGTGCGCTTATGAGGTCATCAAGCAGAACGAGGCCCGGGCCGACAAGCGCCTGTGGACCGAGAACCAGCCCGGCGATGACATCGTCATTTACAACGCGATCAACGAGGAAGAGGAGGCGGACTGGGTCGTCAACATGATCCGCGCCCAGACGAAGTGCGGCAACGCCAAGCCGGGCGACTACGCCATCCTCTACCGCACCAACGCGATGTCCCGGGTCTTCGAGCAATACCTGCTGGAGGCCGGCATCCCCTACGAGATCGTCGGCGGCCTGCGCTTCTACGACCGCGCCGTCATCAAGGACGCGCTGGCCTATCTGCGGGCGCTAAACAATGCGGCGGACGGGCTGTCGCTCCGGCGCATCATCAACACGCCCACGCGCGGTATCGGCGACAAGACCGTCTCGGCGCTGGACCGGCTGGCGCATCGCCTGGAGATCACGCTGGAGGACGCCTGCCGGCGCGTACACGAGATCGAGGAACTGTCGCCCCGGGCCGTCGCCGCCGTGGGCGACTTCATGGACATCATCCGGCGGCTGCGCAGCCTCGTCGAGCATGCGCCGCTGCCTGAGCTGCTCCGCCAGACCTTCGAGCAGTCTGGCCTGCTGCCCCACTACGTCAACTCCGACAAGGCCGAAGACAAGTACAAGGCCGACAACCTCATGGAGCTGGTCACGGTGGCCGCGCGCTTCGCCGAGCGCAACGCGGAGCCGACACTCACCAGCTTCCTCGAGCACGTGGCCCTGATCTCGGACATTGACCAGGCCGAGCAACTGGGCAGCCAGGTCTCGTTGCTGACGCTGCACAGCGCCAAGGGCCTCGAATTCCCGATCGTGTTCATGGTCGGGATGGAGGAGGGCGTGTTCCCCCACGAGCGCTCGATGGGCGATGCCTTCCAGCTCGAAGAGGAGCGGCGGCTGTGCTACGTGGGAATTACCCGGGCGCGGCGGATGTTGTACATATCACATGCCCGCTCGCGCATGATCTTCGGCAGCCGCCGGCCGCAGCGGCCGTCGCGCTTCCTGGGCGACTTGCCCCCGCAGTTGGTCGAGCGTCGCGGGGAGCTGAACGCCCTCCTGTCGCCTCAGCCGCCCGCCGATGAGGACGACGCCACCGGCCGCGCGCCGGGCGAGCGCAAGATAGACATCGTGGCCCTGATCAACAAGGCCAAGCAGAACGGGCGCTTGCTCGCGGACCGGGAGGCGGCGGAGGCCGCCGAAGCTCGGCCGGCGAAGCCCGAACCGCCCCAGGAGCAGCCCCGCCGCCGCGCGCGCACGGACGTCCGGCAGCCCATCCCGATCAAGGGCAAGCGGAAGGCGTCGCCCAAGGCGGAGACGCCGGCTGGGGCGTGTCCCTATCACGCCGGCAGCCGCGTCGCTCACAAGAAGTTCGGCGGGGGCGTCGTCGTGTCGGTTGGCGAAGGCGAGGACCCGGAACTGGTCATCGCCTTCCCCAAGCAAGGGGTCAAGAAGATACTCGCGAGCTACGTCACACCGGGCTAGCCGCCGGCGCGGGGGCAGGACGAGCCCGTCGCCGGGGCGAAACAGCGCCGTACCGAAGCCCGCCATTGTCATGACGAACCGAGGTTCGCCTATGCGCCGCTCACTGCTGTTCGTGCTGCTGGTTCTCGTGCCGGCCTGGGCGCCGGCCGCGCCGCTGCTGCCCATCCTCGACGCCTCGCAGGTCACCGAGAAGACCCTCCCCAACGGCCTGCACCTGGTCGTCAAGGAAGACCGCCAGTGGCCGGTCGTCGCGCTTGGGGTGTACCTCCGGGCCGGCAGCCGGTTCGAGCAGCCGGCCGAGGTCGGGGCCGCTCACCTCGTCGAGCACCTGCTCTTCGAGACCACCGGGGACGACGACCAGAAGCTCGCCCCCTTCATCGAGTCCCTGGGCGGACAGATCAGCGCCACGACGCTCCGTGACTTCGTGCACGTGGACGTGGTCGTCGCCAGCCGCTATCTCGAGCGCGTGCTCCCGGTGCTCATCAAGGCCGTCTTCGAGGCCGGCTTCAACGAGCAGGCGACCATGCGCGAGTTGGCGGTGGTCAAGCGCGAGATCGTGGACCGCCGCGAACGCGCCGACATCTACATGGACGAGATGCTCTGGCAACTCGCCTACGACAAGCACCCCTACGGCCGGCCCATCGGCGGCACCGTCGCCGATGTGGACAAGCTCACGTACGACACCGCGAACCAGTTCTACCGCCGCTTCTACGTCCCCAACAACGCCACGCTGCTGGCGGCGGGGGACGTGGACCCCGCATGGCTGGAGGGGCGGGTGAAGCTACTGACGGCCGAACTGAAGGCGCGTGACGTCGGCTGGCAGGAGCCGCCGCCGGACCCGCCGCTGCAGGAGACCCGCGTCAAGGCCGAGCCCGTGCAGCGAGAGATCAGCCTGCTGTCGTTCGGCTGGCGCGCCCCGGCCATTGACGACAAGCCCGCCGTCTGCGCCACCGACCTCGTCTACACGATCCTGGGGCAGCGCGGCGTGGGACGCCTCACCAAGAATCTGATCAACGAACGGAAGCTGCTACTGTCCGCCGACGTGGAGTTCCTGACCCAGAAGGCCCCGGGACTGCTGACCCTCACGGCCGTGGTGCCCATCGGGCGGGAAGAAGAGGCCCAGGCGGCGATTGCCAGGGAGATGCAGCGGTTGGCCGAGGCGCCCGTGACCGACGAGGAGCTGGACCGAGCCAAGCGCCTGCTCTACGCCGAATATGCCTTCAGCAACGAGTCCCTGGACGACCAGGTCGGCTCCATGGGCTTCTATGCCAGCATAGACACCTATCGCTTCGCCCTCGACTACATTGACCAGGTAATGAAGGTCACGCCGGCCGAGATCCAGGCGCTGGTGGCCAAGCACTTCCGGCCCGACAACTACTCCCTGATCATCCTGCGCGGACGCAAGGGCAACCAGCCCGACGCGGCGGCGATGCTGCCATGAAGCACCTCCTCACCGGCGCCCTGCTGCTGACGGTGGCATGGGCCTCCGCCGACACACCCGCGAACCTGAGGCGCGTCGTGCTGCCCAACGGCCTGACCGTGCTGGCCGTCGAGGACCGCGGCAGCGCCGTGGCGGGCCTGCACCTGGCGGCGCGGTATGACCCGGCGGGCATTCCGCCGGCCCGCGCCGGCCTCGCGGCTCTCAGCCAACAACTCCTACAGATACAGCTCGCCGCCATGCTCCACGAGGACGCCTGGCAGGAGCTGAGCCGGCAGTTGCACGGCACCCGTGCCGGCGTGGCGGCCAACACCGAGGCCGACTACTGCGAGATCCGCGGCAAGATCACCGATGGGGTCCTGCCGCAGGCGTTGCAGGTGGCCGGCAAGCTGCTGCTGGGTCATCCGCAGGTGACGGCCGAGCAACTGCAGGCCGCCCGCGAGATCCTGATCGAGGACCTGAGGGATGACAGCAACACGGTCATCCAGGAGACCTACTACTGCTTCCTGAGGGCGTTGCTGGGGCGCCGGTCGCCGCTCGCCCGGTCCGTGCAGGGCTCCGAGGCCTCGCTCCAGGCCCTGACCGCCGATGATGTCGCCGTCTTCCGCGCCACCTACATGGTCCCCAACAACGCGGTGCTCACGATCATCGGGCCGCGCTCGCCGCGTGATCTGGCGGACCTGGCCAAGCTCGCGGTGGGCCAGTACCCGGCCGGGAAGACGGCCGTCCCGGCCCAGACCGCTGCGGCAACCTCCCATTCCCGGCTGTGCGTGGCCCAGCAGAATGGGTGGCGCGGCGTGTCCCTGATGGCCGGGGTGCCGGCCCCAGCGTACGGCACCGCGGACTTCCTGAAGGCCCAACTGATCTTCACGCTGCTGGAGGGCAAGGG
>CAZZDO010000419.1:0-4720 GCA_964653205.1 uncultured Armatimonadia bacterium | reverse complement strand
GCGCGGTGGAGGCCGTCGGCGCCAACACCATCGTCAAGTTCACCGGCTGCCTGCTGTTCTCGTTCCCGTGGGTGCTGCCCAAAGACGACCCGCGCCGGGCGGCGTGGGAGGCGGAGGATGCGACGCTCATTCGCGCCATCGGCGCGCTGGTCTACATTGACAGCGGGGAGGTCGCGAACTTCTGTGGCCGGCCGTTCAGTGAGGTGCAGCCCATCGCCACCACCGACCCGGCGTACTTCGCGGACTATGGCAAGGTGTATCTCACCGCCGCGCACGTGGAGTGCGGCAACTTCTTCGCTACGAGCAACCCGCGGGGCATCGTGTCGGCGGGCCGCGCCAACAGCCTGAGCATGATCGGCTGTAGCGGCTACCTCAGCTCGGACAACCCGGTTGTGACGACCGATCCGCTCTTCGTCGGCGGCGTGCTCATCCAGAACTGCGGCTTCTACCGCGAGGGCCGCAAGTCCGAGCTTGCCGTCATCGGCAACCCGAAAGCCACCGTCAACATTGACCCCGCCTCGTTCTTCGACGGGGCCGCCAAGGGCCTCAACGCCGTGCGCGGCGGCACGCAGAAGTTCACCGACCGCCTCATCCTACACGTCCAGGGCGCCGACCAGAAGCTCTCGCCGGCCGGCGATGTCGTCAGGTTCCTGGCCGTGTGCCCCCTACCGGACGGCAATAACTTCGCGGCCTGCTACGACCCGCACACCGGCGAGTTCACCTGCCCGTACGGCGGTCTGTCGAAGGTGACGGTCCGCGCCGCGATGGCCGCGAGGGATGGCATTGCGACCGACACCGCCGAGGTGCAGGTGCTCGTCAACGGCACGCCCGGTTTCACCCGTCGCGTCGTCGGCTTCGGCGCGGGGGTTGAGTACACCATCCCGGCGCTGGCCGCGGGCGACAAGGTCGCCGTGAGGATGCTCTCACCGGCCGCCCGTACGCTCGAGAACAGCGTCGGAACCGTCCTGCAGATCACCGCAAGCAGGTATTGAGCCGCCGATTGTGGGACCTACACGCCCAGGAGGGACGCCCATGCTGTCGCCCCGTCTGCGAATGACTCTCCCGCTGCTGGTCCTGTGCGCCACCGCACTGGCCCCGGCCTACGCCGAGACCCCCGCCGCCCTCGGCGAGCGCCTCGTCACGGAAGTCACCCCGAAGGTCGCCACCGCCAACATCAACGCGCGTCTGCCCCAGATGCAGACGGCCGGTCGCTGCACCGAGGCTGAGGCCCTCGGCGTGCTCGGTGCGGGCTATGTCGTCGTCAAGCAGGTCGAGCCGGCGCTCTACTGCTTTGCCCGCGGGGTCGTGCTCGAACCCACCAACACCCAGGCGCTCAACAATGCGGGCTTCGTGCTGCTGGACCAGGGCCGCCTCGACGACGCAGCCGTCATGCTGGAAGCCGCCTATGCCCTCGCACCGGGTAACGCCGAGATCTGCATGAACCTGGGCAAGCTGGCGTGGCGCAAGGGCGACAAGAACCGCGCGCTGCAGCTTCTGGCCGTCGCCGCGAAGGACGAGACCCACCCGGCGTACGCCTATTCGCTGGCGAAGGCGCAGTTCTACTCCGGCCAGAAGGCCCAGGCGAGGGCCACCTTGGAGGGCAATCTCGGCCGCTTTCCTACGCACCAACCTTCGCTGGACCTGTACCAGAAAGCCACCGGCCAGAGCTACAAGAGCGAGGGCGTCAAGGCGATGATCCGCGAGGCGGTGGCGCTGGGCGAGGAAGTGCAGGGCGAGATCGCGGAGATGGGCTGCGAACTCGACCGCATCGCCTCAGCCTGTGGCGACACCAGCAGACCCGGATCGCGGTGGGCGGAGGGGCCGATGCAGAAGGGCTTCTCCGAAATCTTCGTCAAGCAGGCCAGGGACGCGCTGGCCGCTAACCCCACGACCCACGACATCATCGCCATCAATGCGCTGGGGAGCTACGGCTCCCAACTGCGGCTGCTCTCCACCTGTTACCACCAGTTCCGCCCTGCACTCCACCTTTGGCAGCACGGTGTACCCCGGCCCGGGCTGAAGATCGAGTGGTCCGGCACCTACAGTTTCTCGGATGATAGCCAGCCTCTCAGCGAGACCTGGCGGCGCTACAAGGCGGCGCAATTGGCGAATCGCGGCCCGGGGATCTCGGGCGAACTGCTCGCCGCCGCCCGCGCGTATCTGGACACGATGCCCACCGGCCTCGACGCCACGGCGGCTACGTACAACCAGGCCCTCCACGAGATGTTCCGGGCCGACGCTGTGCTCTGGTCGCGTTGGGCTGACTTCGCCAAACGCCATGGCGACCAGTTGAAGTCCGATTTCACCAAGAACATCCTCGACAGCCAGCGCAAGATCAACCACGACTTCTTCGACCCCAGCGCCAACAGCGGCTGCCGCCAGGCCATCATCTGGGCGCAGGCGATCTGGAAGCACTTCCTGCAGTTCCACCAGCAGGAACTGCGCAGCGCGGCGGAGTTGCTCAAGACACGCGCGCCCGAAGTCCGGGCCCCCCTGACCGCCGAGGAGATCCTGCGCGCATGGGCCGAGGCTGCCGCCGAGCAGGGCGTGACTCTGAGCCTGAAGTTCAACATGGAGATCGTCCAGATCAGTCTCAGCTCCGACGGCTCGGCGACCGTGCAGGTCGGCCAGGGCGTCATGGCCTCCGGGTCGTACAACTTCTTCCATGACAACTGGACCGGCAAGGTCGGTGTCGGCTTCTCGGCCGCCAACCCCGGACCGGTCGGCGCCGAGTTTGGCACCAGCGCCACGTTCAACTATGACAGCGTCCAGGGCTTCGGGTGCGAGGCCGGCGTCACGGCCCAGGCCGGCCTGTACGAAGCCGGCTATTCCAAGAGCGTCTACTTCGCCTCGGCCCTGTAGCGGCCGCGGCTCTGCGCGAGGACGGCGACATGCCCCACCACATGCTCACCAACAGCGCACTGGCGCTGCAGTTCCGGGGTGACGGCACGCTGCTAGCCAAGAACCGCCTCTCCGGCTCGACGCACGAGTGGCGCTGGCCGGCGTTCCGCCTCTCCCTTCAGGGCGAGACCATCTCGAGCGACGACTTCGTGCTCGACGAGATCGCCCGCGACCGCAGCGAAGTCCACGTGCGCCTGCACCACCAACCGTCCGGCCTCCGCGCCGACGTCCACTACTGGCTCACCGACGAGCCCTGCTTCCGCAAGCAGATCACGTTGAGCGCCCCCGCGGGCGCGCCCACCCTCGACCGCCTGTGGGTGGACGTGCAGGCGGCCCCCCAGCCCGTCCGCCGCGTCGGCTACGGCCTCCGCGGGCTCGACGGCGAAGTCGCGGGCTTGCAGACCTATGCCAACCAGTACGGCTGCGGCTATCCCGTGTACGCCCGCGACTGGTTCGTGGGGCTGGAGAACCCCTGCGGCTTCGCGGTGCCGGCGGAAGGGCAGATCGAGCTATACCAGCACCCCGTCTGGGACGACGACGGCACTCTCACGAGCTTCCCCGCCGTCTTCGGCGCCGCCGCCGGCCACGACGCCGTCCCCGACGCTTTCGGCGACTACCTCTGGCGCATCCGCCGCCCGCGCCTGGAAAGGCCCCTCACGCACATCACCGTCGGCTGGTCCTCGCGCTATCTCGGCGACCACGAATACCTGGACACCTTCGACGGGCGCGACGCGTTCGTCAAAGCCATGCTCGACCTCGGCCTGCACCCGCAGGCCGTCGGCATTGACGCCGGGTGGTTCAACCGCGCCTCGATGTACCGGGGCAAGGACGACGACGCGCAGGACACGAAGCTCCTCGCCTTCCGCGACATGCTCCGCGAACACGGCCTGGACCTGGCCATCTGGGTTAGCCACAACGGCCCGGTGGGCTTTGACCTGGACTGGATAAGGCAGCAAGGCTGGGAGGTCGGCGAGGAGCCCCGCTGCTCGACCTACGCCTGGGGCCAGTACGTCGTGATGATGCAGCCGAGCTTCGAGGAAGCGCTGGCCTCGCGGCTGGAGGAACTCGTCGGCAAGGTCGGGGCCTGCCACCTGAAGATGGACTGGGACAACGAGTGCGCCACCAACGAGCACTTCGCCGAACGCTTCCCGACCATGGACCACGTGCGCGAGGCCTCCACCAACGCCTTCTTCCGCATCGGCCAGCGCCTGCACGCCGCGAATCCCGACGTCAAGCTGCGCCACGGCTGGTGGCCGAGCCCCTGGTGGCTGACGTACTCCGATCACGTTTGGCTGGTGGACTCGGGTGATTGCGAATACGAGGCGTGGCCCGCGCGCACCGCCCGCGACCGCGACGCCACCCACCGCGACATGATGTACTACATTCTCCAGCGCGCCTCGGAGACGCCCGTGCCGCTGGACGCCTACGACAACCACGGCTTCGCCGACGCGCTGTGCAACTGCTTCACCACCGAGCCGCACACGTGGCTGAACACGTGCGTGCTGTCGGCGCTGCGCGGCACCACGTACATCCACTACCCGCTGACGCCCGAGGGCCTGCGCGACTGGCAGGCGCGGATGCTGCAGCAGGTCCTGGACTGGTGGAACGCCCACGCGGACGAACTGGGCACCAAGGGCACGCGGATCGTGCTCGGCCGCCCCTGGGAGGGGGAGGTCTACGGCTTCTGGCACCCGCACGAACGCGGCGGCTGGCTGATGCTCCGTAACCCCTCCGTTGAGCCGCAGCAGGTGACGCTGCCGCCGGCGGAGTGGAGCGCGGGCTTTCCAGCCCGCGCCGTCCAGCAGGTGTTCCCTTACTG
>CAZZDO010000418.1:0-4736 GCA_964653205.1 uncultured Armatimonadia bacterium | reverse complement strand
CAGCCGTACCTCAAGAGCACCCAGATCCTGACGTGCCCGTCGCAGTCCATCACCACGACGTGGGGCGGCTACCGGATCAGCTACGGCCTGACGCGCACGACGGGATCGCTCGGGGAGAGCACGGCCGCCGGAATCGCTCTCGGCAGCATCGCCCAGCCGTCCGAGACGTTCATGCTGGCGGACACCCGCGCCAACGACGACGAAGCCCAGGCCTTTCCCACCTTCTACGCGCCGCCCGGGAACACGTGGGGCAGCTACGGGACGCTGTCACCGCGGCACAACGAGGGCGGGAACTTCGCTTTCTATGACGGCCACACGAAGTGGATGAGCCGCACCGCGGCCTGGAGCAGCGGCTACTACGACTTCAACTGAGCCGGCATGACCATTGAAGACCAGCGACTCCCGGGCCGCCAGTTCGCTGGCGGCCTGTTTCTCTACTCGGGCGCATCGTGCCGTGAGGTCCACCATGGATTCCACCGCGCTGGACGGCGGCGCCGTGCGACGGATGAGGCATGAACTGCATGTCGCGGAGGTGTGAGCCGGTGAGCAACCAACCCAACGTCCTCCTCATCTGCACCGACCACTGGGGTGAGATGTTCACCCGCCTGGCCGGGCATCCCGTGGTGATGACGCCGACGCTCGACCAGCTCGCCCGCAGCGGCGTGC
Source organism: uncultured Armatimonadia bacterium (assembly GCA_964653205.1). Classification (GTDB taxonomy): domain Bacteria; phylum Armatimonadota; class Zipacnadia; order Zipacnadales; family UBA11051; genus JAJFUB01. The sequence goes on along the minus strand of CAZZDO010000418.1, from coordinate 4,070 downwards.
GCTTCACGCGCGCGTACTCGGCCTGCCCCTCCTGCATCCCTGCGCGCAAGAGCCTGACGCTCGGCCTCACCGCGCGCGAGCACGGGGACCGCGTCTACACCGACGGCGTGGAGTGGCCCAAGTACCCCACGCTCGCGCAGACGTTCACCGAGGCGGGCTACCAGGCGTATGCGGTGGGGAAGCTGCACGTGTGGCCGCAGCGGGACCGGCTGGGCTTCGGCGAGGTGATCCTCGAGGAGCAGGGGCGGCATCAACACCGGTCCATTCCTGACGGCGTCGCCGATGACTACGAGCTGTTCCTGCAGGAGCAGGGCTATGCCGGGCAGGAGTACGCGGGTGGCATGACCCAGAACGACTTCGTGGCGCGGCCGTGGCACTTGCCCGAGCACCTGCACCCGATCAACTGGGCCGCGCGGGAGATGTGCAAGGTGATCCGCCGCCGCGACCCGCGCAAGCCGGGCTTCTGGTATCTCTCCTTCTCCGCGCCGCACCCGCCCATGGTCCCGCTGCAGAGCTACCTCGACCTGTACCGCGATGTCGAGATTGACATGCCCGTGGTGGGCGAGTGGGCCCGGCGCTTCGAGGACTTGCCGCTGGAGATGCAGGCCCGTACGTGGCCGTCGGCGATGCATACGGCGACGCAGCATGAGGTACGGTTGGCGCGGCGGGCGTACTATGCGACGCTGACGCAGATTGACCACCAGATTCGTGTCGTGATCGGGACACTCAGGGAGGCCGGGCTGGCCGACAACACCATCATCGTCTCCACGACCGACCACGGGCACATGGTCGGCGAGCACAACATGTGGGCGATGACGCCGTTCTACGAGGCGTCGGCGCACATCCCGCTGATCATCGTCCCGGCCAAGGGCGACCCGCGCTTCACGCCGGCGACGGTGGACGACCGTTTCGTCGAGTTTGGCGACCTGATGCCCACGCTCCTGGACCTCGCGGGCGTGCCCATCCCCGCCCACGTCAACCAGCTCTCGATGATCGGAGACACGCGCCGGGAGTACCTGTACGGCGAGCACGGCGAGGGCTACGCGGCGATGCGGATGATCCGGCGCGGGAAGTACAAGCTGGTCTACGCCGCGGCGGGGAACCAGACGCAACTCTTCGACATCGAGGCCGACCCGCGGGAGACGAAGGACCTGGCGGGCGACCCGGCCCATGCGGATGAACTGGGGGAGCTTCTGGACCTGCTGGTCGCGAACAGCTACGGGAATGACGACGAGTGGATCAAGGACGGGCAGGTGGTCGGTCTCCCCCATCGGCCCATTGTGCCCGGTGACATCCGGCACTTGCAGGGGCAGCGGGGGTTGAGGTTCTTGTAGGCCCGATTGCCGCCGTCTGACCGCACACCCCCAGAGGTGTCCCATGAAGTTCATCGCAGCAGCTAGCGCCGTCATCCTGGCCGTCGGCCCGCTGTCGGCCCAGGCCGCCGCTAACACGACCGGCCTGCACTCCCACCCCTGCGTGCTGGTGAATGCCCAGACGCTGCCGCTGCTGACGGCGAAGGCCGCCGACATGCAGGCCAACCGCTTCGGCTTCAAGACCGGAAACGTGTGGGCGGAGATCAAGGCGAAGGCGGACCGGCTGGCCGCCGCCCCGACCTACAGCTATAGCGTCAAGTGCCCCGGCGAGAACAACGTCACGCTCGACACGTTCGACTACACCCTCTCTGATGCGACGCCGCTGCGGCATGACAAGAGCCCGGCCTACCCGCCCTGGACGGCGATGTTCCAGGAGGGAGAGGACAGCATTACCACCCGGCTGGTGCACTTCAGCTTCGCGTACCTCGTCACCGGCGAGCCGGCGTACTTCGACAAGGCCAGAGAGATCGCGCTGCACCTGACGCACTGGGAACAGTGGACGGACCCGAGCTACAGCGCCGGGCGGCTGAAGTGCTGCCTGGACACCGGCCACTGCATGTACGCGATGGGGATGTTCTACGACTGGTGCTTTGACCGGCTCAATGAAGCCGAGCGAACGCAAGTGCGGGAGGCGATCGTCACCAAGGGGATCGTGCCGTCACTGGGGCAGGTGGACATCTACGCGCCGGACACGAACGGCTACGCGGTCATCACGGCCGGGGCCGGGCTGGCGGCGCTGGCGGTGCGCCCCGAGGAGCCGAAAGCCGGTGAGCACCTGCAGTCGGCCATAGACAAGACGCGCGTGTCGCTGGACCGGGGCGGCAAGGATGGCGGGATGTTCGAGGGCCCGATGTACGGGACGTACCTCATGGACTCGTTCGCGGTGTTCTTCGATGGCCTCGTGTCGGCGCAGATCACGCACGACCTCTTCGAGCACCCGTACCTCAAGACGATGGACCGCTACTGCATCGGCATGATGGCCCCGGACACGCGGCAGATCCCGTGCTTCTCCGACGGGAGCCCCGGCACGGCGGTCCCCAAGCTCATGGGCATTCTCGCCCAGAGCGGCAGCACGGACGCGGCGTGGTATCTCGAGCATATCGGCGCCCTCAAGCCTGACGGCATCTATGACTTCATTCGCTTCGACGCGAGCAAGCTCAACCCGAAGCAGCCGACCTGGAACCCCTCAACCGTGCTGTATGACATCGGCTATGCCTCCTTGCGCGACGGGTTCAATGCGCAGGCGCCGAGCCTGTTCCTCAAGTGTGGCCCGACCACGAACAACATCGGCCACAACCACTACGACCACAACGCGTTCGTGTTGAGCTACGGGGGGCAGTGGATCATCCCCGACCGGGGCTACCACAGCTTCTATGACCCGGCCAAGCGCAAGTTCAGTGTCGGGAGCCTCGGTCACTGCACGGTGGTGCTGGATGTGGACGACGCGTACTTCCACGACCAGACCGTGCCGTCGCCCGGGCACGACCAGGTCAAGCGCACGGGCGGGAGGATCAGCGAGTTCTTCGCCGGGGAGCACTTCGACTTCGTGCAGGGGCAGGCGGCGGAGGCCTACAACACCGACAAGCTGAAAGTGCTCGACCGCTTCGACCGGAGCATCGTGTATCTGAAGCCCGACGTGTTCATCATCCGCGACGAGTTGGCCGCGCCCCAGCCCCACCGCTACAACTTCCTGCTGCACAGCGACGGCAATGGGGAGATCACGGCAGACGGCGATCACTTCCTCGTCGAGCGGGGCAACGGGCAGGTGTGGGTCCAGACCACCAGCCCGGCGGCGCTGACCCCGCACGTCGAGATGTACCCCGGGGCGGAGAGCTACGGCCCGTTCCTGCGCGTCGAGACGGCGCCGGTGGCGAGCACGAGCTTCCTCACCGTGCTCTTCCCGCGGCCGTGGGTCAGCGAGAACTACCTGCGCAACGGGGGCTTTGAGAAGGGGATGTCCGGATGGCTCATGCGCGCCGGTGTGGATGGACCGAACCACAAGATTGAGACGGAGGGCGCGTGCGAGGGCAAGCAGTGCGCGAGCATCGAGAAGAGCGGGTACTACTACTCCGAGCGCATGGGGCTGCCGGTCGGGACGAACATGACGGCGCGGGCGAAGGTCCGCACGACGGAGTTGGCCGAGGGGCAGGGGGCCACGATGACCTTCCACTTCTGGAAGGGCGGCAAGGCCTTCACCAACAAGCGGGTCGGCCCGATCCGGGGTACGGACTGGCAGGACGTGGAACTGGCGGCCACCGTGCCCGACGGAACGGAGCAGGTGTCGCTGGCGCTGGAGTTCTTCGCGCCGGGCAAGGCCTGGTTCGACGACGTGCGGCTGACGACGGACCAACCCAAGCCGGAGATCATCACGCCGACGATCCAGTGGCTCGGGACCGACGCGGTAGAGGTGACGGTCGGGCCGCGGCGCTATGTCGCGTCCTTTGCGACGACAGGCAAGCAGCGGGAAATCAACGGACTGGCGACGGACGCTGAGATGGCCGTCGTCGCGCTGAGCGATGGCAAGCCGGTAGGCGCCTTTGTCCACAAGGGCACGTCGGTGGCGTACGGCGAGAAGGTGCTGCTGAAGCTGGACGCAGTGGGGAGCGAGGAGAAGGCCCTGCCGTAGCGAGGACTGGGCATCACCGCAGGCCTCGGGCTCGGAAGGTGTGCTGCGCCGTCCTGCCAGGCCTGCAGGAG
>CAZZDO010000417.1:0-4744 GCA_964653205.1 uncultured Armatimonadia bacterium | reverse complement strand
TTCGTTGTCGCCGTCACGCTGGTCGGCGTGATGGGCGGTGCCATCGTGAACGCGAGCCTTGACCCGCGGCTGCAAGGCCTCGACTTGGAGGAGTGGCAGACCGCTTCCTTCCACATTGGCATTCTGGTCGTCGGCGGCCTCATCGGCTTCCTGGTCTCCGTCTACTCTTTCCGCGCGCTCGTCCATTTCGTCAACCGCATGGAGACGGTGTCGCTGCTGGACAAGGTCGCGGCCGTCATCGGCGTCCTGCTCGGGCTGACCGTTGCGCTGCTCGCCACGACGCCGCTGGCCACCGCGAGCTTCGGCCTGCCGATCCGCATCTTCGTGGGCATGGTCTGCGTCATTCTCGGCGTCGGTTTTGCCATCAGCGCCAAACAGCAGATCGTGTACGTGTTCCCGTCGCTGGCCACGCGCACGCCGGTCTCGGAGGACCAGGCGCCGGTCCGCTCCAAGATGCTGGACACCAACATCATCATTGACGGACGCATCGCCGACATCTGCGGCACGGGCTTCCTGGAAGGGCCGGTGCTGGTGCCGGGGTTCGTACTGCGCGAGTTGCACCACATCGCCGACTCGGCCGACGGCCTCAAGCGGGCGCGCGGCCGCCGCGGCCTGGAAGTGCTCAACCGCCTCAAGAAGATGCCCAACGCCGACATTCGCATCTTTGAGGAGTACCCCGCCAGCGACCAGCCCGGTGAGGACGTGGACGTGCGCCTGGTGAAGCTGGCCAAGGAACTCGGCGCCGGGGTCGTGACCAACGACTACTCCGTCAACGAGATCGCCAAGCTGCACAACGTCAGCGTGCTGAATGTCAACGAGTTGGCCGGGGCCATGCGCCCGGTCTACCTGCCCGGCGAAGAGGTCATGGTGACGATCGTCAAGGAAGGCAAGGAGCCCGGGCAGGGCGTGGCCTACCTGGATGACGGCACGATGGTCGTCGTCGAGCACGCCAGCAAGTTCGTGGGCCAGACCGTGCCGGCCGTCGTTACCAGTGCCCTCCAGACCAGCGCGGGCAAGATGATCTTCAGCGACATCGCCATTGACGACGCCGCGCCGAAGGCCGGCCGCAAGTGAGCGAACGGGTGGCGGCGCTCATCGTAGCGGCCGGCGCCGGCCAGCGCTTCGGCGGACCTCTCCCCAAAGTCTTCGTGCCCCTGGCCGGACGCCCGCTGCTGCTGTGGGCGGTGGCGGCCTACGTCAATCACCCCGAAGTCAACGATGTCGCGCTGGTCGTGGCTCCCGAGTATGTGTCGCGGGCCGAGGACCTGTGCCGCGACGTCGGCGACGTGCTGATCGTCGCCGGGGGGGCGGAGCGGCGGCAGTCGGTACTCAACGGCCTGCGCGCCCTGGCCTCGCTGGCCCCGGACATCGTCGCCATTCACGACGGCGCCCGCCCGCTGGTCACCCCCGCGATCATCACCGCGAGCCTGCGCGTCTGTCGCGACCACGGCGCCGCGCTGGCCGCCGTGCCGGCGACCGACACCGTCAAGCGCGTCGCGGACGACCGCATCGTTGGTACGCTGGACCGCCACGAGATCTTCCTGGCGCAGACCCCACAGACGTTCCGGTATGATCTCATCCTCGCCGCCCACGAGCAGGCCGAGGCCGAGGGCTGGGACGTGACGGATGATGCGATGCTGCTCGAACGCCTCGGGCACAAGGTCGCCATCAGCCCCGGCCATGTGCGCAACCTGAAGGTCACGACCCCGGATGATCTGGCGCGTGCCGAGGCATGGGTGTGCTCCCTCGACTGCACTCAGGGCGCTCCCAGGATCGGCCACGGCTTCGACCTGCACCGGCTGGTGGAGGGACGGCGGCTCGTCCTGGGCGGCGTGGACATCCCGCACGACAAGGGCCTGCTCGGGCATTCCGATGCCGACGCCGCGCTGCACGCCATCGCTGACGCGCTACTCGGGGCGTGCGCGCTGGGGGACATCGGCCAACACTTCCCCGATAGCGACGCGGCCTATCGGGACGCCGACAGCCGGGAGCTGCTGCGGCACGTCGTCACCCTCGTGCGGGAGGCGGGTTGGCGGCCGGTCAACGTGGATGTGACGATCATCGCCCAGGAGCCGAAGCTCGCGCCGCACATCGCCGCGATGCGCGAGGCGACCGCGCAGGCCCTGGCCTTACAGATCGAGGACGTGAGCTATAAGGCAACAACCACCGAGCGTCTTGGCCCGATCGGCGAGGGGCAAGCGATCGCGGCGGAAGCAGTCGTCTTGGTCACACGGGGGCTGTAGGAGCGCTCACCAGAGCGCGATCAGGCGGGCGGTCGCGCTCTGGTGAGCGCTCCTGCACCATCGCCATACGGGAGGAAGTTGATCTTGCACGGCACACTAGTCGAGAAGATCCTCAAGGCCCATCTCGTCGAGGGCGAGCTGACGCCGGGCGCCGAGATTGGCATCCGCATTGACCAGACGCTCACCCAGGACTCCACCGGCACCATGGCCTACCTGCAGTTCGAGGCTCTCGGCGTGCCGCGGGTGAGGACCGAGCTGTCGGTGGCCTACGTGGACCACAACACGCTGCAGTCCGGCCCCGAGAGCGCCGACGACCACAAGTACCTGCAGACCGTCGCGGCCAGGCACGGCGTGCACTTCTCGCGGCCGGGGAACGGCATCTGCCACCAGGTGCATCTCGAGCGCTTCGGCGTGCCGGGCAAGACGCTGCTGGGGTCGGACAGCCACACGCCGACCGCCGGCGGCATCGGGATGCTCGGCATCGGCGCGGGCGGGCTCGATGTCGCCGTGGCGATGGCCGGGATGCCCTACTTCATCCCGTGCCCGAAGGTCCTGGGCGTGCGCCTGACGGGCAACTTGCCCGACTGGGTCGCGGCCAAGGATGTCATCCTCGAGTTGCTGCGCCGGCTGACCGTCAAGGGCGGGGTCGGCAAGATCGTCGAGTACTTCGGCCCCGGCGTGGCCACGCTGTCGGTGCCGGAGCGCGCCACGATCACGAACATGGGCGCGGAGTTGGGGGCTACCTCTTCCCTCTTCCCCGCCGATGAGCGCACGCGGGAGTTCCTCGCCGCGCAGGACCGTGAGGCGGCCTTTGCGCCGCTGGCCGCGGACGCGGACGCCGAGTATGACGAGATCATCGAGCTGGACCTGACCGCGTTGCAGCCGATGGTGGCGCAGCCGCACAGCCCCGATGCGGTCGTGCCCGTGGCCGAGCTGGTGGGGCGCAAGCTCGACCAGGTCTGCATCGGCAGTTGCACCAACTCCTCGCTGCGCGACATGATGATGGTCGCGGCGATCCTGAAGGGCCAGCGGGTCCATCCCGATGTCAGCCTGACGATCTCGCCGGGGTCGCGGCAGGTGCTGACGATGCTGGCCGAAAACGGCGCGCTGGCCGACATGCTCAGCGCCGGGGCGCGCGTGCTCGAGTCGGCGTGCGGCCCGTGCATCGGCATGGGCCAGGCGCCGGTGACAGGCGCGGCGTCGCTGCGCTCGTTCAACCGCAACTTCGAGGGCCGCAGCGGCACCAAGAGCGCCCAGGTCTTCCTGGCCTCACCCGAGGTCTGCGCTGCCGGTGCAGTAGCGGGCGAGTTCGTGGACCCGCGCACGCTGGGCCCCGCGCCGGCGCTCGACCTGCCGGCGCACTTCGAAGTGGATGACAGCATGGTCGAGGCCCCGGCGCCGGAGGGCGCGGCGGTGGAGGTCGTGCGCGGCCCCAACATCAAGCCCGTGCCGACCCGCGAGGCGCTCGCTGACGTGATCCAGTTCGAGGCGCTGCTGAAGGTCGGCGACAACATCACGACGGACCATATCTCCCCGGCGGGCGCGAAGTACCTGCCGTTGCGGTCCAACGTCCCAGCGCTCTCGGAGCACGTCTTCGAGGGTGTGGACCCGAGCTTCGCCGGGCGCGCGCTGGAGCGCAAGCAAGGCGCGATCATCGGTGGCGACAACTACGGCCAGGGCTCCTCGCGCGAGCATGCGGCCATGTGCCCGCTCTACCTCGGCATCCAGGCGATCCTGGCCACGTCCTTCGCGCGCATCCACAAGGCCAATCTCATCAACTTCGGGATCCTGCCGCTGGAGATTGACAAGGCCGACTACGAGGCCCTGCAGCAGGGCGACAGCCTACGGGTCGAGGGCGTGCGGGAGGGGCTGGAGACGGGGGAGCTGACGGTGCAGAATGTAACGCAGGGCACGCAGTTCGCGGCGCGCCTCCCCCTCTCCGAGCGCCAGCAGGAAGTGCTGCTGGCCGGCGGGATGCTGAACTACGTCAAACAGAGAAACGCGTAGGTGCGCCGGTCCTCCGGCGCACACTGACCCTCGCCCGCCGGAGGACCGGCGGGCCTACGCGTCTGTCCTGAGGGGTCGCGGTCGGTGACCGCTCCTACACCAAACCCCATTTCGGTTGGCGATGTACGAGCGGTCACCGACCGCGATCTCCCATCAACCCCCGCACGATCTCCGCGTTCGTCGCCACCTGATTGACGTCGCGCTGGAACATCCCGACCACGACCGCATCTTGCGGCTTGATGTTGGCGAAGGCGTAGCGGAAGGCCTCACGCACGTCGTCGGGGGTGGCACACTTGCGGCTGGCCGCGAGGATCTTGAAGGCCAGGCAGGTCTTGTCGGTGGCGCGGATGGTCTGCACCATGCGCTCGCGGTCGGCGTCATCGAAGCGCTCCCCGGACAGGAACGCACCCATCGTGCCGTCCTTGGGCCGCGCGATGCCGAGGGTGTAGAAGCAGGCCATGTAGAAGTCCACGTCCCAGCCGTGCTCCTCGATG
>CAZZDO010000416.1:0-4757 GCA_964653205.1 uncultured Armatimonadia bacterium | reverse complement strand
TGCCCCGAGGGCGCGTCCGCCCCCGCCATCGCCGTCGGCCTCATGGACGCCGGTGAGGGCCTCCTGGACAACGCCTACCTCATGCTCTCGCGGCAGATGGGCCAATTCCGCGCCCACGGCGGGCTGTCGCGGACGGCCGGGACGCAGGGGCTCTTCGGCCTCGAGTACTACTGGGACGAACAGACGGGGGTGGTGACGGACTGGACGACCGGGCCGGAGGGCTACGCGACGCTCGGGCTCTGGCGGGACTTCGGCGGAGGCGTGCAGGCCGTCGCGTACTACGCGCGCGGCAACACGCGCGACCTGGGCGACTTCATCGGGGTGGATGTGTACACGGAGTTTGGGTGGTGAGGCACTGGCCGTTGGAGGGGCCGGATATTATCCGGCCCGCCGTTCGTGACGAATGATACAGACTGGCGGGAGAATCCAGCGACGGGCCGGATAATATCCGGCCCCTCCAACGGCCCCACGGCCCTGCGGCTCCTACGGCTTCACTTCCACCGCCGCCATGCTGAACGGCGGCAGCGTCACCTTCAGCCCCTCATCCGTCTTGACGACCTCCAGCGGCGTGATCTTCACCGTGTCCGGGTCCTTGAGGTTGTTGGATTCGAGGGAGGGGGCGGAGAGGAGCCAGGCTTGTGCGCCGGGGACCGGCGCACCTACGCGGCTCTGAACGCGGATCGTCGCCGGCACCGCCTGCTCCGGGTTCTTGTTCACGATCATCAGCGTGATGGTCCCGTCCGGTCGCGTCGCGGCGTTGACGCCCAGGTCCGGCACCGCGCCGGCGTTCCTGGGGATGAACTTCTGCACGCTCTGCAGCTTGAACCACGCCTGCCCGCTGATGTTCCCCGTGCCGCCCAGCCGCCGCGCGATGATCTCGATGGCCGCCGTCTCCGGCAGCGTGTGGTACTCGACCTGCACCTCCGTCCAGTCCTTCGTGCCGGTGACGCTGCCGCCGAGGCTGCAAGACTTGGTCTCCGTCCAGCCGCGCGCGTCGCCGACCTGGAAGCCGCACCCGCGGGCGTCGGTGATGCCCTCGGTCCTGATGAGCCCCGTTACCCGGTAGCCCACGTTCGGCTCGGCCGGCACGTTGATCTTCGGCGCGTAGTAGTTCGGGTCATTGCCGCTGAAGGTGGCGTGTACCGTCTGCCCCTCGAAGGCCTGTGTCACCCCGGCCTCGGGCGAGCGCTCCTCCCACTTGTAGTCCTTGGGCAGCAGGTTCTCCTCAAAGAGCTTGAACTCGCTCGGCTTGCCTTTGCGCGCCGGCAGCGGCCCGCCCATGAAGTCCCAACTGCCGCACTGCACCTCCACCCCGATCAGTGTGTCGCCAAAGTGCTCGTGGTACATCTGGTAGGGGAAGTAGTTCGCCTGCTTGACCGGCGTCTGCCCCTTGTCCACGTAGCCCTTCACCATCCCCCAGTACTCGTTGGCGAACTGCCAAAAGTTGGCCATCAGGATGCGGTTCTCGGGGCGCATCATCACCCGCAGGTGCTCGGCGTTGCGCAGCGCGTTGCCGAACGCCTGCCGGTACGGGACGGGCTTCTCCTGCACGAACCAGCCGTTGTACTCGGTGATGGCCAGTTGCATGTCGGTGCGCCCGCAGACTTCCTTGATCTGCGCGTGCAGCTTGTCGTAGATGTTCTGGATGTGAGTGTCCGCCGCCAGGCACGCCAGCATATACTGGTGGCCCTTCTCCTCCGTGGTGTCGCCCTGGAAGCCGGGGGTGTAGGTGTGGTCAATGGCAAAGTCCATCTGCTTGCCGCAGCCGGCCAGCACGGCCTTGTTCCAGTCCCACAGCCCGTACTGCAGCAGCCCCGCCAGCCGGACCCGCGGGTCCACGGCCTTCATGGCTCTCTGGTAGAGCAGGTACTGCCTGGCGTAGTCCTCGGGCGTGATCTTGCGGGGGTTGGGGTTGTCGGCGGTCTTGTGCTCGCCGTGGTAGTCCTCGTTGCCGTACTCGAAGTAGATGACATTGTACGGCGCGGGGTGGCCGTCGCCGGCGCGGACGGCCGCCCAGTCCTGCCCGCCGTTGGGGTTCTTGCCGACCGGGCTGTTGAGGTACTCCACGATGTCGGCGGCGTCCGCCTCATTGCCCCAGAATACGGAGAGCGTGAGGACGGGGATCGAGTCGCTGGCCTCGCAGAAGGTCATGAACTCGGGCAGGCCCCAGAGCATGTCGGGCCGGTCGGCCAGCGGCCCCACGGTCTTCTTCCAGTTGTAGTTGTGGGCGATGCAGCCGCCGGGCCAGCGCTGGACGCTGATGCCCGCCTGCTTGGACAGGGCCACGTATTCGGGCACGGGGGCACGCTGGTCCGGGTTCCACAGGCCGGAACCGAACTTGGAGTACTCCGGCCGATTGGGGTAGGCGAGCTGGTTGTTGCCGAAGATGAGGGGGTTGACCTTGCCGACGACTTGCGTGGGGTTGACGGTGATGGCGGCGTCGTGGTCGGCGGCGAACGCCAGGGTCGCGGCCGTGAGCGCCATCGCGGCGAGTAACTGTCTCATCGCAGAAACCTCCGCCCGGAGTATGGCGGAGGCTTCGCCGCCAGACCGCCGGAAGCCTGCCGGGGCCTGGCCGGAATCAGGACGGGCGCAGGATCATCTCCTGCGCCCGCCGTATTCGTCACGTCAACCGCGCCGTCAGACCGTCTCGTCTCCGGCCGGCGCTTCCGCTACGGCCGTCTTCTGCCCCACGCGCTCGGCGAGCATCTTGGACAGGTCTATCCCCGTGACGGCCTTGAGCTGCTCGTTGAAGGCCACGAACTGCCGCGGAATGTTGTTGAGCACCCGATCCACCGGGCTGCCGTCGCCCCCGCCGCTGTTGACGTCCACGACGTTGATGCTGTCCACGTTGGCCAGCCCCGCGCCGATGGCCTGCATCGGCGTGCCCATCGCCCGGACGATCTCCGGGTAGGCCTCCAGCAGCAGTTGGATGACCGCGGCCTCGCCGTAGCGCTCCCAGGCGTCGGCCTTGGCCTGCATGCCCTCGGCTTCCGCCAGGAGCTTGGCCTTGATCGCGTCGGCCTCGCCGAGACCCTTGGCGCGGATGGACTCGGCCTCACCCTCACCGCTGGCGCGGAAGCGCGCGCCCTCACCGAGACCGGCCTTCTCCAGTTGCGCCTGCTCGGCTTCGGCGGCGGCGATGCGGGCGTCGCGCTCGCCCTGGGCTTTGATGACCGCGGCCTGCCGCGTCCCCTCGGCGTCCACGATGGCGGCCTGCTTGCGGGCGTCGGCCTCGATGACCACCTTCTGCTGGTCGGCCTGCGCGGGCTTGATGCGGGTGGCGACCAACTCCTGCTCCATGCGCAGGGCTTCCTGCTGCTGCACGGCGATCTGGGCGGTGCGCCGCACTTCCTCGATGCGCACCTGCTCGACCTCGACCGCCTGTTTGGCCTGTGCCTCGGCCAGCGGTCCGGCCTGGTCGGCTCGCGCCCGCTCCGCATTGGACTGCGCGTCGAACTGGGCGATCTTGATCTTCTTGTCCCGCTCGGCCTGGGCAATGCCCACGTCCGCCTGGATCTTGGCCGTCTCGCCGATCTGGCGGGCCTCGGAGGCCTTGATGTCGGCATCCCGCTGGGCCTCGGCCATGCCGATCTGAGCGTCCCGCTTGACCTCGGAGGTGCGCTTGAGACCGAGCGCGGCGATGTAGCCGTGGTCGTCGGTGATCTCGCGGATGGGCATGTTGTCAATGACCAGGCCCATCGTTTCGAGGTCGCGGGCCGACTGTTCGACCATGCGCTCGGAGAACGCCGCGCGGTTGCGGATCAGGTCCTCGGCCGTCATGGTGCCGACGATGGCCCGCAGGTGGCCTTCCATCGTCTGCTGGATGAGGTCCTTGATCTGCGGGAGCTGCATCGTCAGGAAGCGCTCGGCCGCGGCCCGCTGCAGCGACTCGGTCGAGCCGATCTTGATGTTGGCCAGCGACTCTACCTTGACCGGCACGCCGTCAATCGTCACCGCCCCGGCCGTCGTGACGGGGATGGCCATCACCTCCAGCGACAGCCACTCGACCGACACCACGATGGGCCACTTGACGAAGCCGCCGCCCTGCACGAGCCGAAAGCCCGTGGGCCGGCCCTCGGAGTCGCGCACGCGCCGACCGTACACCACCGCCACCTTGTTGGGCGGGACGCGCACGTAGTAGTACGCGATGATGCCCATCAGGGCGAGCAACAGGACGACCAGACCGCCGATGTACACCGCCGTCATGCCCAAGTCTGGCATAGCATCTCAACCTTTCGTGGACCGCGGGCTTTCCAGCCCGCGCCCGTAGCCGCGGGCTGGAAAGCCCGCGGTCCGTGCGTTAGTTAGGGCGCACGACGAGCGTGCCCCCGAGTTCCTCGACGACAATGATGCGCTGGCCTTCCGCGATGGGGTCCGCGCTCTCCGACCGCGCCCGTAGCCGCGGGCTGGAAAGCCCGCGGTCCGTGCGTTAGTTAGGGCGCACGACGAGCGTGCCCCCGAGTTCCTCGACGACAATGATGCGCTGGCCTTCCGCGATGGGGTCCGCGCTCTCCGACCGCGCCAGCGTCTTGAGCGGCATGCCCCCGGCGTAGACCCGGATCTCGCCGGTGCCATTGGCCGGGATGGCCGTGAGCACAACTCCCTCGCGCCCGACCATGTCGGCGCCCGAGACCGTGCTGGTCGCCTCCTGGTTGTACAGGAAGCGGCTGAAGCGGAAGACGATCATGGCCATGAGCAAGCCCACGGCCAGTCCAAAGGGGGCGCTCAGGACCCCCCAGCCGAAGGTGTTCCAC
>CAZZDO010000415.1:0-4771 GCA_964653205.1 uncultured Armatimonadia bacterium | reverse complement strand
CAACTGAGCAGCCCGCCCGTCCACTTGCGCATGGCCTCCAGCTTCTGCGCCAGCGGCTGGCCGTCGAGTGTCACCTCCACCGGCGGCGCGGCCGCCGCCCCGGCCTCCGGGTTGAGGCGCAGGACATGCTCCCCGGCCGGCAGCGTCAGCTTCAGCTTCTCGTCCGCCCACCGGTACCTGTCCGCCGCCAGTGGCTGCCCGTCGAGCGTGGCCGCCTTCACCTCATCCCGCACACGCAGCGCCACCGGCGTGTCCTCGTTCGCCTGGTAGAAGACATTGCGCACCTGCGCTGTCGCGTTGTCCTTGCCGCGCAGCTCCAGCGTCGTCGTGATGGGCTTCTCCGCGCCGAGCAGCTCGAACTCGCCCTGCGCGTCCTTGAGGGTCAGGTACCGCCCGTCAATCACGCTGCCGACGGCCCCCGTCGTCCACGGGGCGATGACGGACGCATTGAACCCGCCCTCGCCCAGCCACGCCGTCATGACGCCGCCCGGCGTCGGCGTCGTGCCCCACGCCACCAGCAGCAGGTCGTTGACGAACTGCGCCTTGACCTCCAGGTCCGCCTCCGGCTCGCTGAGCCGCGCGGGGCGCACGAACGTGATGAACCGCAGCTTCGTCGCCTGCTCCACGGTCGTCGCGGTCGTGTGCCATTCGTTCGCGAGCTTGCGCACCGAGGGCGGGGTGAACTGGTCGGTCTGTTCGAGCTTCAGCCCCTGCGGGACGAGGAACTTCACGAGACAGCGCGCGTTGCCGCGGGTGACGACGACCTCCTGCTGCTCGGGCCGCAGCTTCATCTCCTGCTCGGCGTGCAGGCACCAGGTGAACGTGCTCGGCTTGGGGGCCTCCAGGTCGTCAATGATGAGGAAGCCGCTCGGCCGCAGGTACAGGATGTGCCGCTGGAACTTCGTCAGCTTCCCCTGGTACGCCGGCGTGGCGTCGCCGAGCGCGTAGTCCACCGCCGGGCTGGTGAAGTGCCGCAGAATCTGCCCCTTCGCGGTCATGTCGAAGATCGGTTGCCCCTCGCCGTTGACGAGGATGTCGTTGTGGGCCTTTGTCTGGCGCGTGAAGCCGACGTCGTGGCCGCTGCCGTACCAGTCGTAGTAGCCCGAGTCAATCAGCAGCGGCTCGCCGTACGCGTACAGCACGAAGCTGTTCTGGTCGGCGTGCGAGTGGTTGTACGACCCGTAGGGCGAGCTCTTGAACATCAGCATGACATCATCGGGGTCGGACAGGTCCGAGTGCATCGCCACCCAGCCGATGTCGGGGAAGTACCGGCCCTGCGGCAAGTCCGCCGGCGGCTTGGCCGGCACCGTGTCATCATGCCACCAGTAGCTGTACAGGCCGAAGTCCAGCCGGTACGGCAGCGACCGCGCGTACCACTGCAAGTACGGGTCGCGGTATTCGGTGGCGTAGCGCGCCAGGTTGCTCTGGTCGGTGCTGTCGGGCGGGCCGTGGTTGCCGTCGCCGAAGTGATGCCGGTCGCACCACGGCGGGTGCATGTAGAGCTTGTACCAGCCGTTGTTGCGGCAGTACGCCTTGTCGTACATGTTCAGGCCCGTGGCGCTCTGCAGCGCGTCGAAGAACACCCACGCGAAGTGCTGGCTCCACTTCCAGTAGCCGACGCCCTGGCTCCACCCGCCCTCCTCGCCGCCCCACGGCGGGAACACCGCCGGGTAGGTGGCGGCGACGAACTTGAACCAGCCGTCCGCCTCCTCGGTCTCGTGCGCCAGCGCGATGGCGATGGTCCCCAGGTAGCCGTACGCGGTGATGCCGTGCGAGTCGTACGGGTATTCCACGATGGAGCGGGTGTCGGTGAAGTCCTTGTACAACGTCCGCGCCCGCACGAGGATCGCCTCGCGGATTGTGTCTCGCTGCTCGGGGGTCATCACGTCATGGCACCAGTCATACGCCGTGGCCGTCATCCACGCGATGTCGCGGAACACCTGGTCCTGGTTCTTGTATGAGGTCACGCCGAGCGGGTCCCATGTCGCCATCTCCATCATCTGCGCGATGGCCTTGTCGGCGTACTTGCGGTCGCCGCTGAGCAGATAGCCGAAGGCGAGGTCCTGCAGGCGCGTGTTGATGGCCCCGACGTAGCCGCGCAGCTTGTTGCCGGCCTGGATGTCCGCATCGGTCAACGGTCCGCCGCCGGGCCGGTCGCCCAGCCGCCACTCGCTCGGCGGCTCCTTCTCGATCTCCTTTTGCAGCCAACTCTCCAGCCGGCTCTGGAACCGCTCCCACCATTCCTTCTTCGCGCCCTGCATCGGCGCGCGGAACGCCGCCAGCGACGCCGCCGTCGCGTACACGCGCGGGTGCCCCTGCGGGATGCGCGCCAGCAGTTCCTCAGGCGGCGGCACCGGGAACGGCGTGGCGGCCGCCGTCACGACGAAAGGGCGCGCCGCGCTCCATTCCGACGCCGTCCCGGCCGCGTCATGGAAGCGCATCCGCCAGTGCCACGTTCCCTCCGCCAGCGTCGCGCGGTGGCTGTAGACGTTGTACGGCGTCCGCGCGGTCGCGGTCTGGTCGGCGGGGAACTGCGGGTCGCGGCTGAGCGCGAACTCATAGCTCGCCGCCGCCGGCTGCGGCGGCCAACTGAAGTCCGGCGGGTTCTGCAGCACCACGCGCCCCGCGGCCGGCCGCCACGGCATCATCAGCGCATCGTCCACCTGCGTCTGCTTCGGCGTGTACTCGGCGAGCGTCTCCAGGCTCACGTCGTCATACCACAGCGTCCCCTCGCCCTTCTGGTACAGGATGACCTCCAGCCGCACCTGCGGGGCCTTCGCCGCGGTTTCCGTGACCGGGGCGTCGAACGTGAACTCCGTCCAGTCATCTTTCGGCGTCTCGATCCGGAAGTCGCGCTGGCCGTACGTGTCGCCCTCCACGAGGATCCCCGGCACGGGCCGGTAGCGCAGGATGCCGTCGGCCCGCCCCGAGCCCTTGTACCACACATGCACCCGCACGGCCTTCGGTGTCGCGACCGGCGCGGTCACTTGCAGGATCGCCGAGCGGTCCGCCGCACCGGGCTGCCCGACCAGCTTCATCGCGGCCTGCCCCGTGTGGGCCACGGTCGCGTCGCGCGACAGCACGAAGCCCTCGCCGTGAATGGCCCGCTGCCAGCCGTCCGGCTGGCCGTCGTTGTCGGCGTCGGTCTCGAACGAGCCGTTGACGATCTGCCCCGGCGGAGCCGTCGGCGCCGCTGCCGGTGCTGCCGGCGCCGCGGGAGCGGGCGGCGGCACGGGGCCCTTCGGGAACGCGCCCGGTTTGAGCCACGCGTCGTCGGCCCACGCCGTGCCCGGCTTGCCCTGGGCGGTCTGCACGACGATGACCAGCAGCGCGCCGGTGGCCTCCTCGGGCTTGGTGCCGACGCACGAGATCTCCGTCCAGTCCTGCTTGCCGGTCAGCAGCGGCGACCGGGGCTCGTTGCGCACGGTCTCATTGCCCTTGCGCCACTGGATGTACACATAGGCGCCGCTCCCGGCCGCGAGGTCAGTCTTGACGAAGCAGCCGAAGGTGTACTGCCCGGCCTCGGCGACGGGCACGAGCTGACTGACGGTGCAGCGGCTGTCCGCCGCGCAGTCCACCCACAGCGCCCCCTCCCCGCCGTGCTTGACCTGCGCGTCCACGGACGTCTGGGCGGTCCCGTTGGAGATGTACCGCCCCCAGCCGTCAGGGATGCCGTCGTTGTTGGCGTCCACCTCGAGCCCGGCGTTGGTGATCGCCGAGGGCTGCTGGGCGAGGGCGAGCCCCAGCGCGAAGAGGAAGATGATGCTCGGGATGATGCGTTGCATGGCTGCTCGCCTTTCTGTGGCCGTCTGTCGGATCGGGCTAGTCGCGGTCGGTGACCGCTCGTACACCGTCCCTGGAGGAGCAGCGGCCCTGAATCACCTTGAGGGCTACGGTGTACGAGCGGTCACCGACCGCGACCGTCCGCCGCATTCCTCCGCGCCTCGCCGGCATCCCCGGCTTCTCCCCCGAGCAATCTTGGCTGGCGCCGTGTACGAGCGGTCACCGACCGCGACTAGCCCGCCGGCTCCTCCCACGGTCCCCATCCCAGATACCGGTACTGCTCCCCTTCCCTCACCAACCCATCGCGCACGGGGTTCTTCAGAATGTACTCCAAGTGCCGCAGATAGTCCTTGTGCGAGCGGATGGCGTGGTCGTGGAACCCCTCCAGCCAGAACTCGCCGGTGCGGCCGTGCCGGCGGTTCACCCGCAAGGCTGTGTACTTCTTGAAGTCCCGCATGGTGTCCGACAGCGACTTCGTCTCGGCGAGAACGAACAGGATGTGGACATGCGTGGGCATGACCACGTAGGCATCGAGGCGGCACGCCCCACGGCCCAACAGCCCGTGCACACCCTCCTGAACGAGCGTCCGACAGGCCCCATCCGCCAGGCCGGGCCCGCCGGGATCGCAGTTGGTGGTCACGAAGTAGCACCGACCCGCGAGTGACCATCGGCCGATTCGCAAGCGATGCTGAGCTGGAGGATGGTCGCGCGGCACAGGCGCTCCCTTCTGTCGCGGTCGGTGACCGCTCGTACACAACCCCTGGAGGGGGGAGGCGCTCAGTTGTCCTGAGCGCTGCTCGTAGGTCTATCCGGTTCAGGTCGCGGTCGGTGACCGCTCGTACACCGTCCCTGGAGGAGCGGCGGCCCTGAATCATCTTGAGGGCGACGGTGTACGAGCGGTCACCGACCGCGACTAGCCTCGCGAGCCGTGCGCCCGTCGCACCAACCACCCCACCACCTCATTCGGCTCCGCCAGCCACACCTCATC
>CAZZDO010000414.1:0-4776 GCA_964653205.1 uncultured Armatimonadia bacterium | reverse complement strand
CCTCTGTACCCTTCCCCCCCCGCCGCCCTTCAGCAACCCCTCGACCTCCGCCACCGTCACGAGGTTGAAGTCCCCGTGGATCGTGTGCTTCAGGCAGCTTGCCGCCACTGCGAAGTCAATGCACGCCTGCGGGTCGCGGCCGTCGAGCATCGCGAAGATTAGCCCGCCCATGAACGAGTCGCCGCCGCCCACGCGATCCACGATGTGCGTGATGTCGTAGAGCGGGCCCACGAACATCTCGCCCCCTTCGTAGAGAATGCCGCTCCACGTGTTATGCGACGCGCTGAGGCTGCCCCGCAGCGTAATCGCGACCTTCTGCAGGCTCGGGAAGCGCGCGATGAGGCCCTCGGCGACCTCGCGATAGGCGTCCGCCTCGACCTTCCCGCCCTCGACATCCGCCCCGGAGGCCTTGATGCCGAACACTTTTTCTGCGTCCTCTTCGTTGCCGATGGCGACATCGCACAGCGCCACCAGTTCCGGCATGACCTCGGCAGCGGTCTTACCGTACTTCCACAGGTTCTTCCGGTAGTTCAGGTCGGCGCTTACCGTGATGCCCTTGCTGCGGGCGGCCTGGATGGCCTCCAGACACACGTCCGCCGCGCCCTGGCTGATGGCCGGGGTGATGCCCGTCCAGTGGAACCAGTCCACGCCCGCGAACGTCGCATCCCAGTCAATCGTTCCTGTCTTGATCTCGGCGATGGACGAGCCCGCGCGGTCGTACACGACCTTCGAGCCGCGCTGGACCGCCCCGTTCTCAAGGAAGTAGATGCCCAGCCGCTTCCCCTGCCAGGCGATGTGGCTGGTGTCCACGCCGAACTGCCGGAGGTACGCCTCACACGCCTTCCCCAGGTCATTATCGGGCAGGGCTGTGACGTAGCGGGCCTCCAGCCCGAAGTTGGCCAGCGTCACGGCCACATTGGCCTCGCCGCCGCCATAGGTGACCTCGAAGTCACGCGCCTGCACGAAGCGCTCGAAGCGGTGGGTCGCCAACCGCATCATGATTTCGCCAAAGGTGACAACAGTTGCCATCAGAGTTCCTCCACAAACAGTGACGGGCGAGGCCCGACAAGAACTTGCATCATCTGCTATACTGGCCGCATTGTGAGTGAGCCACTTCCCCCCCCAACTGCAGAATCCTCCTCCTCCGGAGGCCCCCGCCGACGCCTGCTGTGGCTGCTGCTCTGGTTGGCCCTCGTGCCCGTGGTGCTGCTCAATGATCGCTGGATCTACGAGGCCTATGGGCGGTGGGTCGGCGGCATCGTGCCGCTGGACTGGGTCGCCCAGTTCCTCACCAACGTCGTCGTGGTCAAGTGGGTCGCGGTCGGGAGCATCGTGCTGGTGATCGCCGACCGGCGGCTGCGCTGGTGGTTCCTGGCCGACGTGGCGATGGCGATGGCCGCCCAGGCGTCGGCCGTGAGTCTGATCAAGCGTCTCTTTGGCCGCCTGCGCCCCGAGGCCGCCGGCCACCTCACGATCTTCCAGGGCCCGTATGCCGAACACTCGGCGTTTGGCTTCCCTTCCGGGCACGCCGCGGCGGCGTTCGCCCTCGCCGCACTGCTGACCGCGTGGTACCCGCGCTGGCGCCCGGCCTTCATCGTCGCCGCGATCCTCGTGTGCCTGGCGCGCGTGCAACTGGAGCGGCACTTCCCGGCTGATGTGCTGTTCGGGGCATGGGTCGGCTGGGTGCTCGGGACAAGCCTCGTGGGGTGGCGGCAGGGACGAACTCGACGGCGACGGCGTGAGCCTGCGGCGGCCGACCCCTCGACGGACGGCGCCTTGCCTGCGCAGCCCTGACGCAACTCACGCGACTTCGCGGAGCGCCGCCAGTTCATCCAGGCCCGGCGGCAGCTGCGTATGCGCCGCGTGGGCGCGCCACGGCCGCAGCGACACCGAGAAGGTCGCGCCCTTCCCCGGTGTGGACCGTACCAGCACATGCCCGTGCTGGCGCCTCAACAGCTCCGCGACGATGCTCAGGCCCAACCCCCGGTCGCTCCCGCCCTTGGTCGTGAAGCTGCGGCAGAAGATCTGTCGCCGCGTGGCGGCCGTCATGCCCGGCCCGTCATCGGATATCGTCGCCAACACTCGCAGCCGGTTGGTGCGGGTCGTGATGCGGATGTGCCCCCCCGGCCCCACCGCTTCGTAGGCGTTGACCAGCAGGTTGCTGAAGACGCGCAGCAGTTCGGTCGCGTCGCCCCCCACACAGGGCACGTCGCCCAGGTCCAGCTCGACGGATGCCCCCCTCCGACTCCCCCCGTCCGTCAGCGCCGCCACATCCTGCAGGAGAGCATTCAGGTCAATGGGCCGCTCTGGCGCGGCGTCGGCCACTCGCGCCAGGCCCGACAGGCGCCGGACCATCGCGCTGCTGGCGTTCACGCTCTTGAGGATCAATTCGGTCCGGGCCGCGACGGGCGCCGACTGGTCCTCACCGGCCAATAGCTCCGCCTGATGGCTGATGGCCTGCAGGGCATTCTGCAGATCATGCGTGACGGCGGCCACGCCCTCGCTGATCTCACGCTTCCGCTCTGACATGCGTTGCTTCCCCGCCTTGCGCGTCGAGTTACTCCCTCCGTGCGTGATTCATTGGCTCAACAATGGCGCAACTTTAGGGTCAGACCACCTCAGGCGATCACCTCGCCGCGAGGATTCCCCGCCCTGCGCGGCGAAGCCCGCACCATGAACTCCGTCGAGCGCGTTTTCACCACTCTCGAGGGCAAGCAGGCCGACCGCGTGCCCCTGATGGAACTGACCGTTGACCCCGGGATCGTCAAGCAGATCCTGCCTGAAGGGGATATCTTCGACCTGATCGAGCACCTCGACCTCGACGTCGTCCCCATCGGCATCATGATGGACCGCCGCCCGGTCGAATGGGTGGATAGGGGGCAGAAGGTCTTCCGCGACAAGTGGGGCGCCCTCCAGCGCCTGACCACCGAAGTCATGCCCATCCCCTGGCATCCCGCGCGCATCAATGACGAGGCCGACCTCGACAGCTACACGCCTCCCGACGGTAACGACGAGTACTTCCTGGCGATGGCCCGGAAGTGCGTGGCGCGCTTCAAGGACAAGCGGGCGATCTGCTTCGTGGGTGAGGAGGTCTTCGCGGTCCAGCAGTATCTCCGCGGCGGCATGGAGAACCTGATGGTGGACTTTGCCACCCGCCCGAGCCTCGTCAAGCGCCTGGCGAAGATCGGCGTCGAGTACTACATCGAGTTGTACCGGCGCGTCATCGCCGAGGGTGTGGACATCATCCTGCTGGGCGACGACTACGCCTGGAAGATGGGCCCGTTCATGTCCCCGCGCCATTTCGAGGAGTACATCCTCCCGGGCTTCACGCAGGTGGTGCAGGAGATCCGCCGGGCGGGCGCCTACTGCATCAAGCACACCGATGGCGACATCTGGAAGATCATGGACATGATGGCGGGCGCGGGCCTGCATGCCTTCGGTCCGCTCGAGCCCGTCCCCAGCATGGACCTCGCGGCCGTCAAGGCGCACTTCGGCGGGAAGATCGCGGTCGTGGGCAACATTGACGTGGACCTGCTGTGCCGGGGAACGGTGGACGAGGTCGTGGCCGCAACGAAGCACCTGCTCAACACGGCCAGCGTCGGCGGCGGCCACATCATGTCGAGCGGCAACAGCATCATCTCGGCGGTCAAGCCGGAGAACTACCTGGCGATGGTGGAGACGACGAAGCGGTACGGCGTGTATGGTTGATGGTTGGGAGCGCCGTGTCCGTAGGAGCGCCAGCTTCCAGCTGGCACGCGTGTTGCTGACACCCGTGCCAGCTGGAAGCTGGCGCTCCTACGGAAACGGCCGTTCACGCCACACGTAGCACTCACCACCAGGGAGCCGCCCATGCCCAGACTAGCCGCCCTTCAGACCGCCCTCACCCCCGGCAATCCACAAGCCAACCTCGACCACGCCCTCGACCTCATCCGCGAGGCCGCGACACAAGGCGCCGAGCTTGCCTGCCTGCCGGAATGCCTCAACACCGGCTTGGCCGCCGACCTCCAGGCCCTCGCCGAGCCCATCCCCGGACCGTTCACCGAGGCCCTGAGCCAGGCCGCCCGCGCCTGCAACCTCTGGGTCGTCTCCGGCATGGCTGAACGCGACGGCGACCAACTCCACAACGCCGCCGTGGTCATCGCCCCGGACGGCGAAGTGAAGGCCGCCTACCGCAAGTGCTACCTGTACCTCGGCGAGGCCGAGGCCTTCACCCCGGGCACGCAGCCCTGCGTCATGGACCTGGGCTTCGCGACCGCTGCCGTCACGATCTGCTACGACTACATCTTCCCCGAGTACATCCGCAAGCTCCGCCTGGCCGGGGCGCGGTTGCTCATCCACCCGACCGCGTGGGTGGACACCTCGGACTGCCGCCGCTGGCACTACCCGGCGACGGAAGCCTACCGCGCCCAGTGCCGCGTCCGCGCGCTCGAGAACGGCCTGTTCTTCCTGAGCGCCAACCACACCGGCCCGTACGACGAAAGCGGCCACTTGCAGTGCATCGGGCATTCCAGTATAATCGCTCCCTGGGGCGAGGTGCTGGCGGAGGTCACCGACGGGCCCGGCGTGGCCGTGGCCGACGTGGACTTCGGCAAGGCCGAGGAATGGGCCGCAACGGCAGCGCCATATGTGCGGGACTTCCAGCGGGTGGGGTGTCCCGAACTAGACTGAACCAGACGAACGACGCGGGCTGCAAGGCTCACGCTCCCATCAGCGACAACGGCCGCCGGCTGGAAGCCGGCGCTCCCAGGAAAGGCCACCATCCATGCGCAGTCTTCC
>CAZZDO010000413.1:0-4786 GCA_964653205.1 uncultured Armatimonadia bacterium | reverse complement strand
GAGAAGACCGGCCATACCGCCGAGGGCAACTTCTACGCCGAGCGCGGCTACATCGCCGCCATGCAGGACGTACGCGGGCGCTACCAGTCCGAAGGCGACTTCTACGCCTTCGCCCACGAGGGTCCCGATGGCTACGACACCGTCGAGTGGCTCGCGGCCCAGCCGTGGTGCAACGGGCGCGTGGGGACGTTCGGGCAGTCGTACGAGGCCGCGGTGCAGAGCGCCCTGGCGTCGCTCAACCCGCCACACCTGGCCGCGATGATCCCGACCTTCGGCCCGTCCTCGTACTACCACAGCTCCATGCGGCACAACGGCGCGCTGGAAATGCGCTTCTTCTGCTATGCCTTCACGATGGCCAGCACGAGCCACGAAGCCCTCGGCGACGCCAACATCAAGGCGGCGCTGAACGAGACGCTCACCAGCCTCTGGGACTGGGTGAAGGCCTACCCGATCCGCGCCGGGGAGACGCCGCTGCGCCTCGCGCCGATGTACGAGCGGTGGTGCCTGGACCTGATCACCGAGGCGTGCTACACCGACTACTGGCGGCAGCCGGGCTACGGGCCCAGGCCCTGGTACGACCAACATGCCGACGTGCCGACGCTGTACATCGGCGGGTGGTATGACACGTACACGCGCTCGACCGTGGAGAACTTCCGGGAACTGAGCCGCCGGCAGCGCGCGCCGGTGCACCTGATGATGGGTCCGTGGCATCACGGCGGGGTCGGCGTACCGGCGGCGGGCGACCTGTCCTTCCGGCCCGACGGCGGGCTCACGCATCACGAGTCCACGCGGCTGCAGTGGTTCGACCGGTTCCTCAAGGACCTGCCGGGCGCGGAAGTGCCCACCCACCCGGTGCGCTACTTCATCATGGGCGGCGGGGAGGGGCTACAGGAGACCAGCGGGGCCATCGAGCACGGCGGCCAGTGGCGCGAGTGCGACTCGTGGCCGCCGCCGGGAACGACGCTGACGCCGTTCTACTTCCACGCCGACGGGACGCTGGCCCCCGAGCCGCCGACCGACGCGACCGAGCCGACGCGCTACCTGTTTGACCCGCGCGACCCCGTGCCGACCATCGGTGGGAACCTGTCGGCCATCCCCATCCCGCCGGGCGGGTACGACCAGCGCAACGATCCCCTCTTCCCGTTCACGAAGGGGCATCTGCCGCTGTCGGCGCGGCAGGATGTGCTGTGCTTCCGGACCGAGCCGTTGGCGGAGGATGTAGTGATCGCCGGGCCGCTGACCGTGAAGCTGTGGGTGGCGACGGATGGCCCGGACACGGACTTCACGGCCAAGCTGATAGATGTCTATCCGCCCGGCCCGAACCACCCCGCCGGCGCGGCGATCAACCTGACCGACAGCATCTGCCGCCTGCGCTTCCGCAATGGCTTCGAGACGGAGGAGTTGGCCGAACCGGGAGTCGTCTACGAGTTGCAGTTCGAGATGTACCCGAACGCCAACCGGTTCGTGCAGGGGCACCGGATACGCGTGGACATCTCGAGCAGCAACTACCCGCGGTTCGATGTGAACCCGAACACGGGCGGGCCGATCGGGGTGGAGCGGCGGCTGCGGGTGGCGGAGAACTGCCTGTATCACGACGAGGAGCGGCCGTCGTGCATCGTGTTGCCGGTGCAGTAGTTGCGCCACGGCCTTAGGGAGCGGTCAGTTCGCACACATACATTGGCTCGCCTTCACGAAGCACAAAGCCGGTTTCGGCGGGCTCTTCGGAAAGACGCCGGAAGGCGAAGTCGAGCTTGCGGCAGATGCGCCCGGGGAGGCGCGGCAGGCTGATCGCGGCACTGACCCGCTTGATGTCCACGGGCGCGGTCCCTGGCGAGAGGATCATGGCCTTGAGCGACTCTCCGCCCAGCACCCACTGTCCGCCCGCGGCCAGGGGCCGCACCTCCATTTTGGCCGGGTCCACCCGCAGCCCCGTATTCTCCCCGGTGCTCACGCACGAGCACAGCAGTCGGCGGCTCGTGGCGATCGGCGCCCCGTCCTGACTCACCAGCACAAAGCTGATGTACGGACGGTTCAGGCCCGCCACCGATACGCCGGTGCCGAACTGGTGGCTCTGGAACGAGAACCCCGCCAGCGCGTTGCAGCGCGGCGTATCCACGACCATCTGCCCCTGCGGCCAGTCCCACCGCACCTGCGGTCCGCGGCCCCAGGTGACGGCGGCATAAGGATGCACTGCACTGCGTCCCTCAACTCTGATCTTCCCGTCCCACGCCGGGTCGTAGCGCAACCGCCCGCCACACAGCCCCTGCGTCCACTCCAGGTCGGGCAGCATCTGCCGCTCGTCCCAATGCATGCGTCCAAAGCGGTAGTACTTGGGGTCGAAGATGGCCTGCTTGCCGACGGTCACGGTGGTCGGCTGCGGGGCCGGGCTGATGAGGCCCTGCCGGAAGATCTCACCGGCTGTCCGCGACGCGGCACACAGGATCTCATCCGTCCAGAACAGGCATCCGTCGAAGAGGCTCTTCCACTCGCTGTTGTACGCATAGCCCAGTGGCTCGGTCCACGGCTCGTCGTCGCGCATTGTCAACGGGTAGAGGCTGTGCAGGAAGACGCCGTCATAGTCCTGCCAGCAGGCGGCCAGCGCATCGAACAAGGGGTACTCCGCGCGGTAGGGCGCCGGCTTGTGCACATTGCCTTCGTAGACGACGAAGGGTTTGTCCTTCACGCCCAGCCACAAGCCCGAGTGCAGCACCGGCGTCTCGGAAAGACGGGACCGCCACGGGTACAGGGGATTGGTGCGGTCGGCCGTCAGCGCGAAGTGGTAGTCGTTGGCCGCCACGAAGTCGCCGCTCGCCGACGCCCAGGCCATCGGCAGGACCGGGTTCGGCGTGGCCCCGGTGCAGATCGGGACCACGTTGCATCCCACGCCGGCCGGCGCCAGGGACCGGATCAGCGCCACGCACTCGGCGCTGTGCTTCTCCCACCGCTCCATCCCGAAGGCCATCAGGTCGGCGTAGACCGCGGGTTCCAGCTTGACCTGCCCGGTCTTCATCTGGCCCCACGGCAGACTGACCGCCCCGAGTGCCTGGCCCGCCGCAGCCGGTCCCCAGGCCGCGCGCAGGCGCGGATACGCGCCATACTTGCGCTGTAGGTAGTCGTTCCACAGCCGCCGGATCTCCTGCACAAAGAACTCGGGCATCGCGTGCGTGTACATGGGATCATCCACGATGATCCCGAACACACTGCCCGCCGTCTCGTTGGTCGTCTGCCACAGCGCAAAGACCTCGTCTTCCGCGTAGCGCTTGCCGGTGTACTGGTTCACATGATCCAGAATGTTGCGCCAGTGCTTGAGCTTCACGGCCGCGATGCGGTCGTCGAAGTACGCCAGCGCCCACGGCAGGGGGTTGATGCCCGACTGCTGGTCGAGCTGGGCCACGGCGGCCCGCCACGGCTCGCGCGTGCCGTCGTCCGGCAGGATGTCATACGCCTCCGGTGTCAGGGGCAAGGGGCCAAGAACCTCGGTGCCGTAGCAGTAGATGCCCAGTTGCTTGTAGCGCGAGATCAGGTAGTCCAGTCCATCCCACACGGAGCCGTCACCCTTGGTGTAAGGCACGAACTCGCGCTTGCTGAGATCGGCACCGTACACATAGGACTGGTTCAGGAAGTAGTGGGCGCGTACCGCGTTGAAGCCCAGGGCCGCGATTCGTCGGGCGAACATGTCCAGGTGGGGTTTGCAGTTGAGGTAGGCATGGGGAGTCGCGTTCACCCCCCAGAAGCGCATTCGCTGGTCGCCCAGGTAGAAGTGGCCGTCGCGGGCGACGACATACTGCCCGGCGGCCACCTGAGCGGCGGCGGGCGAGAATGGGAGCAGCGGGAGATACGGGATCGCAGCAGCAAGTGCAACGACCCAACCGGCGCCTGGCCTGGCCATGGGGTGTTCCTCCGCTCACGTGGCTCGCAATCATTGCCTACTTCAGCACAAACTCCGCCAACCTCCCCGTCGTGTGGAACCCCGCCTCGAACGGCGGCGAGACTATGTCCCAAACTTAGTGGATAGTTCGACGGCTCTCTCTCGGTTCCTTCTCTAGGCGACCCTCACCTCCGGCTGGCTCGTGTCCGACTTCGCCACTGCCCCGCTGTGCCACTCCGCGTTGTCGGTCTTCCACGCCTGCTCGAAGAGCTTGCCATTGGGCGCCACGCAGAGCTGGCGGTACCACGTGTTACGCGCCGGGGCGAAGAACAGCTCGAAGTCGTCACCGTCGTGGACGCTCGGGCCACTGACGAGCGACCGCGGCTTGATGTGATCTTCCAGGCGCACGTATAGGACCTGCCCGTCGTGCGCGGCCCACGTGTTGAGCTTGCGGTCCGCCGGGTCGCCCGACAGCCCACCCCAGCCCTTCAACTCCGCGGCCTGCTGCCAGTCTACTCGGGCCGCGTCACCCGCGGCCCCGCTCACTTTTGGGACCGTCACCGTCGGCGGTGGGGCGAGGCGCCCCTGCTTGTGGGCCTCGGCCTTCTGCCGGCCCTCGGCCAGCGGCAGCCAGATGCCCTGCTCCCACAGCCGGACGCGCTCCTGCTCGACCGGCGTCTGCGCGGCGGCCTTCGCCTGCGCCATCAGCTTCGCCAACTCCGCCATGCGCTCGGGCGTGCCGAGCCAGTCCCACGCGAGCTTCTCGTTCTGGTGCTGGTGGCCGGGTGACTTCTGGATGTCGGGCGGGTAGTACTTCGGGTTCGTGTAGAGATCCTCGATGCGCAGGTACAGGGCCTTCATCGGCGCGGCCGCGTGGCCATAGTAGCGCGTGAAGAACTCCTCGATGAGCTTGTTGCC
>CAZZDO010000412.1:0-4815 GCA_964653205.1 uncultured Armatimonadia bacterium | reverse complement strand
CCCGCAACTGGTGCGCATCGTCGCGTTGGAGATCAGCACGATGTCGCCGTTGCGGACGCCGATCTCCCGGGCGACCTCGGCGCACTTGACCTTCAGCAGGTACCACGTCTGGTCCGCCGCCTCGCCCAGGTCCGTCACGGTCTCGAAGTTCGCGTGGCCCTTGGAGATGACGAGGTCGGCGGCACGGAACTCCTCGCGCGCGGCCTCGCTCACGTACTCCCACGGGAAGCCGAAGTAGTTCGTGCCCGTGTCCACAACGCGCACCATCCCGGCCAGACCGACCTGCTCGATGTCCTCGGCCAGCACGTCATTCACAATGGGCCCGCCCTTGACCATCAGCGTGATGCGCTCGGGCCCGAGCACCTCGATGAGCAGGCGGTCGAACACGATCTCCCCGGCGTTGTCGGCCAGGTACAGGATGCGCTCCGCGCTCGCGACGGCCGCGCGGAAGGCCTCGGTTTGCGCGCGGTCAAAGCCGTGGTCCAGCCGATCCACAATGCTCTTGCGCATGTCATACTGCTGGGCGATGGCGAGGTCAATGATGTTCCCGGCCACGGCCAGCACCAGCGCGTCGTGCAGCGGGTCGCTTGACGCGCCCACGCGTTCGTGCAACTCGGGATAGAGTTCCATGGCGGCGGCGTTGGCGGCGCGCTTGTCCTCCAGGTACGGGTCGTGCACGCCGGTGACCTCGCGGCACGCCTCGAACGAGATCTGCGACAGCACGGCCGGCGACTGGTCATCCATCGGCACGCCGAGGTAGCGGCGCATGGTCTCGTCGAGGATTGCGCGCTGCCGGGCGGCATCGGCGGTGCAGCGACTGGACGTGTTGTAGGCCTGCGCGATCATGCACGACAAGCAGGCGTTGCGGGCTTTCATGCTCACCTCGCGGGGTCTGGGGCGGAGGCAGGAGTATAGCACGGAAGGAGAGACTCGTCATCCGTGGGCGAGTTGCCTATAATGCGGGGGCCGTCGCGTAGGCGCGCCGGTCCCCCGGCGCGTGGTGTCGTGCCCGCCGGGGACCGGCGGGCCTACGCGGGAATGGACGAGCATGGCCGCGACAGCCCCGACCGCCTCAACTCCTGAGCCTCAGCCCCCCGTCGCCTACCGGCGCCTGATGTCCGCGTCGGTGCTGTGCATGATCATGTTCGGCGCCGTGCTGGTGGTCCTGCCGGTGTGCCTGGACACGATCGGCGAGGAGTTGGGGATCAACTTCGAGTCGCGCGGACTGCTTACATCCGTGCGCATGGCGGCGCTGATCTGCTCGCTGCTGGTCATCGGCCGCGTCGGGGAGGGCCAGTACAAGCGCCGCTACCTGTTCTGGGGGCTCATGGCCATCGGCGCGGCGCAGGCGTGGGGCGCGCTGGCGGGAGGCTACACCGCCTTGATGGCGGCCATGGTGCTCTCGGGCCTGGGGAAGGGCGCCGTCGAGGCCCTGGTCAACCCGCTCGTCGCTCAGCTTCACCCGCACGACTCCGCTCGGGCCCTCAACCTCATCAATGGCGTGTTTTCGGTGGGGCTCGTGACCGGCGCGCTGTCGGCCGGGCAACTGTTGGAGACCGGCCACTCCTGGCGCGTGCCGTTCTGGCTGTGGGTCGTGCCGCCGATGGTGTGCGCGGTGCTGTTCTACACGCGACGCTACCCGCGCCCACCCGCCGCTGAGGCCGGCTCCGACGACGAAGCCGCCCTCCACAGCGTGCGCCACTTCCTGCGTCTCCCCCTGTTCTGGCTGCTGGTGGTGGCCATGGTCATGGGCGGCGGCTGCGAGGCAGGGCTCACGTCCTGGGCCCCCAACTTCGCGCAGAAGGTCCTCAACGCCACGCCGCTGGGCGGCGCCTGGATGACGGCCTTCTACGGCGCGGCGATGGCAGTGGGGCGCTTCGCCAGCGGGATGATCGTCCGGCGGCTGACCGCCCAGTGGCTCATGGTGCTGTCGGCGGTGCTGTGTGCTGTCGCGACGCTGGGCCTGACGTTCGTCCCGACCGTCAACATGGCCTACGTCCTGTTCGCGCTCGGGGGGCTGTTCGTGGCGTGCTTCTGGCCGACACTGCTATCGGTCGCGTCCGATCACATCTCGACGGGCTCGACGTCGCTGTTCTCGCTTTTGGCCGCGGCCGGCGTGGGCGGCTGCGTGGTCTTCCCGTGGGCCATCGGCCGTCTCGGCGATGCCTTCGGCCTGCGCATCGGGATGCTCGTCCTGCCCGCGTCCATGGTCATCCTGCTGGTGATGCTCGGGTTCATGGCGGCTCTGAAGCGGCGCCGCGCAGACTAACGCGCGCCCGCGGCCGCACCCGTTGAGGCGCTCTTCCCGCGTTCGACTAACTCTCCCAACGTCACCACCGCGTAGCCCTTCGCCTGCAGCCGCGTCACGACTTGGGGCACCATCGCCGCCGACACCGCCGTGGCGTGCGTGAGGATGATCCCGCCGGGGCGGACGTAACGCAGGATGGCGTTCGCGGCGCGGTCGGCGTTGCCACGCGCGGTGTAGTCCACCGTCGTGGCGCTCCACATCACCGTCCTGTACCCCAACTCCCCCGCCACGCGCACGGTCCGGGCGTTGTACTCGCCGAAGGGCGGGCGGAAGTACCGCGGCTCCGAAACCGCCAGCCCCTGCCGGCGCAGCAACTCCTCGACGTTGTGCAATTCCTCCCGCAGCCGTTCGTCTGAGACGCGAGGGCAGTGCGGGTGCGTGTCCGTATGGTTGCCGATTTCGTGCCCGTCGGTGCGCAGGCGCTTGGCCAGGTCGGGGAGGGTGCGGACAAACCAGCCGGTGACGAAGAAGGTCGCCCTGATCTTGTGCGTTTTCAGCCACTGCAGGAGCTTCTCGCACGAGGCCCGAGTGGCGGACTCGCCCAGGTCAATCGTCAGGGCGACAACCTTCTCCTGCGTCGGCACGCTGCTCAGGACGGTCATGCTGTGATGGCGCGGCGGGGTCGGCTCCGCGCGGCCGGGCGCCGCCAGCAGCACGGCCAGCACCGCCGCCGCTACAGCGGCATGGCGCGTCATGGGGCGCACTCCTCTTCGCAATCCGCCGCCGAGGGGTCGGGCAGCATGATGGCCTGCGCGCGTTGCACGGGGTTGAGGGCCAGATAGCCGCAGGCCACGAGAATCAGCAGCGTCCCCAGCACGAACCGCACGGTCAGCGGCTCGTGGAAACACGCCACGCCGAGCACCCCGCCCAGCACCGGCGTCACCAGGCTGAGCAGGCTGCCCTGCGTCGCGCCCGTGTGCTTGTAGGCGAAGGTCATGAACAGTTGCCCCCCGGCCGCGAGCAGCCCGACCCCGACCATCGCGGCCACCTGCAACGCTGTCGGCGGGGCCCAGTGCGTCGCCATCGGCCACGCTACCGCGACGATCCCGAACAGCGATTGCGACCAGAAGACATTCGTGGAGCTGTCGGTGGCGCGGCAGCGCGTGATGGCGATCACGGCGATGCCGCTGCAGATGCCGCCGAGCAGCGCAATGGCATCCCCCGGGGCCACGCGCCAGCCATGCACCTCGAAGAGCAGCCCGATCCCCAGCACGGCCAGCACCACCGCCGCCCACTGCAGCACCCGCAGGCGTTCCCCCAGCATCGGCACCGCCAGCACCCCGGCCCAGATCACGTACGTGTAGTTCAGCACCGTCGCCTTGGCCAGGCCGATGTTCTGGATGGACCAGAAGAAGATGATGACCGCGATGCTGCCGATCACCCCGCGCACGACCAGCCACGGCCAGTTGACCCAGCGCGGGCGATCCAGCTTGACCGCAAACACGGCGACGCAGACCAGTACACCGACAAGGAAGCGGGCCATGCCCAGGACGTAGGAGTTGACCGCCGGGGTGGCGCGGATGAGAGCCGCCATCGCCGCGAAGAACATGGTGGAGAGGAGCATCGTGAGGATGCCGGTGTGGGCACGAGTCATGGCTAGCGGCTGGCGCCGGGGCTTACCCCGGCACGTCCACCCGTCGTCCTTCCCACGCCGACACATAGGCCGCGAAGATCACGGCCGTCACATCGCGCGCCAGCGTCCACCCCGACAGCGGCTCGCGGTCCTGCGCGATGGCCTCCATGAAATCCTGGATCTCCTGCGGGTAGCCGCTCGCCCAGGCCTCGTCGGGCGAGGCGTAGTTCCACCCCAGCCGCGTGCTGATCTTCTCGGCCAGGTATTCGTCCCCGAAGCTGTCCTCGGCGGGACCGTACGCCATGACCGCATCCATCGGATTCATGTTGCACTCAATGCGCCCGTTGGACAGGAATACCTGCATGTGGTTGTACACGCCGCCGAGCACAACATCCGAGGAGCAGACATCGGCCACCGACCCGTCCTCGAAGGTGATGTATGCCGCCCCCCAGTCCTCGCAGTCGGCCAGCTCCGTCCCGCAGTAGCGCTGCGGCGCGGCGAGATAGCTCTCCATCTTCGTCAGGAACGCGGTCTCGGCCACGACGGACTTCGGGCGGATGGGCTTGCCGTCGCGCGCGAGGCCCTCGGCCTGCTTGAGGTAGCACACGCCGCCGATGGGGTGGCTGCCGGTGCGCAGCAGCGACCCGCCGCCGGCGAGGGCCCAGTACTTCGCATACGCGGCATGGCTGCCCGAATGGCTCTCCTCGGCCAGCAGCCGCAGCACGGCCCCGCCGCCCGACTGGATGAGCCGCCGCGCCTTCTGCACCGCCGGCGCATAGACCCAGTTCTCGGCGTAGCAGAACTTGACCCCGGAGGCGGCGAGCGCCCGCTCGATCCCATCGCACTGGGCCATGACGGCGTCGAGCATCACGCGCCGCTCGACGAAGTCGCCGAGGAGGGGAATGCCGTCGCCGTTGTCGTTCCCCCCCTCCCC
>CAZZDO010000411.1:0-4855 GCA_964653205.1 uncultured Armatimonadia bacterium | reverse complement strand
ATGCCGGCGCTCCTACGGCTTGACCCGGTAGACGTGCCGCGCCATGGGCGCGAACGTGTCCTTTAGTGTCGTCCCCTCACACTTCACCTTGCGCCCCTCGAACAACACCTCCGCCGTCTTCCCTGCGCATTCCGCCGGCAGCGCGAACTGCGCCGTCGCCGCCTGTGTGTCGCGGTTGACGGCGATCACCCACACCGCCCCTTCGGCCCGGTGCAGGGAGGCCACGACGCGCTCGTGCTCCACTCCCGTCACGGGCAGGTCCTCCCGCTCTGCCGCCAGCGCCGGCCGCAAGGCCTGCATCTCCGCCGCGATCTGCCCCAGCCCCGCCCACGCCGCGTATGAGGTCGGCCGGTAGTTGTAGAAGAGCATGAAGCGCGTGCCCTCGGCCAGCGCCTGGTAGGCCATGCACGTCTGCTCGGCGGCCGTGGGCTCGTAGGCGTAGGGGAGCGATTGGATCCACCAGCGGATCGGCCGCCAGCCGCCCGTCAGCCGCATGAAGCGCGTGTGTGGGGTGATGATGCCAACGTGGGCGGTCGGCACCGGGTAGATGTCCACCGACACGTAGTCGGATCCGTCGAGGAAACTCGCCGTACTGACGGCCGTGCCCCCGAGGTTGATCTCCGCCGGGTGGTACGGGTCCTCCGCCTGGATCGCGTCGTGGATGCGGGCGATCCACTCGGGCGGGCAATAGGCCGGGTCGGGCTCGTCAATGAGATGCCAGCCCAGCACCGCCGGGTGGCCCCGGAACAGCCGCGCGACTTCACCCGCGCGCCCGATGATCTCCTCGTCGGTCACGTCCGGGTTGGTGAAGCGACCCTTGTGGAAGTGGTTGATGGACAGCCAGTGGCTGAGGTTCACCGTCACGGTCATGCCGCAGGCCTGCGCCGTGTCCAGGATCTGCTTGAGCGCCGCCGGGTTGAGCTTGGGGATGGTGCCGTGGGCCGTCTTCTCCGGCTCCCAGAATCCGCTCCACAGGTGCAGGTGGTTGAAGCCGTTGGCGGCCTGGTCGCGGAGGTTGCCCAGGGAGCGCTCCAGGCTCGTCGAGGCGTCGCTGCCGCAGGGGAGATACGGGGTCCCATCGCGCCACAGCACGCGCGTGAGGCGGTTGATCTTCACTTCCGCGCCAGGAGTGAGCGGCGGCAGCTTGATGACCTCGTGCTGTAGGCCGGCCACGGCCTGGCCGCCCTCGACCAACTCCGCCGAGGCCGGCGACTTGCCCAGCGTCAGGCGTGCCATGTCGAGCGGGATGACGACACGCGCGGGGAGCGGGGGCTTGACGGTCTGACTCAGCACGGGCTTGCCGTCGGGCGAGGTGACCTTGACGGTGAGCGTGGCCACGGCGCGGCGGTCGGCGGGGAGGCTGATGTCGTAGATGAGCCGGCCCTTCGTCTCGTGCGTGTAGAAGGAAAACTCCGGGCCGCAGCCGGCCAGCGGACCGGGAGGCGGCACGGCGGCGAGATCGCCCTTGAGCGAGTCCGTCGGGAAGGGTGGAGGCGTGAAGACCGTCTCGGGCGCCCGGGCGATGAAGTCCGTCGGCTCCTCGTCCGCCTCCAGTTGCGCGGCATCCACCCACAGCGTGCCCGGCGAGAGCTTCTGGAGGCGGATGCCGGGGAGGGACTGATCGGCCTTGATCTCGGTGGCGACCGCGCAGCGCTGCCAGTCGCCGGTGACCCGTGCCTTCGTTTCCTTGCCGCCGCAGCGGAGCGCTACCTCTACTCCGGCCGGCTCGCCCCGCAGGTAGACCGAGAAGACGTACGGGCCGTCCATCACGACCGGGGCCCGGTAGCCGAGCCACTGGGTCGCATGGGTCAGGGCGCCCTCGGGCAACGTCCAGCGCAGGCTGCGCGCGCCCTCGAACTTGACCTGGTCATCGGGCGCGAGACCGGTGCAGTTCTCCTTCGTGCCGTATGGCTCGCGCCGCCAGCCGTCGGGGAGGTCGGGGTTGCGCCAACTCTCGAAGTCCCCGCCGTACAGCAGGTTGCGCCGCGGCGACAGGAACCGCTTGCCCGGCGCGGGCTCAAAGCGGAGGGTGTAGGCCGAGCGATAGACGGCTTGCGGCCGGCCCTCGGCGATGCCTGCCGACAGCGGCAGAACCTGCACCCATTCCCCGGGGTTGCGCGTCGAGCGCGCGCCGTTGAGCAGCGCGCCCTGCGTCTGCAGCCCCTCGCCGCCCTCGAACTCGATGGTGAGCTTGCCCCACTGACTCTCGAAGAGCAGCCTGGAGAAGGCGGTCTGGTAGGGGAGATCGTTCGGTCCGGCGCCCAGCGTCACAGCCTTGCCTTCACCATCCGGCTTGCTCCACAGCGTGCCCGGCGCACCGCAGGCCAGCTCCGGGCTGAGCGTGAAGCCCGTGTCAATCGAGCCGGCGATGTTGGCGGGTACGGTGATCTCGTGCGTAATCCGCACGCCCTCAGGCAGGATTGTGGCCTCACGGCGCATGGTGACGCCCGGCTCGCCGGTGTTGGCGGCGATGAGCCGGGGCGGGTCGCCCCCGGGGGTCTGCACCTGCAGGTTGCGGTTCGCGCTGATCCAGTAGATGGGGCTGCCCGTGGGCAGGCGGCCGAACATCCCCGCGTAGCTGGTGGTGATGATCGGGGTGCGCTTGTAGTCGAGGGTGAGCCGTCCGTCCCGGTCCGCGCGGACGGTGTAGTCAGCGGCGCGGAGGGACTGGGCGGGCACGGGCCGAGCGCACAACGGCAGCAGGAGCAGACTGGAAAGCCAGAGGTGGCGGCGGACGACGTTCATGGGCCATCACTCCTCGGGCGCAGGGCGCGCCGGGGCTGCCTTCGCCGGCTGCCCGCAGCTCCCCTCCCCACCCATCCACACTTACCTCCCGGCCTCTCCACCGGCTTTCCACAGCGCCTGCCGCCGGTCTGGGGGGAATCTCCAGAAAAAAGCTGCCGGAACGATAGGAAACTTCGGGAATACGCCGAAGATCTAGGCGTCAAAGGTAAGTGACGACTTACCAGGCCGGCTCTGCCGGTTCATCATGCACAGTGACAACCATGGGACCCCGCGGTCAGGCGCGCCACGAGCAACTGCTCGAAGCCGCGCTGGAGCTATTCTCGGAAGCCGGCTATGAGGGCACGTGCACGCGGCACGTGGCCGAACGCACCGGTGTGACCGAGGCGGTGCTGTTCAAGCACTTTCCGAGCAAGCAGGAGCTGTTCGAGGCGGTCCTGGAGCGCTTTGGGCCGGGGCGCCTGATACAACTCCCCCTCGCGGAGTTGAGCGACCTCCCGCTGCCCGAGGCGCTTGAGCGTCAGGTGCGGGCCTTCCTGGACGCCAGTTGGGAGCACCGGCGGTTGCTGCACATGCTGTTCCATTCGGCCCGGCGCGACCCGGCCGCCGCCGCGGAACTCAAGCGCCAGTACGACGAGGTGCGCGAGGCGGTCAGGCGGCTGCTGACCCAGCGCGTGGACCGGGGCGAGGCGCGGCCGGAGATGGTCGCGGCCGCCATGCAGATCATCGCCCTGAGCATGCGGGCCTTCACCATGCAGGGCCGCCGCCGCACGGATGAGGAGTGGCGGGAGCAGAGCGATACGTTCGCCCGAAATCTGGTCGCCGTAGTCTCACAGGCTGTGGCGAAGCCATCTTTGATCGTTGGGAGAGGAGAGGAAGTCCCATGCGTAGAGTGTGTGTAACGGTGCTGGCGCTGTGTCTGCTACTGGGGGCGGCGCACGTGGCGCTGGCCCAGGAACAGAAGACCGAGGCGAAGGTCACGCTGGATGTGACCGACCAGGCCGCCGCGGAGGTTGCCGCGGAGGTCACCAAGCAGTCCGGCGTGCAGGTGGGGATCGTTAGCCCCTGCACCGCCACGGCGACGGTGAAGCTTACCGACGCCAAGACCGAGCCGGCCGTCAAGGGGCTGGCGGAGGCCATCGAGGCCTCCTGGCTGCGGGTGTACGTGTTGGAGTCGGCCCCGCCGGCTACGCCGTGGACGGCCGACCAGTTGTACGCGGGCATGGACAACACGCGCCAGAACTGGTTCGACAGCTTCAGCGACGAGGACCGCGGCAAGCTGTTTGAGCAGTGGCGCGCCGCGGGCGGCTTTGGGCGCGGTCCGGGTGGCCCCGGTGGCCCCGGTGGCCCGGGCGGACAGGGCGGACAGGGCGGACAGGGCGGACCCCCGCCCGCCGCCGGCATGCCTCCCGCCGCTGGTGAGGCCCCCGCGGCCGGTGTCCAGGGGGCCGCACCGCAGGCCCCACCGGAGTTCCCCGGCGCCGGACGCTCCAATATGCAGCAGCGCCTGCGCGAGGAAGCCCGCAAGGCCGCCGAAGCCGCGGCCGCTCAGGGCGGACAGGCCCAGCCGGCAGCCGGTCAGCCCGCAGCCGGTCAGGGCGGCCCCGGCGGACAGGGCGGGCGGGGCGGACCCCGCCTCTATGACCCCGTGCGCGACCTCATCATCCCCGTGCGCACCGAGACCATCACCCTGAACCTGCAGGATGTGCCGCTGCAAGAGGCGCTCTACAACTTCATGACCGCCAGCGGCTTCATCGTCGCGGCCGGCGGCGACCTGTCGGGCAACATCACGCTGCAGGCCGAGAACAAGCCCATTGACGAAGTGCTGACGCAGATCGCGACGGCCGTGAACGCCAAGTGGCGCCCGATCTACCTCATGTCCGTCCCGCGGGAGTTGTCCGAGGCCGAGCAGGAAGCGCAGATGGACAACCGCTTCAACAGTCGCTGGGCGCGGTATTGGGCCAAGTCCCCCGAGGACCGGGCCAAGGACATCCAGCAGCAGGTCGAGCGCATCACCCGCATGGCCGAGCGCATGCGCCAGGCCCAGGCCAACGGCCAGAACCCCGGCGGCGGCCGCTTCCAGCGCATGGGCGGGCGCATGATGCAGCGCATG
>CAZZDO010000410.1:0-4857 GCA_964653205.1 uncultured Armatimonadia bacterium | reverse complement strand
CGTGCTCCATCCGTGCTTGCGCGTTCGTGACCCATGGCGTAGAATCAGCCGTGTCGAACGGCGACAGCTAGGAGACGCCCATGACTACGAAAGAGAAAGTGCAGGAAGTGATCTCGCGTCTGCCCGAGGATGCAACGCTCGAGGACATCCAGTACCATCTGTACGTCTTGGAGGCCATCGAACAGGGCGAGCAGGATATCGCCGATGGTAAGACGATGACCCATGAGGAAGTGGAGCGCAGGTTTGCGGAATGGCTGCACTGATCTGGACGCACAAGGCGGCCGAGCAACTCGAGCAGGTGCGGGTCTTCATCGCGGCAGACTCCCCAACCCAGGCTCGCCGTGTAGTCCGACTCATTGTCCAAAAGACTCGCGAGCTCAGGGCCCATCCGCGCATCGGCAGGATGATACCTGAGGTGAGGCAAGACCAGTACCGCGAACTCCTCGTCTTCAGCTACCGAATCTTCTACAGGATGGTGAGCGCCGACGAGGTGCATGTCCTCGCCGTTGTGCACGGTCGGCGGTCATTCGATCCCCACTGGCTGCAGCAGTAGCGTCTTGTTCACACCACCGGCAGCCTCACCCGCGACGGCCGCGCCGCGTCGTGATGGATCGTCTGCCGCGCCACCTGCCATGTCGTCTCCGTCACGCCGTCGCCGCCCGTGTTCAGGTTGCGGTCCCACAGCGGGAAGTTGCTGCTCGTGACGTCCAGCCGCAGCCGGTGCCCGGCCAGGAAGACGTTGCTGGTCGCATCGAGATCGATCGTGAACTCGGTGACCGTGCCGGGTTTCATGAGCTTCGGCTCGCCCCAGACGCCCTCACGGAAGCGCGCGCGGATGACGCCCTCGGTGAGGTTGATCGAGCGGCCGTCGGGGTAGACATCGCACAGCCGCGCCACGAAGTCCGTGTCCGGCGCCGATGACGCTGCGAAGAGCGTGACCGTCACCATCCCCGTCACTTCCAGGTCTTCCCTGAGCACGTCCGAGGTGTAGCTGAGCACATCCTCCCGCGCCTCGATCTCCCGTTGGTCGTACGGGCCCGGCGGGGCCATCTCATACAGCCCGGGGTTGTACGGGCCGATGGAGTGGTTGCCGCCGTGCGTTGGGGCGGGGTCGGCGGGGTCGTACGTGTACTGGTCGGGCGGCTCGTCGCCGGGGGCCTCACGCGCCAGCCGTCCATCTGCCCGCAGATGCCAGTCCTCGTAGCGCGTGCGCGCGATCGGCCACTCCCACTCATCCCGCCATTCGTTGCGCCCCATGACAAACAGGCGCACCGGCGCGGCCTGGGCTTCGGCCGGCGCGCCGCCTTGCAGCAGGCACTCCAGCCAGCGCATTGTCGCCCCGTTCTCGGCCAGCGCCGCCGGCCCGAAGTCCAACTCGCCGAGCGTGGACACGCTGTTCACACCGTGCGTCCACGGACCGACGAGCAGTCGGTGGCTGTCGCGCACTTCGTCGGTCGGCGCGGCCGCCCGCAGGGCCTCGTAGTTGCGGAACGTCTCCCCCGCGTAGTAGTCATACCAGCCGCCGATGAGCAGCATCGGCGCGCGCACGGCGGCGAAGTCCTTCCGGACGTTCAGCGGCGCCCACTGCTCGTCGTAACGCGTGTGGCTGACGTAGTCGCGATACCACGGCACGACGCCCGCGCCGCTGCGTTCGTCGAGGTCGAGCAGCGGCAGCGACTGCAGCAGCTCGCGCACGTCATACAGCGGCATGAACGCGGCCTCGGAAGTGCGGGCCGAGCACTCGAACGCGAGCCAACTCCACGTCAGCCCGAGGCTGAAGGCGCCGTCGCAGTAGTACGCGCGCCTGAAGCAGTCCCCCGCCATGAAGCGGGGGTTCAGCGCCGCCAGCGCGGGGTGGCCCGTGTTGGCCGCGTAGAACTGTGTCGCGGCGAGATACGAATCGCCGAACATCCCGACCCGCCCGTTGCACCACGGCTGGGCCACGAGCCAGTCCAGCGTGTCCTCGCCGTCCTGCGCCTCGTGGAGGAAGGGGTAGAAGTCGCCGTCCGAGCCGTACCGCCCGCGCACATCCTGCACCACGAACGCCATGCCCCGCCGGGCGAAGTCCACGCCCTGCAGCGGCACGCGGTTGTACGCGGTGCGCACGAGCACGGTGGGATAGCAGCCCTCGGCCTCGGGCAGGTAGACAGTCGTGGCCAGGGTCACGCCATCACGCATGGGGACCGGTACGTGACGAAGCAGGCGGCAGTCGCGGGCAGAGTTGGTCATGGTGATAGCCCTCTACACTGGCTGGCTGCGGATGATCTCCGCCCAGTCGTACACGCCGATGGTCCTCTCGCCCGGCGCGACGGTCAGGAAGTCCGCTTCGTCCCACTCGCCGTTCAGCAGCGCCTGGATCAGCCGCAGGCTGCCGGGCAACTCGACGCACGTCCGCCCGACCTCGGCGCACTTCTCGCGGAACCGCGCGACGTAGCCCAGGTGCGCGAACTCGGGCACCTCAATGAACACGGCGCGGTTGCTTTCGTCGTGCCCGGCCGGGTGCATCTGCTCCCAGATGTACTTCGCGTTCTCCTCGCCGTACTTCTCGACATACTCGGCGTAGGCGTCGCCGTAGTGGATGCGCGTCTCCCCCTCCTCGACGCGCAGGAAGTACTCGCCCCGCTCCATGTAGCCGCTCGACGAGAACGGCGTGCTGGGGGCGTCGCCGAAGTGTTCGCGGAAGGCCTGGCGCGAGCCGAGCAGCACGGTGCAGCAATCGTGCGCACGGGGCATGACCAGCGGCACGGTGCGGGCCTCCAAGCCCACGCCCGCGTTTCCGCACAGACCGAAGAGCAGCAGGATCGCGTCATAGCCGCGAGGGGAGGCGCTCGCGCGGTCAATCGCCGCCTGGATGGTCTCCCGCAGCTTCTCGGGGTGGATGTGCTCGCCCAGTTCGAGGAACTCCAGGTCCAGGACATGCGGCGAATGCGCCGCGCAGTGGCATGCCTCGCGTTGGAAGATGTTGCAGGAGATGAGCCTGAGGATCATGGCGCGCGGTTCGCCGCCGAGCGCCGCTTGCCCTGCGTAGCGGAACGGGTCGTGCAGCCGGGGCCGTTGCTGAGCCGTTGGAGGGGCCGGCTACCAGCCGGCCCGCCGTTCTTGACGAATGCCCCAAAGCACCATGGGAACCGTACGGCGGGCCGGATGATATCCGGCCCCTCCATCTTCCCTTCGGCGTCTCCCCCGAACTCTCCTGTGACGGCAGGCCCCAGCCCCCTCCCCGGCGAACTGCGGCCCATCTCTGCCACAGGATGCCACCCATGAACGCCATCGGCCTCGACCAGATCGTCTCCACCGTGGACGGTCTGACCGTTCTCCCCCTCACCGTTGACGAGACGATCCGCTTCAGCTTCGACGCCGCGCCCGGCCTCTACCTGTTCTCGGTCATCATGGACGCGCGCAACTTCGACTGGGAGCAGCTCTACGAGGTGCTCAACAAGTATGGCAACGAGAACGAGCGCACCGGCCCGTGGGACTTCTCGATCAACTTCGGGGCCATCCCGCTCGTGCCCGCGTACTGGGTCGCCGTCAACGGCCGCCGCCTCGGCCTGTGGTTCTTCGAACGCGTGTCGCTGGAGGACATCGAGCACAAGCGCTTCCGGGGGAAGTTCAGCTTCCTTGCCGACGGCCCCACGACCGTGGAGTTGACGCTCTACCACCCCGAGGAGTACGTCCGGCCCTCGTTGGAGGACACACAGAACGCCAACAACTCCCATGTCTTCATCACGCCCGGCGCCCCGCCGAGCTATGACCGCTCGGGGCTGAAGTGGGCGTCGGCGGTGCTGGAGGTGGAGCCGGAGGATGTGCTGCTGCCGGCGGTGCCGCGTAGGGTGGTGCGTCCCCGCACCGCCGACTGCGGGTGCGAGGACGCACCCGCCTACGCGCCTCCCGCCGCCGAATGGGCCAAGCCTGAATACTGGCAGCGCCTCAAGGCCGCCCTCGACACGACCCACGCCCTCTATCGCGAGCCCCTCCGCCGCACGTTCGCGTGGCTCGACGAACACCGCGGCCACGGCGCGGACGACCTGCTCATGTGGATCGCGGCCTGGCGGCTGGAGGCCCTTCCCGACGCGCTCGACGAGGCCCTCGCCACCGTGGACGAGATCATCGCCCGGCCGGCGTGGGCCAACCCCAATCCCGAAGGCTACAGCCACAACGGCGACATGGGCGCGATGGGCTGCCTGCGGGCGCTGTCATGGGCGTTCCACGCCCTGCGGGACGAGCTGGGCGAGGAGCGGCGCACGCGCCTGCTGGACAAGCTGCGCCGCCACGGGCAGATCTTCTTCGACCTCGCGCTGCTGAACCGCGACTACTGGGGCGGCTCGATCAGCCAGGACCACGGCAAGAAGTCCATCGCGGGCTTCGGCGTGGCGGCCCTGCACCTGCTCGGCGTGCTGCCCGAGGCGGAGCTGTGGTGCCGCTGGGCCCTGCCGCGCATCGCGCGCTCCTACGCCGCCATGCCGCTCGATGGCGCGATTCCATACAGCTCGCACTACCACCAGTACCTGTACCTGGAGGAGACCAGCCAGTACCGCGAGGCGCTGCAGGCGCTGACCGGCGAGGACCTCCTGGACCTCCCGCAGTTCCGGCCCATCATTGACTTCATGGTCAATACCCTCAGTCCGTCCGGCCAATACTTACGCTTCGGCTACGATCTGTCGCGGTTCATCGGCGCGTCGCACTTCCTCAACCAGATGGCGAGCAAGTTCCGCGACGGCCAGGCGGCGTGGCTGCAGCAGCGACTGCTGCAACTGGACACCGGGGAGTTCTACCACGGCACGCAGCTCTACGCGTACTACCAGAGCGCCGTGGCGGGGCTGATGAGCTACGACCCGACGGTCCCGGCCGAGGCGCCCG
>CAZZDO010000409.1:0-4896 GCA_964653205.1 uncultured Armatimonadia bacterium | reverse complement strand
CACGAGGGTGGGGTGGGTGCGCGAGACGATGATCTGGGGGGTCTTGGTGGTCTTGCGGACTTCCAGCAGGTACACCTTGAGGCGGTCGTTGAAGCGGTACGGCTCGCCGGGGATCTGCTCGTGGGCTGGCAGCAACGCCTCGGCCCGGCCCAGCGCCACGAACACATTGCGCGCGTCCTTGCGCTGCACCTCGGCGGTCACGACTTCCCCGACCCGGTGGCTGAACTCGTCGAACACGATCTCGCGCTCGGCCTCGCGGATGCGCTGCATGACGACCTGCTTGGCCGTCTGCGCCGCGATGCGCCCGAACTCGTTGGTGTCCACTTCGCGCTCTTCGTACTGCAGCAGCCCCTGTTCTTCGAGAGCCTCCAGGTCCAGCGGCTCTTCCCCCTCGGGCAGCTCCGGCAGAATCGGCTTGCGCACGATCATGCGCATCGTCCGCGCGCCCAGATCAATGTCCAGCCGCACCTCCTCGGTCGAACCGTAGTGCTTGCGGTACGCCGAGGACATGGCCGCCTCTACCGTCTGCACCAGGGAGGCCATGGGAATGTCCTTCTCTTTCTGAAGCTGCTCGAGAGCCTCGAGGAACTCTCCGTTCATGACGCGTTCAACTCCCGTATCGAAAGAAGTCAGAAGTCGGAATGCAGAATGCAGAATACAGCATGCAGCAGTCCGAAGAGCACAGCAGGGCGCCTGGTCCTTCTGCCCTTACCCTTCGGCCTTCTCCTCATCCGGCCACTCATGCACCAGGTGCGCCTGCTCCACCTCATCCAGCGCCACGCGCGCCTCCTGGTCACCCGTCGCCAACACGACCTGCCCCTCGGCCACGCCCCGCAACCTGCCCCGCACCGTTGCCCGCTTGCCCGCGGCGTCGCGGACCGTCACCGCCGCCTTCTTGCCGGCGAAGCGGTCGAAGTCCGCATCCCGCGTCAGCGGCCGGTTGATGCCGGGCGACGACACCAACAGGTGGTAGCGCCCCGCGATCGGGTCCAGCAGGTCCAGCAGCACCGACAGCCGTTCGGTCATGTACTGGCAGTCGTTGGTCGTCACGCCACCGGGCTTGTCAAAGTAGATCGAGAGCGTCTGGTTGCCGGGCGGCCCGCCGAACTTGATCTGCACTAGCTCGTAGCCGAAGTCGGCCAGCGTGCGCTCGACCTCCGCCTCGACCTTCTCAACCACCGGATGCTTCGGTGCCTGTTTCACCTTCGACCGTCCCGCAAAAACAAAAGAGAGTGGGCGGAAAGCCCACTCTCAGGAAGGGTGCCCTGAGAACAACACGAGAATTATAACAGTCTCGCCGACAGAATGCAAGGACTCAGCCCAACAAATGCCGGTTCCTAACCGAAGAATAATGCACCCAGGCGCCCTCTACGCCCCCACAAACCGCAGGAAGTTGTCGCTCAGCAGATCCTTCACATCCCGCCTGACCTCGTCTTCGGTCACCGGCCAGCCCGACACCGCCGCCAGTTCGTACTTCTCCGCCAGCACCTGCGCGATGATCGGCCGCGAATGTGCCCACTTGTACACGAGCTGGTCCAGGATGCGGCAGTCGGAGTGCTGGGGGATGAAGCTCGTCCCCAGGAGCTCCATCCGCATCCGCGTGATCTGCTCGATCATGCTCGGGTCGTTGAGGAACCACCAGCAGCCGAAGGGCATCAGGTTGGGGAACTTGCGGGCCGTCACGGCCAACTCGTGCTGGTTCTCCAGTGACAGCAGCGTGCACAGGAAGTTCACGTCCGGGTTCGCCTCACACAGCCGCGCCACGCTGCCGACGTCGGCCCGGCCCACGCCGTCACCCGCGAGCTTCAGCGCGGGGTTGATGAGCCGCTTCACGCCGATCATCAGGGCAAAGGGCACCCCCGTCTCCCGGCACACCGGCACGACCGCCTCGGCGATGAGCTTGCCGGTGAGCGAGTCCTCGGGGTAGCAGAACGTATCGGGCAACGAAACGGCCATGTACAGCGGGCTCATGCGCTCGACCCAGTCGCCCAGGAAGCGCCGGGCCTCGGCCAGGTCCCCCTGCCCCAGCCGCGGGCTGATCTCGTACCCCATGCCTGCCAACCTGGCGGCGTTCCGCTCCAGGAACACCAGCAGCCCATCAATCCGCAGCGCGGCCGTGAAGCGCGGGTCCTCGGCGAAGCCCTGCTCCCACACCGGCCGCTCCAGATCATCCAGCGGGTCGTTGGTCATCACGACCCCGCTGCAGTTCGCCGCCGCGAACACCGCGTCCACATGCTCTTCCACCGTCCGCCCGGCGAAATGCTCGCGGATGGCCCCGTAGTCCTTGCTGACCACATCGGCCCCCAGCGCGGTCAGTGCCGTCAAAACGCCCCGTCG
Organism: uncultured Armatimonadia bacterium; assembly: GCA_964653205.1. Classification (GTDB taxonomy): domain Bacteria; phylum Armatimonadota; class Zipacnadia; order Zipacnadales; family UBA11051; genus JAJFUB01. Next base: position 2,559 of record CAZZDO010000409.1, on the reverse strand, counting down.
CGCCTCCGACACCGGCCCGCGTTCGACGAAGCACCGCTCCCAGATGTGCGCCGCCTGCACCGGCTTGCTCATGGCGTAGAACTCGTCGGGCGACACGGAGCGATCCGTGCGCGAGACTTCGGCGATGAGGTAGTGATAGGTCACCAGTTCGTCAGGCCCCCACAGCAGCAGTTCACCGAAGGGCGGGCTGTACAGGTGGGTGTGCAGATCGAAGACGGGGGTCTCGCCGACGACCTGATGGACGAACGGGCAGATCTGGTCTCGGCTCAAGGCTTGCGACATGGTGGTTCCTCCGGAAGACTGGTTCGGGCAGGGGAGTTCGCGGCAAGAGGCCGCCGCACCTGCGCCTGCCGGGAGAGGTGGAGGGTCTCTGCCGAGGGGGGCGGCCCATACTCCCCCTTCCGTCACGGCATGAGCTTCGCGGCGGCGGGGAAGTGCTCCTGCACGACCTGCCGGACCTCGTGGCCGAACCGCCGGTACAGCCCCAGCGTCTCGGGCAGCGACACGCCCCCCGCCCCGCCGTCCAGCAGTTCCGGCGACTGGGCCAGCAGCATCGCGTCCGGCTGGATCAGGAAGTCCGCGCACAGGCTCAGCAGGTCCACCAGGTTGGCGTAGGCATCGGTCCCACGAGCGCCGGCGGGGTCGCCCAGCACATCCAGTTCATACGCTTCGTCGGGCAGGCCCGCCGCCAGCATCGCCAGCCGCCGCACGAGGCAGGCCACGCAGCCGCCGCACTGCCGGTGCTGCCGTCCGGCGGCCCAGCAGCTCACCGTCTTCTGGATCTCGAACGGTGGCAGCGCCGGTCGCAGGATGTCGCGGATGATCTCGGCCTTGGTCTGGTATAAGAAGGGGTTGGTCAGCGCCCCCGAAAGCCCGCACTGCCGCGCCAGCGCGTTCAGCAGCGCAATGACCTTCGGATGGGTGCTGCGGGTGGACAGCCCCCCCACCCGCGCCTCCGACAGCGGCAGCGCCATTGTCAGGATGCCGTTCTCGGCGATGTACGCCTCGTCCACGCCGAGCGCGTCGGCAGCCACCAGCGCCAGCACCATGAACAGGAACGCTCGCGACCGCTGCGACGGCTCGCGCTCGGCCGTCGGGAAGCCCTCGCCGCGCCCTTCGGCCTGCAACCGCACCCCCGCCAGCGCCGACTGCCCCGGCGCCAGGCCGGCCAGCGCCGGCGCCACATGCCCCTGCGCCGCGAAGATCGTGGGGTTCCCGGATTGGTGGCACACCAGCAAAGGCCGCCGGCCCGTGCGCAGCAGCATCGCTGCCCCCGCCAGAGAATCAATCCCGCCGGACAGCAGGCACACGGCGTCCGCGGCGAAGGGCGCTTCGCCGGCCGCCTCATCGGTGGCCTCGGCACTACGGGGGGCGAAGGTGAACCGGAAGCTGTCGCGCGTCAGGACATACAGCAGGTAGCTCAGGTCGTCGGCACGGGCCTGCCAGAAATCCGGCTGCCGTACCGGCGTGAGCAGTTCCAGGCGGCGCACCCACTCCTCGTTGCGCCCCCGCGGCACGCCGATGTCCGCGCAGTACACCACCGTGGCGAGGTCCAGCAGGTCTTCGGCGAGGGGCGACGGGCGACGGGGGAGCAGGCGATACAGGTCCCGCAGGTTGCGCAGCACATTGCGCTGGGGGCCTTCCCAGGCCAGCACCAGTTCAGCCTCGCGCCATGCAGGCGGAGTCGTGGCCAGCCCGGTAGTAGCGAGAACCCTCGAAAGCAAGGCTATCCGGCTGCAGCTAAGCGCTGCAGTCCCCTCTCGGTGAGATCAGTCAGCACATCCTGCACGTGCGCGACCGCCCCGTCGTCGTCCAGACGCAGGGCCGCCGCCAGCGCCGCCTCGTGCGCGGCCGCCTCCACGCCCGCCGCCGTCTCGCGGCAATGGCGCGACACGGCGTCGCGCAGTTGCGAGGCCTCGGCCACCGTCGGCAGCCCGGGGCCGCCGACGAAGTCGCTGGTGTCGCGCGTCACGAAGTAGCGGTAGAGGTGGTCGAAGTCATGCCCCACGAAGGTCAGGGCGAGGCAGTGGAGGCGTTGGTCGGTGCAATACGAGCCCAGCGCCGCAGTGGCGCGGTCGGCGTCTACGTGGAACAGCTCGGACGAGCCCCCGGCCCCGGCCTCGAACACAGCGGTGGCCAGGGCGTTGAGCCCGAGGTCGCTGAAGCGCGAGGCGAAGGCCCCGCGCGCGATGGCTCGCTCCGCCCGTTCGCGGATGGCCTCGGACGCGGCCAAGAGCGGCGGCCGGTCGGTCGCGCCAACGAGCGTCGCCAGCCCCGCCTCGGCCACCTGCCGCGACGCCTGCAGCAGGCTGCTCAGGCAGCACGCCACGCCCGGCCCGGACATCTCCCGCCGCGTGGCCTCATCCAGCGCCGACGTGATCCGCGAGGCGACCTCTTTCGGATCGGGGTCGGGTTGCCGATAGAGTTGTTTCACGCGCTCCCACTCCGGTGTGGAGGGGGAGCGGTGCGAACTGGAAGTGCCCATAGGCGTGTGGCCCGGCGCCAAAGCCGCGCGCGGGAATCGCCGAGATTCGTGGCGGCCGCCATACTCTGGATCAC
>CAZZDO010000408.1:0-4905 GCA_964653205.1 uncultured Armatimonadia bacterium | reverse complement strand
TAGCGTCACCTCGAACTTGCCCCCCACCGGCTTCCCCTCGCTCTCGATCAACAGCCGCCGCTTGGCCCCCGCCCACGACGGCTTCAGCGTCGCTGACTGCGCCTCGCGGCTGTCGCTGACGACCACCACGTAGAGCTTCCCCCCGACTTCCTTCTCGCGCGCCTCCAGCTTGTCCGTCACCGGGTCGGTCGGCACCCCGCGCCATTGCCCCGGCGCGAGGATCACGTTCTGAAGCTGCACCATCTCGGTGTTCAGCGCCCGCGCGTACGAGAACAACACCGGGTCGCGCGACAGGCAGCCGGCCGGCTCGCCGTCGTAGTACGAGTAGTACCCGAACCACTTGTAGCCGTGGATGACATGCAGCCACAGGCTCGTGCGCAGCTCGTCCGGGGTCGGCATGCGCTGGGTGTGGTGGTTGTAGCAGTAGGTCTGCAAGCATGTCCCCAGCGGGCGCTTGCCCAGCAAGTCCCGGTCGGTGAGGTCCAGCCAGCGCGTCTTGTAGTCGAAGGGCGTCAGCTGCGGGAAGGGGTAGGTGTCGTAGCTCCACAGGTCCTGGCTGGCGAGGTAGTCACTCGCGCGGGTGTTTTGGCACAGGTTCACCCACACGAAGTGGCTCGGGTCCAGGCGGCGGATCAGGTCGGCCGCTTCCTGCACGGCCGGGGGCTGCATGCCCGAGCCATCGGGCTCGTCAATCAGGTCCCAGCACAGCAGTGCGGGGTGGTCTTTGAACTTGACCACCGCCTCCTCAAGGCGGCTGAGGTCAAAGTGCGTATCCTTGTTGAAGTGTTGGTTGTTGAACAGCGCCACCGTGCCGTACAGGCCGACCTGTTGGCAGGCGTCCAGGTGCTTCTGGATGCTCGGCAGCGGGTCCGGGTCGCCGCCGTGGCACTGCACGATGTTGAAGCCGTGGTTGACGATCTCGTCATTCATCGGCGCGTGGTAGAGCATCCGCGCCAGGAACGGCTGGCCGTTGACGACGATCGTGTCGCCGACGGCCTTGGCCGTGCGGACCGGCTCCCAGGCGGGAAACGCGACCGGGGCGTACCTGATGAACTCGCGGGAGTCCCGCTGGGCCAGTTGCCCGTCGAGACGGAAGGCGGCATCGGCCTGGAAGCGCCCAATCGGCAGGCTGACGAGGTCGAACGGGACGTCGAGTTGCGATGCCTTCACCGGCAACGTCCTGCGGAGCACGGGCTTGCCGCTCGGCAGGTCCTTGAGCGTCAGGTCCACGCTCAGCTTGGGCAGCAACTCCGGCGCGCAGGTGAACGCGGCCGACCAGCGCCCGGCGCGTTGCGTGGCGGGGTAGGCGTATTCGTCGAGCGTCACGCTGACGATCCTCGGGATGTCGAGGGGATAGGCGCCCTCCAGCGGGTGCGGGCCCACGCCGGCCGTGACGTACAGCAGCGCCGGCCCCGCCGCGCGCACCGACACCGGCAGCGTGATCGTCTGCGGCTGATCCTCCGTGAGACGGTAGATGTCGCGTCCGGGCTGGGCCACGTGGGGCGTGTTCGCCGGCTGCACGACGGCCGCGAAGGTCGTGCCCGTAGGCTTGGCGGCGCTGACGGTGAGGCGCAGTTCGTTGCGCCCGAGCACGGGGGGAGGCAGCGCGAGGGCGAGGAGGTTGAGGTCCGGGACGGCGGGCCGGCCAATAGCCGGCCCCTCCAACGGCGCGGGTGGCAGGGGGGCCACGAACTGCGACGCCTTCTCCCCCGCCAGTTCCAGCAGCGGCCACGGCGTCTTGTAGCTCACGAAGTCCTGGTCCTGCCACGGCGGCGTGTAGCCCTTCGCGTTGGTCACCAGGATCACGTCAATGTACGGCCACTGGGTGGTGTTGTCCGAGCCCTGCAGGCGGAGGGTGTGCTTGGCGGGTGGGACGCCTGTAGCGGGCGGGACGCCTGTGGCGGGCGAGACGCCCGCTCTACCGGGGATGGTGACCGGCCCGAGCGGGAGGCTCCAGCGCAGCGCTGTGCTCGCGCCGTCGTGCTGGATGAGGCCCAGTTCCTGGCCGTCCCACAGTACATGCGTCCGCGTGCTGGGCAGCGCCAGACAGCGCACATGGATGAAGTAGTCGCCCTCCTGCAGTTCCTCGAGGTCGTATTCGAGGAAGCCGCCGGCGGGGCGGCCGAACACCTCCACCTTGCCGCCTGACGGGTGGCCCATCCACGAGGTGAAGCCCTCGTCGCGCACACCGTGGCTCTCGCCGCGGCTGAAGGCCTCGCCCTCGAGGTAGCGGTACTCATAGTCCGCGGCCGCCAGCGAGGCCACGATCAGCAGGATGGACAGGGACAGCAGCGCACGTTGCATGGTCGTCGCTCCCAGACGGAAAGAGCCGCCGGGGTTCCCGGCGGCTCTCGTGGTGTCGCGGCTGCGCCTACTCGGTGAACGTCACGCCCAGCGCCGCAAGGACGGCGTCAACCTGCTGCTCGGACTCGTCGAACTTGCCGTACGCGAAGGCCTGGCGGGAAGCCGCCAACATCTCCCCGATGGGCTTGGCCGCTTCCGGGTCGGCCACCGCCAGCTTGTCGTAGGCGGGCTTGGCCGCGGCAAACTTCGCGCGGATGCGGTTCTTCTGGGGGACCTTGGCCATGGACGGGTCGGCGGTGGTCGTCACCGTCGTGGTGGTTGTGGTCGTGGCGGCTGGCTTGGTTGTCGTGGTAGCCGGTTTGGTCGTGGTTGTGACGGGCTTGGTCGTCGCGACCGGCTTCGTCGTGGTCACCGGCTTGGTTGTGGTGGTGGTCGTGGCCGGCTTGGTCGTCGTCACAGCGCCGGTCTTGGGCGGCGTGCCCTGCCCGGTCAGGTAGTGAAGCAGGCTGGAGTACAGTTCCTTGGCGTTGGCTTCCTTGCGCGCGGCCCACTGCTCGGCATTCATCTCCCGCGCCGCCCGCATGGCGTCCACGATCAACAACGTAGCGCCCGCCTCATTGCCCACCAGCGCGACCGGCTTGGCGGCGGTAGTCGTGGCCGGCTTGGCGGTGGTCGTCACAGGCTTGGGCGTGGTCGTGGCCGGCTTGGGGGTCGTGGTCGTCGGGTTGGCGGCCACCACAGTGGGCTTGGCCGAACCCGCCGGGGGCGCCGCGGCCGTGGGCTTGGCCGTCACAGACGACGTCGGCTTGGTGGCAGTCGTCACGGTCGTAGACGGCTTCTTGCCGTAGCCGAGCTGCTCGGGCGGCAGCTTGCTGCACGGCGTGGCCTTGGGCAACTGCTGGGTGAGGTTCTTGGCCCATAGCTGCGCCAGGGCCTTCTCGGTCATCTGGTTGGTCTTCGCCTCGGACGGGTACACGGCCATCACGGGGATGTCCCAGGCGTAGACGGTCCACAGGTTGCCCTTCTGCTGGACGGTCACCTGCGGGTGCTGGGTGTCCTTGGAGGAGATGACCTGCACCAGCTTCTGGTCCACATTGGCGACGCGTTCGGCCACGGTGGCGAAGGCGCCCCGGTCGCGCAGGCGCGCCACCAGGCCGCCGCCGACCGACACATCGGCCGTCTCCTGGGCGAACAGCGGCAGCACCAGGACGCCGATGAGCAACACACAGAACAAGGGGAGAAGCAGCGGTCGCATGCCAAGACCTCCTATGCCGCGCGACAGCACGTCCTGTCGCGGGGGCGAAACTGAATGATAGGTGCCCACGGGGGCCGCCGTCAAGCAACCCGAGTAGTAGGACGCCACTATTCGCCGCAGGTTCCGACCGGACCTCTACCGTGGCCCGGCTACTCCGTCATCTTCCGGAACCGCTGGAACGACCGCCAGAGCTTCAGATACCCGCGCACGAGCGCCACGAGGCCCTTCTTCGGCACGCGGCGCCCGAGGTCGCGCAGCACCTGGTGGGCGGCGTTGCGCCCGGGGAGGCCCGTGATGCCCCCGCCCGGGTGGGTGCCGCTGGCGGTCAGGTATAGCCCCTCGACCGGCGTGCGGTACTGCGACAGCTCCGGCAGCGGCCGCAAGCCCCACGCCTGGTGCAGCTCCATGTCCACATGCCACGCACAGCCGCGGGGGTTGTCCGTCAGCCGCTCCCAGTCCAGCGGGGTCGTGATGAGCCGCCCGATGATGGCGTCCTTCACGTTGGGCGCGTAGCGGCAGAAGGTGCCCACGATCTGGTCGGCCACCTGCTCGCGCACGTCATCCCAGCTCTTCCCGCCGGACAGCTCGTACGGCGCGAACTGCGACAGCCACAGCGTGTGCCGGCCCTCCGGGGCCAGCGACGGGTCCAGCGCCGTCGCGCAGGCGCACCACAGGCCTGGCTCGCGCGACGGCTGCCCGGCCTGGATGTCGAGCCAGCCGTCGTAGACGTACTGCAGCGAGGGCGCGATGATCGGCGAGGCGATGGTCTGCTCGGGGCGGCTGCCATGGTTCGAGAAGACCGGGCGCTCCGACAGTGCCAGGTCCACCTTGAACAGCGAGGCGCTGGCGACGCTGATCTGCCGCACGCGGCCGAGCACCCCAGAGGGCACGTCGGCCTCGGGAATCAGCTTCAGGAACACCCGCCGCGCGTCGAGCCCCGAGACAATGCAGCGACGGGCCTCGAACGTCTCGCCGGTCGCGGTCACGACCGCCTTTGCGCGGTTGCCCTCGACGATGATCCGCTCGACATGCTGCCCGGTGAGCACCTGCCCCCCGGCGGACGTGATGACATGCGCCAGCGCGTCACTCAGCGCCCCCGACCCGCCCTTCGGCCGCGCGCTGCCCGACAGGTGGCTGCCCGATTGCAGGCTCATCGCCAGTGTCGAGCCGGGCTTGGTCGGCGGCGTGCCCGTCTGCACCGACCACCACGCCATCGCGCCCTTGAGCCGCTCGTCGGAGAAGAAGCGGTCAATGAACACCGTAGGCGGGGTCAGCAGCGCTCGCCACAGCTCCTGCATCTCGGCCGTCTCGGTGGAGAGCATCATGTCGGCCAGCGACGGCGGCGG